>CAZTPD010000244.1:0-2517 GCA_964614625.1 uncultured Sphingosinicella sp. | reverse complement strand
CAGGAGGCGCTCGCCTCGCTGCGCGAGGCGGTGGCGCGCGCGCCCGATCAGCCGCTGATCGGCGCGCTGCTCGGCCACGCTTTGATCGCGACAGAGGATCCGCAGAATTTCGAGGAAGCGCGGCGGATCCTGCGGATCGCCGTCCAGCGCGACAATTCCAATCCCTTCGCCTGGTATCAGCTCGGCATCATCTACGACCGCGAAGGTGATCAGCCGCGCGCCGCGCTCGCCACCGCCGAACGCTACAGCCTCACCGGCCAGCCGCAGCTCGCTTTGCCCAATGCCGAGCAGGCGATGATGGGCCTCCAGGTCGGCACCGCCGACTGGCTGCGCGCCCAGGACATCGCGATGGTCTCGCGCACCGCGGTCGAGCGGCTGCGGCGGAACCGGCGCTGATGGCGGAATCGTCGGGGGGCTGGAGGCTCGGCCTCGTCGCGGGCCTCGCCGGGCTGCTGGTCGGCGCGGTCGCGGTCGCGGGCTGGTACGGCTTCCGGTCGCCCGACCGGGCCGCCACCGAGCAGGTCGTGCGCGACTATATCCTGAACAACGGCGAGATATTGCCCGAGGCTATGGAGCGGCTGCGCCAGCGCCAGGCCATGACGGCGGTTTCCGAAAATCGCGCCGCGCTGGAGACGCCCTATCACGGCGCCTGGGCGGGGGCGGAGGACGGCGACGTCGTGCTCGTCCAGTTCTTCGATTATGCCTGCGGTTATTGCCGCGCCGCCAATCCCGACGTGGAGCGGCTGCTGCGCGAGGATGCGCGCTTGAAGGTGGTGTGGCGCGACTATCCGGTGCTCGGCCCGGCGAGCGAGCAGGCCGCCGCCGCGAGCCTCGCCGCCGCGCGCGCCGGGCAGTTCCGGTCCTTCCATGACCGGCTGTTCGCCGCCGGCCGCCCGACCGAGGCGACGATCGCCGCCGCCGGCCGGTCGCTCGGCCTCGCCCCCGCCACGCTCGACGTGGAGGCGCGCACCGAATTGCAGCGCAATTTCGAGCTGGGCCGCGCCGTCGGCGCCACCGGCACGCCGACCTTCGTGATCGGGGACCGCGTGCTCGAAGGCGCGGTCGGCTACGAGACCTTAAGGGACGCGATCCGCGAGGCACGGGCGCGCGGTTAGAGTCGGTCCGCTGATTGAATCCTTCGCTGGGGTGACGGTTCAATCTGAACAAAGCGGGCTTTAAGGAGCAGGCATGGGCAGGGAGCATCGCTATCGGGTCCGTCTCGACTGGGCGGGCAATGAGGGGAGCGGCACCTCGTCCTACCGCGCTTATGGCCGCGCGCATGTGCTGGGCGCGCCGGGCAAGCCGGACATTCCCGGTTCCTCGGACCCGCATTTCCGGGGCGATCCGGCGCGGTGGAATCCCGAGGAGCTGCTGGTCGCGGCGCTGTCGGCCTGCCACCAGCTCGCCTATCTGCATCTCTGCGCGACGGCGGGCATCGTCGTGACCGCCTATGAGGACGCGGCCGAAGGCGTGATGGTCGAGGAGCCGGGCGGCGCCGGCCGGTTCGAGAGCGTGGTGCTGCGGCCCCGGGTGACGATCGCGGCGGGCGATGCCGCGAAGGCGCTGGCGCTCCATCACGACGCCCATGACGTCTGCTTCATCGCGCGCTCGGTGAACTTTCCCGTGACCAACGCGCCCGAGATCGTGACGGCGGCCTGATCCGCGCGCCCCCGCCGCGCGCGGGACCGTGAATTGGTGCTATTGTGGACCGGTTAGACTTTGACTCTTTGCTTGCGATGAACGACGATCCCGCCGCCATTTTACATGGGAGGGGGACATGTCTCGTGGGGATTATTACTTTTCTCGGGGTGAGGTCAAAGGACTGGGGAGGCTCTTCTTCCTCAAGATACTTCAGGAAGCCTCGCCCGGTTCGCCGCCGCGCCGCCTGCTCGGCTCGTTCGTCGACCAGATCGTCTACGGCTTCCTGGGCACAAAGATCGCGCCGGGCCTCGAACATAGCTGGATGCCGGAATATTTCCTGAGCAGCGCGCAGGCCCTGCCGGGCTGGGAAGGGCGCGAGCTCGTCACCTATGCCGATCTCGCCGGCTTCACCCACGAATACAAGGTCGAGTCGAAGGCCGGCGTGAAGGCCAGCGGGGCCTTTCCCGGCGCGCCCGTCTCGGCCGGCGTCGAGGTCGATTACGGCCGGCTCAAGACCGTCAACGTGACGATGGGGGCGGGCTCCCGGAAATATTATATTCCGAGCAACTACATCCCCGCCGCCTACAAGGAGTTCAAGAAGAACCCCGCCGCCTATGACGGCATCCTGCGCAGCAAGGGCAACATGTTGGTGAGTCAGATCGTGATCGTCACCAATCTGACGCTCGAGGTCGAATCGCGGGCGGATTTCACGGCGGACTTCCAGGCGAAGGCGGACAATGTCGCCAATCTCGGCGGCGGGATCAGCTACAGCAGGACGAGCGCGCGAAAATATGCGATCAGCGTGAACGACGGGAAGGAATATCTGTTCGCCATCGGCGGCGTCGAGGCGGACAAGCACTGGCCGAAGAAATAGGG
>CAZTPD010000243.1:0-2547 GCA_964614625.1 uncultured Sphingosinicella sp. | reverse complement strand
GGTCGACCTCGGGCATGGCCGCGAAGGTCTCCGGCTCCACCTGCGCGGCGCAGCCGGTGACGAAAATCCGCGCATCCGGCCGCGCGCGCTTCGCCCGGCGGATCGCCTGACGGGTCCGGCGCACGGCCTCGTTGGTGACGGCGCAGCTGTTGACGATGACGAGATCGTCGGCGTCGGCGGCCAGCGCGCGCATCGCCGCGCTTTCGGCGGCGTTGAGGCGGCAGCCCAGGGTGATGACGTCCGGTCCGTCCCGAGCGCAGTCGAGGGGACCGCTCACAGATCGGCCTCGCCGCTGAATACATGGGTGGCGGGGCCGGTCATACGGATCGTGCCGTCGGGCGCCCATTCGATCGTCAGCGCGCCGCCGGGCAGCCGCACCTCGACCGGGCTCGTGGCCAGGCCGCGCCGGATCGCCGCCACCGCCGTGGCGCACGCGCCGGTGCCGCAGGCCCGGGTGAGGCCCGCGCCGCGCTCCCAGACGCGCAGCCGCAGGGCCTCGCCCTCACGGGAGGCGACGTTGACGTTCACCCGCTCCGGGAAAAGCGGATCATGCTCGATGATCGGCCCCAGCCGCTCCAGATCGACCGCATCGGCATCGTCCACGAAGAAGACCGCGTGCGGATTGCCGACATTGACCGCGACGGGCGCGTCCAGCTCCTCCCAGGCGACCGGCAGCTCGGCCGTGTCGAGCGAATAGGCGAGGGGGATGTCCTCCCAGCCGAAGCGGGGCGCGCCCATGTCGATGGTCGCGCCGTCGCCGTCCAGCCGGCCCTCCAGCAGGCCGCCCTTCGTCTCGATCGTCACGTCGCGGCCTTCGAGCCGCACGACGCAGCGCGTCGCGTTGCCGCAGGATTCGACTTCGCCGCCGTCGGCGTTCCAGATGCGCATCCTGACGTCCGCCACGTCCGACGGCTCCAGCACGATCACCTGATCGCAGCCGATGCCGGTGCGCCGGTCGGCGATCGCCCGCGCGCGGGTCGCGTCCATCGCCGCCGCGCCCCGGTTGTCGTCGGCGCGCGCGTCGATGACGACGAAGTCGTTGCCGAGGCCGTGCATCTTGTGAAAGCGCGTCATGTGAGGCGCGATCTAGGGACGGGGGGCGTCCAAGTCCACCTTGCCTTCCGCCATCCGGGGCGCTATGCGCCTCGCATCCCGATCGGGGTGAGAATTGAAGCGCCACGCGCGCACGCTGGCCGGCGAGGTTTCGCCCGCCGGCGTTTTCGCGTTTGGCGCCGGACTTGAGGAGCGCGCGCATGTTCGAAAGCCTGGGAGATCGCCTGTCCGGCGTGTTCGACCGGCTGCGCGGCCGCGGCGCGCTCAACGAGGAGGATGTGCGCGGCGCGATGCGCGAGGTGCGGATCGCTTTGCTCGAGGCCGATGTCGCGCTCCCCGTGGTCCGCGAGTTCGTCGACAAGGCGACGGAGCAGGCGGTCGGCCAGCAGGTGCTGCGTTCGGTCACGCCCGGCCAGCAGGTCGTCAAGATCGTCCATGACGCGCTGGTCGAGATGCTGGGCAGCGAGGAGGAGGGGCTGAGCCTCGCCGTCTCGCCGCCCGCCGTGGTGATGATGGTCGGCCTCCAGGGTTCGGGCAAGACGACCAGCACGGCCAAGATCGCCAAGCGCCTGACCGAGAAGGACCGCAAGAAGGTCTTGATGGCCTCGCTGGACGTCAACCGCCCGGCGGCGCAGGAGCAGCTCGCGGTGCTCGGCCGCCAGACCGAGGTGGCCACCCTGCCGATCGTCGCCGGCCAGCCGCCGGTCGAGATCGCCCGGCGCGCGCTCAACGCGGCGAAGCTGCAGGGCTATGACGTGCTGATGCTCGACACGGCGGGCCGCCTCCATGTCGATCAGGCGCTGATGGACGAGATGAAGGCGGTCGCCGAAGTCTCGCAGCCGCAGGAGGTGCTGCTCGTCGCCGACGCGATGACCGGCCAGGACGCGGTCAATGTCGCCAAGAGCTTCTCGGACCAGATCGACCTCACCGGCGTTGTCCTCACCCGGATGGACGGCGATGCGCGCGGCGGCGCGGCGCTGTCGATGCGCGCCGTCACCGGCAAGCCGATCAAATATGCCGGTGTCGGCGAGGGGCTCGACAAGATCGAGGCCTTCCACCCTGAGCGGGTGGCGGGCCGCATCCTCGGCATGGGCGACGTCGTCTCGCTCGTCGAGCGCGCCCAGGAGACGATCCAGGTCGAGGAGGCCGAGGCGCTCGCCGCGAAGATGGCGAAGGGCCAGTTCGACCTCAACGATCTGCGTTCCCAGCTCCAGCAGATGCAGCGCATGGGCGGGCTCGGCGCGCTCGCCTCGATGATGCCCGGCATGGGCAAGATCAAGAACCAGATGAACGCGAGCGGCGTGCTGGAGGGCAATGTGCTCGGCCGGCTCGACGCGATCATCAGCTCGATGACGCCCAAGGAGCGGGCCAAGCCCGCTCTGATGAACGCCAAGCGCAAGATCCGGGTGGCCAAGGGCTCGGGCACCACGGTGCAGGAAGTGAACCGGCTGCTCAAGATGCACCAGGAAATGTCCACCGCGATGAAGAAGATCA
>CAZTPD010000242.1:0-2563 GCA_964614625.1 uncultured Sphingosinicella sp. | reverse complement strand
TCGCCGCCGGCGCCTTCCACAACGATGTGGTCGCGGTCGCCAACGAACATGTGCTCTTCGCCCACGAACAGGCCTTCGCGGACAAGGACGCCTTCTACGCCGATCTGCGCCGCCTGCTGCCTGAGGTCGAGATCGTCGAGGTGCCGGCCGATCTGGTCAGCCTCGAAGATGCGGTGAAATCCTATCTCTTCAACGCCCAGCTCGTGACCCTGCCCGAAGGCGGGATGGCGCTGGTCCTCCCCGAGGAAGCGCGCGAGACGCCGCGCGTCTGGGCCTGGCTGGAGGCGATGGCCGCCGGCAACGGCCCGATCCGCCGGCTCGCGATCGTCGATGTGCGCCAGTCCATGGCCAATGGCGGCGGCCCAGCCTGCCTGCGCCTGCGCGTCGTCGCCGATCCGGCGACGGTCGATCCGCGCTTTCTGACGGACGAGGCGAAGCTGGATGCCATTGCTGCCGTGATCGCCGAAACCTGGCCCGAAGCGATCGCGCCCGGCGATCTCGCCGATCCCGCCTTATGGGCGCGCGCGGCCACGGCGCGCGGCGCCTTGCTCGACCTGCTCGGCCTGTCCGAGCTGGCCTGAGTGGAACGGGCGCGCCGCGCCGCTCGTTTTCTCCGCCCGAAGGAGAAAGCCCATGCCCGCCAAGTCCGCCGCCCAGCAGAAGGCCGCCGGCGCCGCCTTGTCCGCCAAGCGCGGCGACACGCCCAAAAGCAAGCTCAAGGGCGCGTCGAAGTCCATGGTCGAATCGATGACCGAGAAGGAGCTGGAGGAACTCGCCTCCACCAGTCGCAAGGGCAAGCCCGAGCACGTCGGGGATTGAGGTAATCTCTTTGGACTGAACCGTCATTGCGAGGAGCGCAGCGACGCGGCAATCCAGCGGGTCTCGGAGACCGTACTGGATTGCTTCGCTTCGCTCGCAATGACGGGGTATTGCGGGTTCGGCCTGCTCAGTTCGCCGCCCGGCCCAACCGGACGATCACGTCGTCGATATGGACGCCGCCGCGCTCGATCAGCAGGTTCTGGTAATTGCGCTCGTCCTCCCGCGTGGTCGCGGGGATGTCGCCCTCCACGCGGAACCGGCGGCGGACATAGGTGGACAGCTCGCCCGCCGTCACGATCCCGTCGCCGTCGTCGTCCGCCTCGCCGGTGAGGCCCGCGCGCAGGAAATAGGAGAGGAAGCCGCCGGCCCGGAAGCGGCTGGCGACGAGGCTGGTCAGATCCTCCTCGGAGCTGAACATGCCGACCACGTTCGGCCGGTCGACCAGGCTGCGGAAGCCGCCCGCATAGCAGGCGTCGATCACCAGCAGGGACATGCGCGCCCGCACGTCCGCGAAGAGCGGGGTCAGCTCGCTGTCCCGCATCGCCGCGTCGTAGAGCTCGATCGTCTCGGCGCGCCCGTCCAGCTCGGCGGCGCTGACGCCCACGTCGATCTGGTCGCCATGGCCGGAGAAGAGGAACAAGAACAGATCGTCCGGCCCGGCCGCCGCCGCGATGCGCCGGAAGGCGTCGGAGACGCCCTTGCGCGTCGCCTGCGCGTTGGTCAGCGCGACGCTCGCCGGATGGAGCAGGCCCGCTTCCCGCAGCCCCGCATAAAGCTCGGTCGCATCGTCGTCCGTGTTCGGCAGGTTGGACGTGCGCCCGCCATAGTCCGAAACGCCGACCAGCAGCGCGATCACACGCGGCCCGCCCGGCACGTTCGCCTGGCGCGGCAGGCCCGGGCTGCGCGCCAGCGACAAATGGTATTCCCCCGCCGCGCGCGGCGCGAAGCTGCTCGCCACGATCACATATTCGCCGTCCTCGGGCAGCACGACATCGACCCGGCTGTCGGTCGATCGCGATCCGTCGAACTCGGCATCGTCATTGACGTCCTCGGTGCCGTCCGGATGGCGCAGCGCCAGCCAGGTGTCGAACTTGGCCGAGCGCAGCTCGATCCGCACCCGCTCGCCGCGCCGGGCGGTGAAGCGGTAATGGTCGGCATAGCGGTCCGCGCCCCGCCGCCCGTCGCGCGCTTCGAGACGGCCGGCGACGCTCGCGCCCAGCGCGATCGCCTCCGCCGGCGCGGGCCGCGTCACCTCGGCGCCGGCCGGCGGCGCGGCGGCGGACAGGCGGTAGGCGCCCGTCTCGCCCGGCCGGTAGGAGGTCACCGCGACGCGATAGGCGCCGTCGGACGGCAGCTCGACGACGAGCCGGCTGTCCAGCCCCTCGCCGCCCTCCGCGTCATCGTTGACGAGGTTGAAGCCGTCCGGCCCGGTGACGACCAGGAAGGAATCGAAATCGGAGGAGGAAAGGCGCAGATCGACGCGCTGCCCGCGCCGCCCCTGGAGGACATAGACATCCTCATATTTGCCGGAGCGCCGCCGCGTGTCGCTGTCCGCCAGCTCGCCGGAAACGGTCTGCCCGCTGGCGATGGCGGCCGGCGCCCGTGCGTCATTCCCCTGCCATGCCGATGCCGGCGCAACCCACGCCATCAGCACCGCGACGACGATCAGCCGATACCAAGCCATACGCAACACCCCCCGCGACATGCGTTAGTCGGGCGCGGGCCATGAAGAAAGGCTGAACGC
>CAZTPD010000241.1:0-2583 GCA_964614625.1 uncultured Sphingosinicella sp. | reverse complement strand
CAGGATCGTGTCCTTGAACACCAGCATCAGCACCGCCGCCATCGCGCCGAGGCCGGAGAGCAGCAGGATCGGCGATCGATCGATCAAGGCGGCGACGATCAGGATCGCGGCGGCGCAGAAGATGACGATCTTGCCGACCTGCACATAGCCCTTGATCGGCCGTGACCCCGCGTCCGGACGGCGGGCATAGATATGATTGCCCAGATCCATCGCGGCGCCGATCGCCAGCGCGATGGTGAGGATCGCGAAGCCGGTCGCGACGTTGCGGACCAGCACCGGCGCCCAGCCGGGCAGATGCGGGACCGCGAGAATGCCGGTGCTGACGATGAGGGTAGGAACCAGATTCGCCAGCCGCTTCACGATCCGGGTGACGGCGCCCGCTTCCTCGCCGATCGGCGAATGGGCGATCAGGCGGCCGATGATCTTGAGGACGATCTTCTTGGCGATCCAGTTGCCGATCCAGGCGATCAGGATCAGCACGGACAGCGAGATCAGGGTTTGCAGCCAGGCTTGGTCGGTGATGGTCATTCCGATCAGGTCGGCGATGTGAGCCTCCTTCAAGTGATGATTTGGGGATGGGTCACCCTAACGCGCCCGCCGGGGAAATTCACCCCCCGTGGCCCTAACCGCTTTCCCGGCAGCGCACCCGCCATTGCCGTCCGCGCAGGATGAGGATGCCGGCATAGCCCGTCCCGGCCCGCCGGGCGTCGAGACGGGCGATGCGGGTCTCGGCATTGGCATCGACGATGTCGACCTTCAGCAGATCCTCGTCGATCCACGCCTGCGAGACGACCGGCGATGCGCCGTCCGCCCCGGTGACGAAGCCGTCGTTACCATGGGTCAGACGCGCCTGGAGGATCGCGGTGGCGTCGCCCCGGCCGACGACGAGCGCCAGGGCCGGGCCGTCAGCCGCGTCGGCGGACGGACGGCAGAGCATGGCGCCGGTGGCCAAAGCGGGCGACGCGGCCGCGCACATGATCGCGGCGATACAGCTTGCGAGTCTCATGGCAGGCAGGATAGCAGCGCGGCACCGACCGGACCATGAACGACCCCACGACCATCCGACGCCTCTACGGCCGCTCCAAGGGCCGCCCGCTCCGCCAGGGGCAGGCGGCGCTGGTCGAGGAGCTGCTGCCCGCGCTCAGCGTGCCGGACGAGGGGCCGATCAGCGCGGCCGGGCTGTTCGGCGATGACCGCCCGCTCCATTTCGAGATCGGCTTCGGCGGCGGCGAGCATCTGGCCTATCGCGCCGACCTGCTGCCCGATCACGGCTTCATCGGCTGCGAGCCGTTCCTCAACGGCGTCGCTGCCGCGCTGGGCCATATCCGCGACAAGCGCCTCGCCAATGTCCGCCTCCATATGGGCGATGCGCTGGAGGTGCTGGCGCGGCTGCCGGACGCGAGCTTACGCTTCGTCTATCTGCTCCATCCCGATCCCTGGCCCAAGGCGCGGCACGCCAAGCGCCGCATGGTCAATCCCGGCCCGCTCGACCTGATCGCGGCCAAATTGCAGAGCGGCGGCGAGTTCCGGCTCGGCACCGACGATCCGACCTATTGCCGCTGGGCGATGATGGTCATGAACGGCCGGCGCGACTTCGAATGGCTGGCGGAAAGCGCGCGGGGTTTCCTCATCCGCCCCGGCGGCTGGCCGGAGACGCGCTACGAGGCCAAGGCGCGGCGCGAGGGCCGCGAGGTCTGGTATTTCCGCTATCGCCGCGTCTGAGCGGACGGGCTATGCTTGCGGGCGCAACGACGTTTCGGGGGAAACGATCATGGCCGGATCCGTCTATACCTGCCTCGACACCGCCTGCGGCAAGACCGTCGAGGGCAGGACCGAGACCTGCCCCAAATGCGGCGGGCCGATGCGGCATGTGCGCGAATCCGGACTGCGCGGCTGGGCCTCGCTGATCGCGGGGCTACTGCTCATCGGGATGATGGGATCGATCCTCTGGTATATGGGGCCATCCCTCGCCCAGCCGGGCGAGACCACGCTGGAAGGCAACCGCTTCGACGGCACCGCCGATCAGGCGCAGGCGATCCTCTGGATGTTCTGGGCGATCCTCGCGCTCGGCCTGGTCAGCGCGGCGAACGGCGCGGTCCAGATCGCGACCGGCCGCATCTACCGGCCGTTCATCACCCTGAGCCTCATCGCCCTGGCCGCGATCATCGCGACGGTCGTGATCGCCTTCCAGCGGCTGGCCTAGGAGGCCGGAATCAGCCTCAGCAGCCGCCCGCCCGAGCCTTCGCGCTGGTCCTCGAGGAGGTAGAGGGAGCCGTCCGGCCCCTGCTCCACCTCGCGGATGCGCTGGCCCATGTCGAACCGCTCGGCCTCGCGGGCATTGTCGCCGTCGAAGGTGACGCGGACCAGCGACCGGCTGGACAGGCCCCCGATGAACGCGCTGCCGCGCCAATCGGGGAACATGTCGCCCGAATAGAAGATCAGGCTGGAGGGCGAGATGACCGGCGTCCAGGTGACCTTCGGCGCGTTGAACTCGGGCCGTGTGTCGTGGTTGGGGATCGGGCGGCCGTCATAATGATCGCCGTTGGAGACGGTCGGATAGCCGTAATTGGCGCCGCGCTCGAC
>CAZTPD010000240.1:0-2586 GCA_964614625.1 uncultured Sphingosinicella sp. | reverse complement strand
GAAGCTGGACGACCGCATAAGGCCAGCGGCCGGTGCGCGGATCGTCGAGGCCGACGGGCTTCATCGGGCCGTAGCGGAGCGTATCGACCCCGCGCTCGGCCATCACCTCGATCGGCATGCAGCCCTCGAAATAAGGCGTGTCCTTCTCCCACTCCTTGAACTCGGTCTTCTCGCCGTCGATCAGGCCCTGGTGGAAGGCGAGATACTGCTCCTTCGTCATCGGGCAGTTGATGTAGTCGGCCTCGCCCTTGTCCCAGCGGCTGGCTTTCCAGCAGACGTCCATGTCGATCGTGTCGTGATGGACGATGGGGGCAATCGCGTCGAAGAAGGCGAGGGCGTCGGCGCCCGTGGCGCCGCCGATCGAAGCGGCCAGCTTCGCGGCGGTGAGCGGGCCGGTGGCGACGATGGTCAGGCCGGCGGCGGGAAGGGCATCCACCCGCTCGCGGACGATCTCGACATTGGGCTGGGCGGCGAGGCGCTCGGTGACGGCTGCCGAGAAGCCGTCGCGGTCCACGGCCAGTGCCGAGCCGGCGGGGACGCGATGGGCATTGCCGCAATCCATGATGATCGAACCCAAAGCGCGCATCTCGGCATGGAGCAGGCCGACCGCGTTGTTCTCGGCATCGTCGGAGCGGAAGCTGTTGGAGCAGACCAGCTCGGCGAGGCCGTCGGTGTGGTGGGCCGGCGTCATCTCGCCGCTCCCGCGCATTTCGGAAAGGCGGACCTTCACGCCGGCTTGCGCGAGCTGCCATGCGGCTTCGGACCCGGCGAGCCCGCCGCCGATGATGTGAACCTGATGAGACATGCGAGCGGCCAAAACACAATCGTCATTCCGGCGAAAGCCGGAATCCACCTTCGTGCCTTCTCCGGCGTTTGAAAAGACAGGTGGATTCCATTGACTTGGTGCGGAGTGCCCCGCACTCCGCAGTCATGTCCGGAGGACATGACGATCCTGGTCAATTTCGCCGGAATGACGAAATGGGAGACGGTGATGCTCGATCATGTCGGCTTCGCAGTCGCGGACGCGGAGCGGTCGCGCGCTTTCTACGAACAGGCGCTCGCCCCGCTGGGCCTTTCGCTCGTCATGACCGTCCCGGCCGAAGAGACCGGCAGCGGCGGGACCGCGCATGGTTTCGGTACGCCGGGCGACCCCTTCTTCTGGATCGGCGACAATGAGAAAGTGGGCGAGGGGACGCATGTCGCCTTCCGGGCGGAGACGCGCGAGCAGGTGGACGCCTTTCACGCGGCGGCGCTCGCGGCGGGCGGGCGCGATCATGGCGCGCCGGGGCCGCGCCCGCACTATGGGCCTAATTACTACGCCGCCTTCGTGCTCGACCCGGACGGGCTGAACATCGAGGCGGTCTGCCACGGGAGCATCGAGGATGATCGCCAGGCGCATCTACACCATCGGTTATGAGGGCGCGACGCAGCCGGAGCTGATCGCGGCGCTCAAGGCGGCGGGCGTCGAGCGGGTGATCGACGTGCGGGCGGTGCCGTTGTCGCGCAAGCCGGGCTTTTCGAAGAATGTGCTCGCGGCGGGGCTCAAGGAGGCCGGGATCGACTATGTGCTGCTCAAGGCGCTCGGCACCCCGCCGGCCGGGCGCGAGGCGGCGCGCAAGCACCGGTTCGAGGAAATGGCGCGGGTCTATGCCGCCCAGCTCGAGACGCCCGAGGCGGGCGCGGACGCGGCGCGGATGATCGCGCTGGCCGAGGAGAAGCCCTCGGCGCTGCTCTGCTTCGAGCGCGATCCGGCGCATTGCCACCGGACCCTGCTGCGCGAGGCGGTGATGCCGGGGGCGGAGGTGGTGGACCTTTATCCCTAAGCGCCGCGTGGGGTTTTAATCCTCCCGTCACCCCAGCGAAGGCTGGGGTCCATGCTGACTCCGTATGGACCCCAGCCTTCGCTGGGGTGACGGGGAAGGGGTTATTCCTGCTCGCCGGCGGTTGCCGCGCCGGCTTCGGGGTTTTCACCCTCGCCTTCGCCGTCCGCCTCGTCGCCCTCTTCGATCCGCGCCGCGCTGACGACATGTTCGTTGTCGGCGACGTTGAACAGGCGCACGCCGGCGCTGCCCCGGCCGATCACGCGCAGGCTTTCGAGCCCCATGCGGATCAGCTTGGCCTGATCGGTGACCAGCATGAGCTGATCGGCCTGCGTCGCCGGGAAGCTGGCGACGACGGGGCCGTTGCGGCGGATATTGTCGATATTGGTGATGCCCTGGCCGCCGCGCCCGGTGCGGCGATATTCGTAGGCCGAGGACAGCTTGCCATAGCCGTTGGCGCAGACGGTGAGAATGAACTGCTCGCGCGCCGCAAGTTCGGCGAAGCGTTCGGCCGCCATTTCGGGCGCGCCGTCCTTCTCCGCCTTCCAGGGCGCGAAACGCAGATAGTCCTCGCGTTCTTCCTGGTTCTGCATCCCGCCGCGGTGAAGGATCGAGAGCGAGATCACCTCGTCACCCTCGTTGGCGAGACGGATGCCGCGCACCCCGGTCGAATTGCGGCTCTGGAATTCGCGCACATCGTCGCCCCGGAAACGGATCGCCTTGCCCTGGCGGGTGGCGAGCAGCACATCGTCCTCCTCGCCGAGCA
>CAZTPD010000239.1:0-2613 GCA_964614625.1 uncultured Sphingosinicella sp. | reverse complement strand
CTGCGCGAGAGCATCGCCAAGCTGCGCCTCAACGACGCCAGCTTCTCCTACGAGATGGAGACGAGCGCGGCATTGGGCTTCGGCTTCCGCTGCGGCTTCCTCGGCCTGCTCCACCTCGAGATCATCCAGGAGCGGCTGACCCGCGAATATGATCTGGACCTCATCACCACCGCGCCATCCGTCGTCTACGACGTGACGCTGACCGACGGCGCGCGCCGGGAGGTCCACAACCCCGCCGACTGGCCCGAGGCCAATCATATCGTCACGGTCGAGGAGCCGTGGATCGAGGCGGTGATCTACGTGCCCGACGATTATCTGGGGCCGATCCTGAAGCTCTGCCAGGACCGGCGCGGCATCCAGAAGAACCTCACCTACGTCGCCGGCCGCGCCCAGCTCACCTACGAGCTGCCCTTGAACGAGGTCGTGTTCGACTTCTACGACCGGCTGAAATCGATCAGCCGGGGCTATGCCAGCTTCGACTATCACCAGATCGGGACCAGAGAGGGCGACCTCGTCAAGATGAACATCCTGGTGAACGGCGAGCCGGTCGACGCGCTCTCCATGATCGTCCACCGGGGCGCCGCCGAAGCGCGCGGGCGTCAATTGTGCGAGCGGCTCAAGGATCTGATCCCCCGCCACCTCTTCAAGATCCCGATCCAGGCCGCGATCGGCGGCAAGGTGATCGCCCGCGAGACGATCGCCGCGCTGCGCAAGGACGTGACGGCGAAATGCTATGGCGGTGACATCTCGCGCAAGCGCAAGCTGCTGGAGAAGCAGAAAGAGGGGAAGAAGCGCATGCGGGAATATGGCTCCGTGAGCATCCCGCAGGAGGCGTTCATCGCGGCGCTCAGGATGGGGGAAGAATAAGGCGCGTTTTGCGATGGTGCGGCTTTTGGTGTAGATTCACCGCATGAACGCGCAATCGCCGATCGTGTCGGAGTTCGAGACCGAAGAGAAAGCCGCCGCCTATGAGCGCTGGCTGAAGGAGAAGGTCGCGGCATCGCTGGCGGACGGGCGGCCGCCGGTGCCGCATGCGCAAGTGATGGCGGAAATGCGGGACATCATCGCCAAGGCGAAACAAAAGCGATCGTGCTGACGCTGATCTGGCGCGACACTGCCCGCGCCGACGCCTCCGCGATCTTCAATTACATCGCCGAACGCAATGTCGCCGCCGCCGAGCGCCTGCTCGCCGCGATCGAAACCTGCGCGGATGCCTTGCCGCAACATCCCAAGCTTTATCGCCCGGGGCGCGTGAAGGGAACGCGCGAGGCCGTGGTGCATCCCAATTACATCATCGTCTATCGCGTGACGACCGAGGCGGTGGAGATCGTGAATGTCGTCCACGCCCGGCAGGAATATCCCTGAGGAAAATTTCGCTTCGTCGGGAGGAAGGCCTTCATCGTGGCGCTGCGGATGGGGGGAGTGAGGTGAAGGGCGCGAACCTTCCCTCGCGGCGTGCGTTGGGCTAGCCATGCCCTCCTTCTTCCCGTTCCGGAGTCCGCCGATGCGCCGCCTGATTCTTGCCGCCTTCACCCTTGCCCTCGCCGCCTGTTCGGTGCCGGACGGGAATCAGCAGAATGCGGCGGCGGCGGGCGAGCGGATGGTGGCGCCGGTGCTGACCGGCGAGGATGCGGTGGACGCCTCCACCTATGCCCGGCCGGAGGTGGCGCGGGTGACGCATGTCGCGCTCGATCTCGACGCGGATTTCGAGGCGCGCAGGATGCGCGGGACCGCGACGCTGGACGTCCAGGCGGCGGAGGGGGCGGGCGAGATCGTGCTCGACGCCAAGGGGCTGGAGATCGAGAGCGTGGCCGACGGAGACGGCCGGGCGCTTGAGTATGAGCTGGGCGCGAACGACCCGGAGAAGGGGCAGCCGCTCACCATCCGGTTCGGCGAGAGCGGGGCGCCGGCGCGGGTCGCGATCCGCTATGCGAGCGGGGCCGACGCCGAGGCGCTGCAATGGCTGACGCCCGCGCAGACGGCGGGCGGGCGGCATCCCTATCTGTTCAGCCAGGGGCAGGCGATCCTCAACCGGACCTGGATCCCGACCCAGGACAGCCCCGGCATCCGCCAGACCTGGGAAGCCCGGATCACCGCGCCGGAGCCGCTCAAGGTCGTCATGTCGGGCGAGCGGCTGACCCCCGAGGGCGAGCCGGCCGGGGAGGGGCGGCGCGCCTATCGCTTCCGGATGAACAACCCGGTCGCGCCCTATCTGATCGCGATCGCGGCGGGCGACATCGCCTTTCGCGAGCTGGGCGCGCGCACCGGCGTGTGGAGCGAGCCGGAGATGCTCGACCGGGCGGCGGCGGAGCTGGCCGACACCGAGGCGATGGTCGAGGCGGCGGAGCGGCTCTACGGCCCCTATCGCTGGGGGCGGTTCGACGTGATCGTGCTGCCGCCGAGCTTCCCTTATGGGGGCATGGAGAATCCGACGCTCACCTTCCTGACGCCGACCTTCATCGCGGGCGACCGCAGCCTGGTCGGCCTCGTCGCGCACGAGCTGGCGCATTCGTGGTCGGGCAATCTCGTCACCAACGCGACCTGGCCGGACGGCTGGCTGAACGAGGGCTTCACCTCCTATTTCGAGAACCGGATCATGGAGGCGATCTACGG
>CAZTPD010000238.1:0-2619 GCA_964614625.1 uncultured Sphingosinicella sp. | reverse complement strand
GCATGCCAGGCGACCGCCTGGGCATGATTGCCGGCCGAGGCGGCGATCACGCCGCGCGCGCGCGTCTCCGGATCGAGCAGCAGCAATTTGTTGAGCGCGCCGCGCTCCTTGTAGGCGCCGGTATGCTGGAGATTCTCGAACTTGAGGAAAACCTCCGCGCCGGTGCGCTCGGACAGGACGGCGCTGCGCATGGTCGGCGTGCGCACGACGGCGCCCGCGATCCGCGCTGCGGCGGCCTCGATGTCCTTCAGGGTCACTGTCGCGTTCGTCTCGCGCGCGGGGCTGGCCATGCGCCAGACCTAGACCATCTGGCGCACACGGCAAACAGGCCTTATCGCCGCTGGCATGGCACGGATCGCTTTTCTCGGGCTGGGCGTCATGGGCGCGCCGATGGCCCGGCATCTCGCGCAGGCGGGACATGACCTCATCGTCTACAATCGCAGCCCGGAAAAGGCGCGGGCCTGGGTCGCCGCGCATGGCGGCGCGGCGGCCGCCAGCGCGGCCGAGGCGGCGGCGGGCGCGGACGCGGTGATCGCCTGCGTCGGCGCGGACCCCGATCTCGAACAGGTGACGCTCGGCGCCGACGGCGCGTTCGGCGCGATGACGCCAGGCGCGGTCTTCGTCGATCACACCACCGTCTCGGCGCGGATCGCGCGGCGGCTGGCGGAGGACGGCGCGGCCCGCGGATTGCTGGTCGTCGATGCACCGGTGTCGGGCGGGCAGGCCGGGGCGGAAAACGGCAAACTTGCGATCATGTGCGGCGGCACGGACGCGGCCTTGGCCGCCGCGACGCCGCTGATGCAGGCCTATGCGGCGCGGATCGTCCATGTCGGGCCGGCGGGCGCGGGGCAGCTCACCAAGATGGTCAACCAGATCTGCATCGCGGGACTGGTCCAGGGGCTTTCGGAGGCGATCCACTTCGCCCACCGCGCCGGGCTCGACGCCGACAAGGTGTTCGAGGCGGTGTCGGGCGGCGCGGCGCAGAGCTGGCAGATGAACAATCGCTGGGCGACGATGGACAAGGGCGAATTCGATTTCGGCTTCGCGGTGGACTGGATGCGCAAGGATCTGGGCCTGACGCTGGAGGAAGCCCGCGCCAACGGCGCCCGCCTGCCGCTCACCGCTTTGGTCGATCAATTCTATGCCGACGTGCAGGCGCTGGGCGGCGCGCGGCAGGACACTTCTTCCCTCATCCGGAGGCTCGAACCTTGAAGCGACTCCTTCTGCTCCTCGCGGCCCTGCTCGCCGCCGCGCCCGCGCTCGCGGATTCGCTGGTGGACAATATCAACGGCTATACGATGCGCGAGGACGGGCGGCTGCACCGCTTCACCGGCATCGTGATCGACGACGAGGGGCGGGTGAAGCAGCTCCTCCAGCGCGGCGACCGGCGGCCGGAGCGCCCGCGCTACCTGCTCGACGGGCAGGGGCGCACAATCATTCCCGGCCTGATCGACGCGCACGGCCATGTCATGGGCCTCGGCCTCGGCGCGCTCAGCCTCGACCTTTCCGACACCAACTCGCTGGAGGAGGCGCAGCGGCGGATCGCCGATTATGCCGCCGCCAATCCCTCCCCGCGCTGGATCGTCGGGCGCGGCTGGAACCAGGAACGCTGGGGGCTGGGCCGTTTCCCGACCGCCGCCGACATCGACGCCGTGGTGCCGGACCGGCCGGTCTGGCTGGCGCGGGTGGACGGCCATGCCGGCTGGGCCAACACCGCCGCGATGCGCGAGGCTGAAGTCACCGCCCGAACGCAGGCGCCGGCCGGCGGGCGGATCGAGCGGACGGGACGGGAGCCCAGCGGCATCTTCGTCGATGCCGCGATGTCGCTGGTCGGCCGCGTCGTCCCGCCGCCGCTGCCGGTCCATCAGGACCGGGCGCTGGCCCGCGCGCAGGAAATCCTGCTGGCCAACGGGCTGACCGCCGTGGCCGACATGGGAACGGGCGCGGAGGACTGGAACGTGATGCGCCGCGCCGGCGATGCCGGGCGCTTGAACGTGCGCGTCATCTCCTATGCCGCCGGGATCGAAACCCTGCTCGCCACGGCCGGCACCCGGCCCACGCCCTGGCTCTATGACGGGCGCCTCCGGATGGTGGGCGTCAAGCTGATGCTGGACGGCGCGCTCGGCTCGCGCGGGGCGTGGCTCAAGGCCGATTATCGCGACTCCGCCGGCGAGCGCGGCCTGCCGCTGATGAGCGACACCGTGCTCAAGAACCTGATGAGCCGCGCGGCGATGGACAATTTCCAGCTCGCCGTCCACGCGATCGGCGATGCCGCCAATGCCGAGCTGCTCGGCGCGATCGAGGAGCTGGCCGAGACCTATGGCGGCGACCGGCGCTGGCGGATCGAACATGCCCAGATCGTCGATCCCGCCGATCTCGCCCGCTTCGCGCGGCACGGCATCATCGCCTCGATGCAGCCGGTCCACGAGACGTCCGACTGGCGGATAGCCGAGGCGCGGATGGGCATGGAGCGGCTGGGCGGCGCCTATGCCTGGCGCTCGATGCTGGCCAATAACGTGCCGCTCGCCTTCGGCTCCGATTTCCCGGTCGAGGATCCCAATCCCTTCCACGGCCTCGCCGCCGCGGTGAGCCGGGAGGACGCGCAAGGGCAGCCGCCGG
>CAZTPD010000237.1:0-2631 GCA_964614625.1 uncultured Sphingosinicella sp. | reverse complement strand
TTATCGCGTTTCGCAACTCCTCCTTAAGCGCCTCCTTGCCGGCGGCGGTGGAGATCGCGACCGGATCCTGCTCCGACAGGGCCATCAGGATGGCGGACCTGACGGCCATGTCGTGCGTGGCCAGCCGCTGGCCGACCCGCTCGTCATAATAAGTGGAAACGCCGAGGCCGATCTGCACGAAGGAATCGCCGCCGCGCATGTTCGAGGTGAAGGCGCCCTCCATCGGAATATAGGTGGCCTTGAAGATGCGCGGGTCCGCCCGGCCGGTGCGCGCCTGCTCGCGCGCTTCCGCCGATGCGGTGACGCCGTCGCGCAGCACCAGCCTGGGCTGGTTCGGGTCCTCGTTGCCGGCCTGGCCGCCGCCGAAGATCGTGCCGTTCATGGCATAGAGGCCGCCGGCCGCGCCGCCGCCGCCGACCACGATCAGCAACAGCAGCAGGACGACGATCTTCTTGAGCTTGCCGCCCTTCTTCTTGGCGGGCGCTTCGGCGGTCTGGGTGGACGTGTCGCTCATTTTCGCCTCCTTCAGGCGTAACGGTCGGAACGCGCGCGCCCGGGCTCGGCCGCCGGGGCGGCATCGAGGCCCGCGCCGCGCGCGGTGCGGATGAAGACGGGCTGGCGCGCGTCGTCCTGACGGCGCGGATCGCCGGAGGCCTGATGGCCGGTCCCGGCGAGATCGACCTCGGCATGGGCGATGCGGACGCCCTGCGCGCGCGCCTCCTGCATCAGCCGGGGCTGGGCGTCGGCGATGATCGCGCGCGCCGCCTCGGTCTCGACGGTGAGGCGCACGCTCGCGCCCTGATCGCCCTGCGTCAGCTCGACGCGCAGATGGCCGAGCGTCTGGGGGTGCAGCTTGAAGCGCATCGGGCCGTCGGACGCGCCGGACCGCACGATGTCGCGCGCGAGCCGATCCAGCCACTCGCTTTCATGGGCGAGATCGAGTTCGCGCTCGATCGCCTGGTCGACGGGCTGCGGGACCGGCGCGGACGCGCGCGCGGCGGGCGCGACGGACATGGCCGGGTCGGTCAGCGCGGCGATCGGCGCCTGGACCGGTTGCGCCGGAGCGTTGACCGTCGCCACGGGCGGCGGGGCGGACGCCTTGGCGGGCGCCGGATCGGCCGCCGGTTCCGTCCGGGCCTCGACGATCTCAGTCTCGGGCCGCGCGGGAGCGGAGGCGGGCGCGGGCGCCGGAGCGGGCGCTTTCGCCTCCGCCTTGTTCACCGCCGCCTTCAGCGCCGCCTTGACCGGCTCGGGCAAGGCGGGCGCGTCCTTGTCGGTCACGGACGCGGCCTGTGCCGGCGTCGGAGAAGGCGTCGGCCGGTCGCCCGGCGCGGAATCGCCTTCAGCGGCAACGGCCGGAGCCGCTGACGGAACCGGGCTCTGCGGCACAAGCGCGGCGGGAGTCGCCGAAGGTGCGGCTTCCGTGGGAGCCGGCGAAGGCGGCACGGCGGCCGTCACGACCGGATAGGCGCTCTGCGCCTGGAGGATCGGGATGAAGTCCGCCACCGGCGCGGCGGCGAGAATGACGGCGTCGCTTTCCGCCTCGCCGTCGGTCGTCTTATCGGCGGCCGCGCCCTCCGCGTCGGACTCCGGCGCGTCATCGACCGTCGCCGGGCCGAGCCGGGCCTCGAAGCCCGGCGCCGCGCCGCCTTCGGGCGCGGCGGGGCCGTCGAGGATCGTTTCTCCGGCCGGCGCGATCGACAGCAGGCTGGCGAACAGGTCGCCTCCCTCGCCCTCGATCGGCGCGGCGGCGCCGGGCGCGGCCGGCGGCGGGACGATGCGCATGTTGGGGACCGATGCCATCACTCCTGTTCTCCCTGGCTGGCGCGGCCGGTCCGGCGCGCAGTGTGTTGCAGCCGGCGCTCGGCCAGCTCCTCGGCCAGGCCGATCGCGGCCTGCTCCAGTTTCTCGGCGCTTTCCTGGTCGCGCCGCGCGGCGTGCTGCTCGCCCTTGAGCGAGGCGGCGAGCGCGCGCGCCGTTTCGATCGACGGCGCGAGGCCGTGGCGCGCGGTGTCGAGCCGCATCGCCAGCTCGCCCAGCCGCGCCAGCGCCGCGCCCGTCGTCGGGCCTTCGGCGGGGCGCAGCTCACCGCGCATGCGCGCGAGGCGCGCCGCGCTCATCTCCAGCGCCGCGACGCGCTCGGCCGCCTCGGCCGCCGCGCTGGCGGCGAGGCCGTGCTGGATCTTGCGCACCCGGACGATGCGCTGGCGCTGGCGGACGAGGCCGTTCATGCCGCCATCATCCCGGTCAGCGCCGCGACCGATTCATCGAACGAGGCGCGCTCGCCCGGCGCCTGGCGCAGGAAATCGAGCAGCTCGGGACGGCGCAGGATCGCCTCGTCGATCAGCGGATCGCCGCCGGGCGCATAGGCGCCCATCAGGATCAGATCCCGGTTCTCCTCATAGGTGGACCACAGCCGCCGCAGCGCCGCCGCCGCCGCCGCATGGTCGCGCGCGGCGATGTCGGCCATCACCCGGCTCAGCGAGCGGCCGACGTCGATCGCCGGATAGACGCCCTGCTCGGCCAGCGAGCGCGACAGGATGATATGCCCGTCGACGATCGCCCGGGCGGCGTCGACGATCGGATCGTTGGTGTCGTCGCCGTCGGCGAGCACGGTGTAGAGCGCGGTGA
>CAZTPD010000236.1:0-2632 GCA_964614625.1 uncultured Sphingosinicella sp. | reverse complement strand
GGCTGATGCCGATGATCGCCGATCTCCTGGACGGGCGCCGCCCGGACGCGATCCTGGTCGATTGCGGCCCGGGCAGCTTCACCGGCGTGCGGGTCGGCATCGCGGCGGCGCACGGCCTCGCCATCGGCTGGGGCGTGCCGCTCGCCGGCTACAGCGCGACGGCGCTGCTCGCGGCGGCTGCGGGCGCGGCCCCGGTCGCGGTCGCGCTTCAGGCAGGACATGGCGAGCTTTTCGTGCAAAGCTTCGGCGGTGATCCGATCGCGCCTCTCGATGCGCTCCGCTCGCTCGATCCCGAGGCCGCCGCGGCGGCGATCGCGGCCGATCTCGTCGTCGGCTCCGGCGCCGAGGCGCTGGTCGCGGCGCGGGGCCGGGGCGAATGGCGCGACGCGCTGCCCCGCGCCGCCGACGCCGCCTTGCTGCCCCCGCCGCTGCGCGATCTGCCGGCGCGCCCGATCTACGGCCGCGCCCCCGACGCGAAGCCTGTCCGGGGCGGCGCCGAAAGGCCGGTGACATGAGCGCCGCCGCCGCCGTCGCGCTCCGGGAAGGCGGGCTCGCCGATCTGCCGGCGGTGATGACGGTGATGGACGAAAGCTTCGAGCCCTGCTTCGGCGAAGCCTGGACGGTGTCGCAATGCGCGGGGCTGCTGTCGATGCCCGGCGTCTGGCTGACGCTGGCGCAGGACGCCGGGGCGGTGGTCGGCTTCGCGCTCGCCCGGATCGCCGCCGACGAGGCCGAGCTGCTGCTGCTCGCGGTGCGCCGGACGGCGCAGCGCCGGGGGGTCGGCCGCGCCCTGCTCGACCGGTTCGACGCGCTTGCGCGGGGCCGCGGCGCCGCGCGCGTCCATCTCGAGGTCCGCGACGGCAATCATGCCGTCACCCTGTATCGAAGCGCCGGCTTCGAATTGGTGGGCCGCCGCCCGAATTACTATGAAGGGCCGGACGGGCGAAGCTTCGACGCGCTCACTTTCGCGAAGATCATCGGCGACGTCGCCGGAAATTGTCCGCCCGTAAAATATTAAAACTTGTCATCATGACGCCAAAAGACTTATCGGTTTCCGGTCTGTCACGGCCAATGACAGATCCCTCTGGCTACAAGGAAAGTTGGTACCCCAACATGGAAAATCAGGACAATTTCGGGGAGACGTTGATCACCCTAACCGCCGACATCGTCTCGGCGCATGTCAGCAACAACAGCGTGGCGGTCTCCGACCTTCCGTTGCTGATCAACAACGTCCACGGCGCTCTCAGCGCGCTCGGCGACAGCAAGGAGGAGCCGGCGCCCCGGCCCGAGCCGAAGGTGTCGATCCGCTCGTCGATCAAGCCGGACTACATCGTCTGTCTCGAGGACGGCAAGAAGCTGAAGATGCTGAAGCGGCATCTGATGACGCATTACAACATGACGCCGGACGAATATCGGCAGAAGTGGGGCCTTGCCGCCGATTATCCGATGGTGGCGCCCAATTATGCCGAGCAGCGCCGCGCGCTCGCCAAGAAGATCGGTCTCGGCACCAAGCGCAAGCGCAAATAGCGCCGCCGGGCCGTTCCGCGACACGATGCGCCGCTCCGCGTGCCGGGGCGGCGCTTTTTTGCGGCCGGCGCTTTGCGCCGCGCGGCGTTCTGCTCTACTATGCGTGGCCATGAATCGCACCATCGACGTCGAGGCGCTGTGCGCCGAAAAAGGGCTTCGCCTGACCGAGCAGCGCAAGGTCATCGCGCAGGTTCTGTCCGAGGCCGAGGATCATCCGGACGTCGAGGCGCTCCATGCGCGCGCCGCGGCGATCGATCCCGGCATCTCGATCGCCACCGTCTACCGCACGGTGCGCCTGTTCGAGGAAGCGGGCATCCTGGAGCGCCACGATTTCGGCGACGGCCGCGCCCGCTACGAGGCGGCCGCCGAGACCCATCACGATCACCTGATCGACGTCGAGACCGGCAATGTCATCGAGTTCGTCGACGAGGAGCTGGAGGAGTTGCAGCGGCGCATCGCCGCGAAGCTCGGCTTCCGCCTCGTCGATCACCGCATGGAACTCTACGGCGTCGCCGTCTCCCGCGACAATTGAGGGCTCGTCCCTGCGCCTCGCGCTCCGCATCGCCGGGATACTTGCCGGGCTGATCGCCTGCTTGCCGCTCCATTACGGCGCGCGGCTGCTCACCGGCGGTTCGGCCTGGCCGCGCCGCTTCCTCCGCTTCGCCGGGCGCCGCGCCGGCTTGCGGGTGCGGGTGGAAGGGCGGCCGCTTGGCAACAATGCCCTGTTCGTCTCCAATCATGAAAGCTGGCTCGACATCCTCGCGCTCGGCAGCGCCGCCGGGGCGTCCTTCGTGGCGATGGAGGAGCTGTCGCGCTGGCCGCTGGTCGGCTGGCTCGCCGGTTTGAACCGCACCATCTTCGTCGCCCGGGCCGAGCGGGGCGCCGTGAAGGGGCAGGCCGATGCCCTGCGCGCCGCCTTGGCGGAGGGACGGGCGGTGGCTTTGTTCCCCGAAGGCACGACCGAGGGCGGGCGCGGTGTCCTGCCCTTCCGCCCCAGCCTGCTCGCCTCGCTCTACCCGCCGCTGCCGGACGTGAAGGTCCAGCCGGTGGCGATCGACTATCATCTCCACGAGGACGAGATCGCCTGGGTCGGCGACGAGCCGGC
>CAZTPD010000235.1:0-2668 GCA_964614625.1 uncultured Sphingosinicella sp. | reverse complement strand
TGACGAGGGCGATGAACGCGGTCCGGTTCGGATCATATTCCAGGCGCTCGACGGTAGCGGGCTGGTCCCACTTGCGGCGCTTGAAGTCGATTACGCGATATTTCTGCTTGTGGCCGCCGGCGATGCCGCGCGAGGTCACATGGCCCTTGTTGTTGCGGCCGCCCGTCTTGCGCTTGCCCTCGGTCAGCGCCTTGACCGGCTTGCCCTTCCAGAGCGCCGACTTGTCGACAAGGATCAGGCCGCGCTGCGACGGGGTCGTCGGGTTATATTGCTTGAGTGCCATCTTGCCCTAGCCTCAGATGCCGGTGGTGACGTCGATGGTATCGCCGTCCTTCAGGGTGACGATCGCCTTCTTGACGTCCGAGCGCGTGTAGGGCTTGCCCTTCCAGCGCTTGGTCTTGCCCTTCGACGTGATCGTGTTGACGCCGGTCACGCCGACGCCGAACAGCGCCTCGACCGCCGCCTTGATCTGCGGCTTGGTGGCGCCGCCCGCGACCTTGAAGACGACCGCATTGTGCTCGGAAAGCAGGGTCGCCTTCTCGGTGATGTGGGGGGCGAGGACGACATCGTAATGATTGATGTCGACCTTCGGCGCCGCTTTCTGCTTCGCCTTAGCCATTGAACCGGGCCTCCAGCTTCTCGACCGCGGCGCGGGTCAGCACCAGAGTCTCGTGATTGAGGATGTCGTAGACGTTCGCGCCGACCGCCGGCAGGAGATCGATCTCCCGCAGATTGGCCGAGGCATGGGCGAAGCCGACATTGACCGCGTCGCCGTCGATCACCAGCGCCGTCTTGCCGAGGCCGAGCGTGTCGAGCCGGGCCTTCAGCGCGGCGGTCTTCGCCTCGTCGAGATCGAGATTGTCGAGCACGACCAGATTGCCGTCCTTCGCCTTGGCGGAGAGCGCCATGCGCAGGCCGAGCGCGCGGACCTTCTTGTTCAGCGACGGATCGAAATCGCGCACGCGCGGGCCGTGCGCCTTGCCGCCGCCGATGAAGATCGGGGCGCGCCGATCGCCGTGACGGGCGGTGCCGCCGCCCTTCTGCCGGCCGAACTTCTTGCCGGTGCGCGCCACGTCGGACCGCTCGCGGGCGGCGCGGGCGGTGCCGCGGCGCTTCTCGAGCTGCCAGGTGACGACCCGGTGCAGGATGTCGGCGCGCGGCTCGAGGCCGAACACGGCCTCGTTGAGCTCCAGGTCGGAGCCCTTGCCCTTGCCGTCGAGGGTCTGGACCTTGACCTTCATGTTCAGCCTTCCTTGCTTTCGTCGGCCGCCGGCGCGTCGCCCTCGGGCTTCGCTTCGTCGGTGGCCGGAGTCTCTTCGGCGGCGGGAGCCTCATCGACGGGGGCCTCGACGGCGCCGGCTTCCTGCTCGGCGGCGATCGCCGCGACTTCCTCGTCGCTCGGCAGCGCCGGGATCTCGTGGACGGCGGCCTCGTCGACCATGCCCGCGATCGGCGCTTCTTCAAGGTCCGCCTTCTTCAGCAGCTCCTTGAGGCCGGCCGGATAGGGCGCCTCGTCCGGGCGCGCGACCTTGACCGAATCCTTGACGATCAGCCAGCCGCCCTTGTGACCGGGCACCGAGCCCTTCACGAAGATGAGGCCGCGCGGCACGTCGGTCAGCACGACCTCGAGATTCTGCTGGGTGCGATTGCGCGCGCCCATATGGCCGGCCATCTTCTTGTTCTTGAAGACGCGGCCCGGATCCTGGCGGTTGCCGGTCGAGCCGTGCGAGCGGTGCGAGACCGACACGCCGTGCGTGGCGCGCAGACCGCCGAAGCCCCAGCGCTTCATCGCGCCGGCGAAGCCCTTGCCCTGGGTCACGCCCTGGACATCGACCATCTGGCCGGCGACGAAATGGCTGGCGGCGATCTCGGCGCCGACATCGAGGAGCGCATCCTCGGCGACGCGGAATTCGACGACCTTCGCCTTGGGCTCCACCTCGGCCTTGCCGAAATGGCCGCGCTCCGGCTTGGTCAGGTTCTTGGCCTTGGCCGAACCGGCGCCGAGCTGCACGGCGGTGTAGCCGTCACGATCGGCCTCGCGGCGCGCCACGACCTGGACATTGTCGAGCGCCAGGACGGTGACCGGCACGTGCCGGCCATCTTCCTGGAACAAGCGGGTCATCCCCACCTTCTTCGCGATCACGCCAGTGCGCATGATCATCACTCCTCATACAGAGGCCCCCGATCCGAAATTGGCTCGGGGGCGTGCTGGCCCTCTAAAACGATGCGTGCCCCGCCTGGGCCAAAGCTTCACCCGAAGGTGAAACGGCGGGGACGCGGACCCGGGCAAGCCCGGCGGTATCCTCCGTTCCGTCATGCCAGCGGAGGCTGGCATCTCAGCGGGAAAGGCTCGGCCCTTCTCCCTGAGACCCCAGCCTGCGCTGGGGTGACGTAAATTGGCCTCAGGCCAATTTGATCTCGACGTCGACGCCGGCGGCCAGATCGAGCTTCATCAGCGCGTCGACCGTCTGCGGCGTGGGCTGCACGATGTCGAGCAGCCGCTTGTAGGTGCGAACCTCGAACTGCTCACGCGACTTCTTGTCGATGTGAGGGCTCCGGTTCACGGTGAACTTCTCGATGCGCGTCGGCAGCGGAATGGGGCCGCGAATGAGGGCGCCGGTGCGGCGCGCGGTGTCCGCGATGTCGCCGGTGGCCTGATCGAGCACAC
>CAZTPD010000234.1:0-2677 GCA_964614625.1 uncultured Sphingosinicella sp. | reverse complement strand
CGGCTGCTGAAGGACGACACGCTCATCCACCTCATCTGCGACACGCTGCGGCTGGTCGTCGTCTCCTCCGGCACGCTCGATCCGCGCGCCGTCGAGGAGGTGATGGACAATGCGATCAAGACGCACCACCACGACGCCGTCCGCCCGGCGGACTCGCTCCAGACGCTGGCCGACGCGCTCCCGGCGCTCGGCATCGTCGCGGCCGTGCTCGGCGTGGTGAAGACGATGGCCTCGATCGACCAGCCGCCGCAGGTGCTCGGCGCGCTGATCGGATCGGCGCTGGTCGGCACCTTCCTCGGCGTCCTGCTCTCCTACGGCTTCGTCGGCCCGTTCGCGAACCGCGCGAAGCAGGTGATCGAGGGCGACGCGGCGATCTACCAGGTCGTCAAGCAGATCATCATCGCCTCGCTGCACGGCCATCCGCTGCCGCTGGTGATCGAGGCGGCGCGCTCGGGCATCACCCATTCGAACCAGCCCGCCTTCGCCGACGTGTTCGACGGCATGCGGGGCCGCTGAGCCATGGCCTCCGCCGCGAAGCGCGGACGCAACGAGCCGCCGCCCGTCCAGCCGATCATCGTCAAGAAAGTGATCGAGGACGGCCATGGCGCGCATCATGGCGGTGCGTGGAAGATCGCCTATGCCGATTTCGTGACGGCGATGATGGCCTTCTTCCTGCTGATGTGGCTGATCGGCGCGACCGACGAGGACCAGAGGCGCGGGCTCGCCGACTATTTCACCCCGACCCTCATCGAATATCGCCGCGACAGCGCCGGATCGGACGGCATATTGGGCGGCGATTCGATCATCGCCGACGACAATTATCCGCACCGCGCGACGCAGACCGGATCGCGCTCCATCGTCATCCCCCGCGACGTGACCGGCGGGATCGAGGAAGGGCGCCAGCCGACCGCCGAGGACCGCGAGCAATTCGGCCGCCTGCGCGACGAGCTGCTGCGCCGGATCGACGCGACGCCGGAGCTGCGGCGGCTGCGCAGCCATGTCAGCTTCACCCAGAACGAGGAGGGGCTGCGCATCGACCTGATGGACGAGGCGGATTATTCGATGTTCCGCGTCGGCACCGATCAGCTGCTGCCCGAGGCGCTCCGGCTGGTGCAGGAGGTCGCGCAGGTGATCTCCGGCGTGCCCAATGCGGTCGTCGTGCGCGGCCACACCGATTCGCTGCCTTATTCGGCCGGCCAGACGATGAACAACTGGCGGCTCTCGACCGGCCGGGCCGAGACGACTCGCGCCACGTTGCAGGGCTCGGGCGTCGCGATCGAACGGATCGCGCGGATCGAGGGCGTCGCCGATCGCGACCCCTTCGTGCCGGAGGACCGCTACGACCCGCGCAACCGGCGCATCTCGATCACCCTCGCGTGGCGCGGCAGCGCGGTGCGGCGGCCGGGCGCCAGCCTCGCCTCGGCCGAAGCGCCGGCGGCGCTCACCGCCGCGCCCCAGCGTCGGCCTTAGGCAAAATTAACCATCCTTCCGCTAGGCATGGACGATGACCGTGGCGCGGCGACATACTGAAGGCGACGATCTCTTTCAGCGGATCGGCGCGTTTCTTTCCGATCACGGCCTGCCGCCCAGCCCGGCCAATTACGCCCTCGCCCATCAGCTCTTCGCCGACGAGGACGCGCCCGCCGCGCGCGCCGTCAAGGCGGCGACCGCGGACGGCGTGCGCCTGACGCAGCGCGACGCCGACGAGATCATCAATGCCCATGCCGCGCCGGGCGATCGGCAGGCGGGGATCGACCCCGCCGTGCTGAGCGCCGCGAAACGGCAGATCGAGGCCTTCGCCGAGATCGTCGAAAGCTCGCGCGCGCAGGCGGAAGATTATGGCCGCGACCTGGCCCAGGGCGCCGCGGAACTGGAGCAGGCGGGCGGATCGGCCGAGACCCTGATCGCCATCACCCGCACGATGATCGAACGCACCCGGGCGGCGGAAGAGCAGCTCGGCGCCGCGCGCGACGAGGCGCAGGTGCTGCGCGTCAAGCTCGCCGAAGCGGGACAGGAGGCGCGCCGTGACCCGCTGACCGGCCTCCCCAACCGCCGCGCCTTCGAGGAGCATTATGCCGAGCTGGAGCGCGAGGGCGCGCTGGTCAGCCTCGCCATCTGCGACATCGACCATTTCAAGCGGGTCAACGACACCTACGGCCACGGCGTCGGCGATCGCGTGCTGAAGATGGTCGCCGGGCTGCTCGACGAATGCTGCGCCGGCCATTTCGTCGCCCGGCTGGGCGGCGAGGAGTTCGTGGCCGTGTTCGCCGGGCTGAACGCGGCCGAGGCCGCCGCGATCCTCGACGGCGCGCGCGAGCAGCTCGCGGCCCGGCGCCTCAAGGTCCGCGAGACCGACACGCCGCTCGGCAAGATCTCCTTCTCGGCCGGAATCGCCTGCGGCACGTCGACCTCGGCGGACGTGCCGCTCGCCCGCGCCGACGCCCTGCTCTACAAGGCCAAGGATGCAGGGCGGAACCGGGTTCTGTACGAAGGCGAGACCTGAGCGACTGGAGTCTGTCCTGTTTGGATCGAACCGTCACCCCAGCGAAGGCTGGGGTCCATGCTGAGGCCGGGTCATTCTCCGAGTCAGCATGGATGCCAGCCTCCGCTGGCATGACGGCTCTCTAGAGTCTGATTCAGACGATGGGAGTCGTTGGGGATTCACAAGGCTGCTGCG
>CAZTPD010000233.1:0-2725 GCA_964614625.1 uncultured Sphingosinicella sp. | reverse complement strand
CCGGGCCGGGGCGGACCTCGACGATCTCGCCCTTCACCGAGAAATCGTCGAGCACCGATTCGAGCAGGCGGGCGTTGCGCTTCAGCGCCGCCTTGTCGAGCGCCTGGTTCACCGGCGGCGGCGCCGGATTGAGCAGATCGACCGACGGCAAAGCGTAGCTGTCGCCGAGCGCGAGCGACGGCTGCCGCTCGCGCAGCGGGCGCCGCTCGCGTTCGCGCGGCGAGGCGCGGTCGGCGATCACCGGCGCGCGCTGCGGCTCCGCGGCGGGCGCCACCGCCGCCCGGGCGGGGCGGGGCTCGGGCTCCGGCCGGTTGCCGACCTGCACGCGCTCGCGCGCCGGGCGGCGCGCGGCGAGCCACGCGCGCTCCTCGACGGTCAGGCCGAGGCCGAAGAGGCAGAAAGCGAGTCCCGCCGCGGCGGCCAGCGCGATCACGGCGATCCGGAAGGGCTGGGCGATGCCGGGATCTCCGAGCTGGGCGAGGCCGAGCTCGGTCAGATTGGCGAGCGCGAGGCCCGCCCCGCCGCCCCAGCCGGCGGGCAGCCCGCCGACCGCGCCGCCCACGACCAAAGCCGCGGCGAGGCCGATCAGCACGATGCCGAGCAAGGTGAAGAGGAGCGAGCGCAGCCAGCGCCCCGCCTCGACGCCGCGCGCGATCCTGAGGCCGAGCACGAACAGCAGCGGCAGGACCAGCGCCGACGGCGGCCCGAACAGGCTCAGCATCAGGTCCGCGACCCAGGCGCCGGGAGCGCCGATCCAGTTGCCGACCGGCCCGGCGGCCGCCGTGTTGAGCGAGGGATCGCTGGTCCGGTAGCTCAGCAGGGCGATGGCAGCGAGCAAGGCGGCTCCCGCCAGCGCGAGGCCGCCGAGCACCGTGCCCGATCGCCGGGCCGCCTGATTGAGGCCCTCCCGCCACCGCGCGATCCGGCCCTGGGCTGTCGCCGCCATGATTTCGTGCCCCAAATGTTCCCGTCCGCCACCATGCGCCGCGCCGGACTCCCCGGTCAAGCTTGGCGTGGACCGCGCGCCCGGCTAGAGCGGCGGAATGCGGCAAGCGGACGTCATCATCCTCGGCGGCGGCCTGGTCGGGCTGACGCTCGCCATCGCGCTCGACCGGCACGGGCTCGCCAGCCTCGTGATCGATCCGGCCGATCCGGAAAAGCAGGTCGCGCCCGCTTATGATGGCCGCGCCACCGCGATCTCCTCATCCTCCTGGCGGATGCTGGAGGCGATCGGCGTGGCCGAGCGGCTGGCGGGGAAGACCTGCGCGATCGGCGCGATCCGGGTCAGCGACGGCCTCAGGCCCGGCGGCATCCTCTTCGACCCGCCCGAAGGGGACGATCCGCTCGGCATCATGGTCGAGAACCGCCTGCTGCGCGCCGCGCTGCGCGACGTGGCGCTGGGGGCGGAGCGGATCGATCTCAGGATGCCGGCGCGCGCCGCGGCGATCGATCGCAACGCGGCCGGGGTGCGCGTCGTGCTCGACGATGGCGGCGAGGTCCGCGCGCCGCTGCTGATCGGCGCGGAGGGGCGCAATTCCCCGGTGCGCGAGGCGGCGAACATCCCGCTGGCGCGCTGGCGCTACGATCATGTCGCTATCGTCGCGACGGTGACCCACGAACGCGATCATGAGCGGGTCGCCTATGAAATCTTCTATCCCGCCGGGCCGTTCGCGATCCTGCCGATGCAGCCGGGCGAGGACGGGAAGTTCCGCTCGGCAATCGTCTGGTCGGTCTCGGCGAAGGACGGCCCCGCCGTGGCGGCCTTGCCGGATCGCGCCCTGGCGCACGAGATCGAGAAGCGGATGGGCGGCTTCCTGGGCGAGGTGGCGCTGGCCGGCCCGCGCTGGTCCTATCCGCTCGGCTTCCACCATGCCGCGCGGATCACGGACACGCGCCTCGCTCTGGCCGGCGACGCCGCGCACGGCATCCATCCGATCGCCGGGCAGGGCCTCAATCTCGGCTTCCGCGACGCCGCCGCGCTCGCCGAGGTGCTGGTGGAAGGCGCCCGGCTCGGCCTCGACCTGGGCGACGCGCAATTGCTCGATCGCTATCAGAGCTGGCGCGGCCTCGACACGTTCATGGTCGCGCTGGCGACCGACGGCCTCACCCGGCTCTACGGCGTGCCCGGCAAGACGGCCTCGGCGGTCCGCCGCTTCGGCATGGGCGCGGTGCAGCGGATCGGGCCGCTGAAGGACCGGCTGATGGCCGAAGCGCGCGGCGAATCGGGCGAGCTGCCGCTGCTGCTGAGAGGATTGCCGATCTGACCTCTTTTCCTCCCCGGCCTTTGCCGGGGAGGGGGACCGCCCGAAGGGTGGTGGAGGGGCCTCTTTTGTGAGGAAAGAAGCCCCTCCACCAGCCTATGGCTGGTCCCCCTCCCCATGAAATCATGGGGAGGAAAGGAGGGTGCGCGCTTCCTCGATCAGCATGATCGGGACGCCGTCGCGAATCGGGAAGGCCAGGCCCGCCGCTTCGGAGACCAGTTCCTGCGCCTCCGCATCATGTCGCAGCGCGGTGCGCGTCACCGGGCAGACCAGCTTCGCGAGCAGCGCCGGATCGAGGCTCATTGCAGCGTTTCCGGCCCGTCCGCGCCGCCGGGCGCCATGCGCTGGAACTGCATGAACTGGACGAGCAGGTCGGCGCGCACCGCCAGATCGGACGCTTCGAGCAGCGCCTGCTTCGATCCCACGTCGAGCGGGGCGATCTGGGCGATGCCGTTCACCAGCAT
>CAZTPD010000232.1:0-2737 GCA_964614625.1 uncultured Sphingosinicella sp. | reverse complement strand
ATATATGAACGCCTTCCGCAATCCCGCGATGGAGCAGGGCATCGCGGCGATGGGGATCGAGGCCTTCTTCGCCAAGAGCTTCGGCGCGCATGTCGATCTCGCCGCCATCCCGGCGGACGAGCGCGCCCGCTACGTCGCGGACTGGTCCCGGCCCGGCGCGCTCACCGCCATGCTCAACTGGTATCGCGCCAGCGGCATCGTCGTGCCGCTCCCCGGCGAGGCGGCGGCGATGCCGGGCTGGGCCAATGGCCCCTTCCCGCGCGTGGCCATGCCCACGCTCGTCATCTGGGGCCTGAAGGACAAGGCGCTGCTCCCGGTCCAGCTCGACGGCCTCGATGCACTGGTGGACGACCTGCGCATCGCCGCCACGCCGGAGGCCGGCCATTTCATCCCGTGGGAGCATCCCGACTTCGTCGTCGCGGCGATCCGGGATTTCCTTGCCGAGACAGCCTAGCTATGGCGCGCGGCATGGCCACCACCCCCAAACGCTCGCGGTCGCGCTCCGCCGCCCGCCTCGCCGCCGTGCAGGCCCTCTACCAGCAGGAGATGGAGGGCACCCCGCTCGCCCAGCTCCTCCACGAATTCCACCATCATCGTCTCGGCGCGACGATCGACGATGTCGAATATGCCGACGCGGAGGTCGATTTCTTCGACGACGTGGTGGCCGGCGTCGACGCCCGCCGCGACGAGCTGGACGGCCTGATCGCGGGCAGGCTCGCCCAGGGCTGGTCGCTCGCCCGGCTCGACAAGCCGATGAAGGCGATCCTGCGCGCCGGCGCCTACGAGATCGCCGCGCGCGCCGATGTGCCGGTCGGCACCGCGATCAGCGAATATGTCGACGTCGCCAAGGCCTTCTACGACGCCCGCGAGGCCGGCTTCATCAACGGCCTCCTCGACGCGATCGCGAAAGAGGTGCGCAAGTGAATCTTTCCTCCCCTCGATTTCGAGGGGAGGGGGACCAGGCGCAGCCTGGTGGAGGGGCCTCTTCCGGCAACAGAAGCCCCTCCACCACCCTTCGGGCGGTCCCCCTCCCCTGCAAAAGCAGGGGAGGAATATGACCTCCGAAGCCGCCTTCATCGCCGCCCTGCGCGCGCTGGTCACGCATCCGGCGGCGCGCGGCCTCGCCGACGATGCGGCGGTGCTGGAGGTCGGCGGCGCCAGGCTCGTCCTCACCCACGACATGATGGTGGAGGGCGTCCACTATCTCCCCGACGACCCGCCGGAGGACGTCGCCTGGAAGCTGGTCGCGGTGAACCTCTCGGATCTCGCCGCCAAGGGCGCGCGACCGGTGGGCGTGCTGCTCGGCTATGCGCTGGGCGACGATGCGTGGGACCGGGCTTTCGCGGCCGGGCTGGGGACCGCGCTCGCCGCCTTCGATCTGCCGCTGCTCGGCGGCGACACGGTGGCGATGCCGAAAGGCGCGCCGCGCGCCATGGGTCTCACCGCGATCGGCGAAGCGGCTATCGCACCCTCCCGTGGCGGCGCCAAGCCCGGCGACCAGCTTTGGATCAGTGGGTCGATCGGCGATGCCGGGGCGGGCCTCGACCTGCTCCGGCGCGGTGAAACGGAACCTGCCTTCCTGATCGAACGCTATCGCAACCCCCGCCCGCGCCTGGAGGCCGGGCAGCGGCTCGCCCCTCTGGTGAACGCGATGATGGACGTGTCGGACGGCCTGCTGATCGACGCGGGCCGGATGGCGGCGGCGAGCGGCTGCGCGCTGACGATCGAGCTGGACGCGGTGCCGCTGTCGCAAGACTTCATCGGCGCGGCCGGCGACGATCGCGCCGCGCGCCTGCGGGCCGTCGCGGCCGGCGACGATTACGAGCTGCTGTTCGCGGCCGGCGAGACGGCGGCGCCGGCCATCCTCGCGCTCGCCGACGAGATCGGCCTGCCCTTGTCCCGCATCGGCCGGTGCGAAGCCGGCGAAGGCCTGCGGCTCACCGACACGGGCGCCCCCGTGCCGCTTCCCGCGCGTCTCGGTTTCGAACATCGCCCCTGAAATCGCGGCGCCGCCCAAGCGCCTGAACAGTTGAAACATTCACCCGCACCTCCTAAACCCGCGCCACCATGGGCGCGTCCGGGGCGGACGATGACCCGCGCATGCAGGAACATGTGCCCGCTGGGGGCATCAGGGGAAGGGCTTTCATGAACGTCGTACTGATCTCCATCGGCTGCGGCCTGCTCGCAGTGCTCTACGGCCTCGTCACCATCATGCAGGTGCTGAAGGCCCCCGCCGGCAACGAGCGGATGCAGGACATCGCCAGCGCCGTGCAGGAAGGCGCCCGCGCCTATCTCGCCCGGCAATATATGACGATCGCCATCGTCGGCGTCGTCGTCGTCGTCCTCGTCGGCTATTTCCTCGGCCTCGTTCCCGCCGTCGGCTTCCTGATCGGCGCGATCCTCTCGGGCGTCACCGGCTTCGTCGGCATGAACGTCTCGGTGAAGGCCAATGTCCGCACCGCCGAGGCGGCGCGCACCTCGCTCCAGGGCGGCCTCACCATGGCGTTCCGCTCCGGCGCGATCACCGGCCTGCTCGTCGCCGGCCTGGGCCTGCTCGCGATCGCCGGCTTCTTCTGGTATCTGATCGGCCCGGCGGCGCACGCCCCGAACGGCCGCGTCGTGGTCGACGGCCTCGTCGCCCTGGCCTTCGGCGCCTCGCTCATCTCGATCTTCGCGCGCCTGGGCGGCGGCATCTTCACCAAGGCCGCCGACGTCGGCGCCGATCTGGTCGGCAAGG
>CAZTPD010000231.1:0-2739 GCA_964614625.1 uncultured Sphingosinicella sp. | reverse complement strand
CATCTCGGCACGCGCGGCTGCAACGACCGGCTGCTGATCGACTTCCTCGACCATGTCGATTGCGAGACGCTCTATCTGGTCGGCGACATCATCGACGGCTGGCGGCTCAAGAAGCGCTTCTACTGGCCCGAGCGGCACAATGCGATCGTCCGCCGCTTCATGAAGCGCGCCAAGCACGGCGCCCGGGTCGTCTACATCCCCGGCAATCATGACGAGATGTTCCGCCAGTTCTCCGGCATGAATTTCGGCGGCGTCGAGATCAGGCGCAAGGCGATCCACGTCACCGCCGACGGCCGCCGCCTGCTCGTCCTGCACGGCGACGAGTTCGACGCGATCATGCTCGCCCATCGCTGGCTCGCCTTCCTCGGCGACGCCGCCTACGAGATGCTGCTGAAGCTCAACGTGATGGTCAACGCGGTGCGCCGCCGCTTCGACCTGCCTTACTGGTCGCTCTCCAAGCACGCCAAGCACAAGGTCAAGAACGCGGTCGAGTTCATCTCGCGCTACGAGGAGACGGTGGCCCGCGAAGCCGCGCGCCTGAAGGTGGACGGCGTGGTCTGCGGCCATATCCACACCGCCGAGGAGCGCCGCTTCGGCGACGTGACCTATTATAATGACGGCGACTGGGTGGAGGGCTGCACCGCGCTCGTCGAACATGGCTGCGGCCGGATGGAGATCCTCCACTGGGCCGACGAGATCGCCAAGCGGGACGCGGGCGCGCCGCTCCGGGCCGTCGCCTGATGCGCATCCTCATCGTCACCGACGCCTGGGCGCCGCAGGTCAACGGCGTGGTGCGCACCCTCCGATCGGTCCGCGCCGAGCTGGAGGGGATGGGCCACGAGGTCCATGTCCTGTCGCCGGACCTGTTCCGCTCCGTCCCCTGCCCCGGCTACCGCGAAATCCGCCTGGCGCTGGCCAATGCCGGCATGGTCGGGCGCCGGATCGCCGCCATCGCCCCCGATTCCCTCCACATCGCCACCGAAGGCCCCCTCGGCCTCGCCGCGCGCCGCTGGTGCGCCACGCGAAACCACGCCTTCACCACCGCCTACCACACGCAATTCCCCGATTATCTCGCCGCCCGCACCGGACTGCCGCCCAGCCTGTTCTGGCGCTACATAAGCTGGTTTCACGGCCCCGCCCGCGCGGTGCTGGTCTCCACCCCCACCATCGCCGCGCAGCTCCGCGCCCACGGCCTCGCCCGCACCCGCCACTGGGGCCGCGGCGTCGATCTCGCCTGCTTCCGCCCCGACGCGCCGCGCCATCCCGCCTTCGCGGGGCTGGCGCGCCCGATCCAGCTCTATGTCGGCCGGGTCTCGGTCGAGAAGAATATCGCGGCCTTCCTCGACAGTCCCCATCCCGGCGCGAAGGTCGTCGTCGGCGACGGCCCGGCGCTGGAGGGGCTGAAGCGCCGCTTCCCGCAGGCCCGCTTCCTCGGCGCCCTGCGCGGCGAGGCGCTCGCCTCCGCCTATGCCTCGGCCGACGTCTTCGTCTTCCCCAGCCGCACCGACACGTTCGGCCTCGTCATCATCGAGGCGCTGGCCAGCAGCACGCCGGTCGCCGCCTATAAGGTGCCCGGCCCGATCGATCTGCTGAACGACGAGGTCGGCGCGATGGCCGAAAATCTGGCCGAAGCGACCGCCGCCGCTTTGCTGTGCGACCGCACGGCCTGCGCGGCCTACGGGCAGGGCTTTTCCTGGTCCGCGAGCGCGCGGCAATTCGCCTCCGCGCTGGTGCCTTTAGGCGCGGGCGCGCACCCTGTCGCCGACCGCGTAGAGCAGGCACAGAGCGAGCTTGCCGAGCAAGAGGCCAATCCCGCCTAGTCCTCGCACCGCATTGATGACGGCCATCGTTCCGCTCCTCTTCGGGAAGGGCTGTCGATGGCCGGTTTATAGCGCCGCCATGTGACGGTTGCGGGTCAGGCGGAGAGGATCAGCCCCGCCAGCGCCGCGCTCATCAGGTTGGCGAGGCTGCCCGCCGCCAGCGCCTTGAGGCCCAGCCTGGCGATCATCGGCCGCTGGTTCGGCGCCAGCCCGCCCGTCACCGCCATCTGGATCGCGATCGAGCTGAAATTGGCGAAGCCGCACAGCGCGAAGGTCACGATCGCGATGGTCGCGGGCGAGAGCGTCCCCGCCGCCTGCGCGCTCCCGAGATCGATGAAGGCGACGAACTCGTTCAGCACCACCTTGGTGCCGAACAGGGCGCCCGCCTGCCCCGCCTCGTCCCACGGCACGTTCAGCATGTACATGACCGGCTGGAACACCCAGCCGAGGATCTGCTGGAACGAGAGGTCCGGATAGCCCAGCCAGCCGCCGATCCCGCCGAGCAGCCCGTTGGCCAGCGCCACCAGGGCGACGAAGGCCAGCACCATCGCGCCGACCGCCACCGCGAGCTTCACGCCGGTCTGCGCGCCCATCGCGGCGGCCATGATGATGTTGGCCGGCCGCTCCTCGCCATGCTCCGTCTCGTCGATCGGCTCCGGCTCGACGCCGACCGAGGCCGGATCGTCCGGCATGATGATCTTCGCCATCAATATGCCGCCCGGCGCGGACATGAAGCTGGCGGCGAGCAGATAGGGCAGCAGATGCGCGCCGATCATGCTCGCATAGGCGCCGAGGATCGTGCCCGCGACGCCCGCCATGCCGACGCTCATGATGCAGAAGAGCTGCGCCGAGGTGAGATTGGCCAGATAGGGCTTGATGACCAGCGGGCTTTCCGACTGGCCGACGAAGATGTTCGCCG
>CAZTPD010000230.1:0-2747 GCA_964614625.1 uncultured Sphingosinicella sp. | reverse complement strand
TCTCCGTCCTGGCCATGCCGGCAAGCGCCGCCGCGCCGCCCTTCGAGACGCCGGCACCGATCGCCTACATGGTCGATCTCTCCTCGGGCGCGGTGCTCTACGCCAAGGACGAGAACCGGCGCATTCCGCCTGCCTCGATGGCGAAGATGATGACGACGCATGTCGCATTCGACCTCATCCAGCGCGGCGAGCTCGATCCGGAGCGGATGTGCACGGTCCGTCCGGAGACCTGGCGGCGCTGGCACGGACCGCAGGCGGGATCGACCATGTTCCTGTCGGCGGGCGAACAGGTGAGCGTCAGCAACCTGCTGCACGGCATCGTCACCCTGTCCGGCAACGACGCGACGGTGGTGCTGGCCGAGTGCGTTTCCGGCACCGAGGCGGCCTTCGTCGCGCTGATGAACCGCGAATCCCAGGCGATGGGCCTCGCCAATTCCCATTGGGGCAATCCGGTGGGCTGGCCGGACAACGGCGTCACCTACACCACCGCGCGCGATCTCGCGACGCTCGCCCTCGCCACGATCCGCGAGCATCCCGAGCTCTATCGCGAATATTACGCCGTGCGCGAGTTCACCTGGGGCCGCACGCTGGGCGGCAACCAGCCGATCACCCAGGCCAACCGCAACCCGCTCTTCGGCCGGATCGAAGGCGCGGACGGCCTCAAGACCGGCCATACCGAGGAGGCGGGCTACGGCTTCACCGGCTCGGCCGAGCAGAACGGCCGGCGCATCGTGATGGTCGTCGCGGGGCTGACCGGGTTCAACCAGCGGATCGAGGAATCGGTGCGCTTCATGGACTGGGGCTTCCGCGCCTGGCAGTCGCGCCCGATCCTGCGCCAGGGGCAGCGGATCGGTGAGGCGCGGGTCCAGCTCGGCGGCGCGTCCGCCGTCGGCCTGGTCGCGCCGCGCGATCTCGCCGTCACTTATCCCGCCGGCCTGGGCCGGAACGTCACCGCGCGGATCGTCTATGACGGGCCGGTGCGCGCGCCGATCGAGGAAGGGCAGCATATCGCCGATCTTGTCGTCCAGGTCGGCGACATGCCGGCGACCACGACGCCGCTGGTCGCCGAGGCGGCGGTCGGCGAGGCGGGCTTCTTCCGGCGGATGTGGACCGGCCTCAAGGGCTTGATAGGCCTGGCGTGACCGGCCGCTTCGTCACGCTCGAAGGCGGGGAAGGGGTCGGCAAGTCCACCCAATTGAAGGCGCTGGCGGCGGCGCTCCGCGCGCGGAGCGTCGAGGTCGTCGAGACGCGCGAGCCCGGCGGCAGCCCGGGCGCCGAGGCGATCCGCAAGCTGCTGCTCGACGGCACCGAGGAGCGCTGGCTGCCCGAGGCCGAGGCGCTGCTGTTCGCCGCCGCGCGCGCGGACCATGTCGCGCGCACCATCCGCCCCGCGCTCGATGCCGGCAAATGGGTGCTGTGCGATCGTTTCCTCGACAGCTCGATCGCCTATCAGGGCGGCGCGGGCGGACTGGGCGAGGATGCGATCCGCGCGCTGCATGACGTGGGCAGCGGCGGCTTCCTGCCCGACCGCACTTTGCTGTTGCGGCTGGACGAGGACGAGGCGGCGAGGCGCGCGGCCACGCGCGACAAGGGACGTGCGGACCTGATCGGCGCCCGGGCCGAAGCCTATCATCGCGCGGTCGTGGCGGCCTTCGATCGCCTTGCCGTCCAAGAGCCCGGCCGTTTCCGCTTCGTCGATGCCGCCGGCGCGCCTGACGAGGTCACGGCGCGACTCTTCGCCGCGCTGGAGGACATGTTGTGATCCCGTTCTTCGGCCACGAAGCCGCGGTCGCCGCCTTCCGCGCCGCGCTCGATACCGGGCGGCTGCATCATGCCTGGCTGATCGCCGGGCCGGCGGGCGTGGGGAAGGGGACGTTCGCGCGCGCCGCGGCGATCCGCCTGCTCGCCGATGCCGCCGGGCCGCCGCTCCAGGCGCCGGGGCTGGCGGTCGAGCCGGATCACCCGACCGCGCGGATGTTCGAATCCGGCGGGCATCCCGATTTCCGGCTGGTCGAGCGCGAAGCCTGGGACCGCAAGGGCGAGAACATCGTCCCGAAGCATGAGCGGACGGGTAGCGAGGAGCTGGCGCGCGGCATTCGCGTGCGCCAGATCCGGATGCTCGATCCGTTCCTGATGGTCCGCCCCACCATGTCGCGCGCGCGCGCGATCGTCATCGACGCGGTGGACGAGTTCGAGACCGGCGCCGCCAATGCCCTCCTGAAGATGCTGGAGGAGCCGCCGGCGGACACCGTCTTTCTCCTCGTCAGCCATGCGCCCGAGCGGCTGTTGCCGACGATCCGCTCGCGCTGCCGGCTGCTGCGGCTCGGGAAATTGGGCGATGACGCCATGACGTCGGCGCTGCGCGCGGCGCTGCCCGACGCCGACGCGGCGGAGATCGCGGCGCTGGTCGCGGCGGGGGAGGGCGCGCCGGGACGGGCGATCGCGTGGCGCGGCCTCGACATCGCCGCGCTCGATGGCGAGCTGACGGCGATCGCGCGCGAGGGCGATCCGGTCAATGCGCGCCGCTCCGCATTGGCGCAGGCGCTGGCGCTCAAGGCGGCCCAGCCGCGCTACGAGGCGTTCCTGGCGCGCGTGCCGTCGCTCATCGCACGGGAGGCGCGAACCCGCTCCGGCCCGGCGCTGGCCGAGGCGCTGGCGCTGTGGGAGCGGGCCGGCGCGCTCGCCGTCGCCGCGCGCCGCCTCTCGCTCGACCCGCAAAGCACGGTGTTCGAGCTGGCCGGCATGCT
>CAZTPD010000229.1:0-2749 GCA_964614625.1 uncultured Sphingosinicella sp. | reverse complement strand
CGGCCTCGGCGCGATGGCGGCGGTGCTGATGCTGGTGTTCAAGGACACGATCCTGGGGCTCGTCGCCTCGGTCCAGCTCACCTCCAACGACATGATCCGGGTCGGCGACTGGATCGAGATGCCCAAATATGACGCGGACGGCGACATCATCGACATCGCGCTGCACACGGTGAAGGTGCAGAACTGGGACAAGACGATCACGACGATCCCGACCCACAAGCTCATCGAGGACTCGTTCAAGAACTGGCGCGGCATGTCGGAATCGGGCGGCCGGCGGATCAAGCGCCCGCTGATGATCGACCAGAACAGCGTGCGCTTCCTGAGCGAGGAGGAGGCGGACGGTCTCGACCGCTTCGCCCTGATCCGGCCCTATCTGGAGAGCAAGGAGGCGGAGATCGCGGCATGGAACCGCGCCAGCCCGGATCGCGCGGCGGATGCGGTGAACGCGCGGCGGCTCACCAATGTCGGCACCTTCCGGGCCTATATCTCCGCCTATCTGAAGGCGCATCCGGGCATCACCAACGAAATGACGATGCTGGTGCGCCAGCTCAATCCGTCGCCGGAAGGGCTGCCGATCGAGATCTACTGCTTCACGTCGACGACCGCCTGGGCCGCATATGAGGACATCCAGTCCGACATCTTCGATCACCTGATCGCGATCCTGCCGGAATTCGGCCTGCGCCTGTTCCAGCAGCCCACCGGCCTCGATTTCCAGCGGGGCCTCGGGGAGGCGCAGGAGGCGGCTTAAGATCGAATTCCTCTGATTTGATCCCTCCCCGTTCGGGCTGAGCTTGTCGAAGCCCTGTCCTTCTCTTCCGCACAAAGAAAGGACAGTCCTTCGACAGGCTCAGGACGAACGGAGGATTGCGTCCGTCAAACTCTTCTACCCGAACAGCCCGCCGTGCGCCTCGCGCAGCGCGGCCTTCTGGACCTTGCCCATCGCGTTCCTCGGCAGCGCGTCGGCGAAGAGGATGCGGCGCGGTTGCTTGAAGCGGGCGAGGGTCGCGATGCCGGCCAGCACCGCCGCCTCGTCCAGCGCCGGGTCGGCGCGCGTCACCACCGCGACCACGGCCTCGCCCAAATCGGGATGCGGCACGCCGATCACCGCGCTTTCGCCGACCCCCGGCACCGCGTCGATCGCCAGCTCGATCTCCCTGGGATAGATGTTCAAGCCCCCGGCGATGATCAGATCCTTGGCCCGCCCGACGATCGCGACCCGGCCGTCCGCCGCCATCGTCGCGACGTCGCCGGTGATGAAGAAGCCGTCGCCGCGCATCTCCTCGGCGGTCTTTTCGGGGTTGCGCCAATAGCCCTTGAAGAGGTTCGGGCCGTTGATCTCCAGCACGCCCGGCGCGCCGCGCGGCACTTCGCGTCCCGCCTCGTCGCACACGCGGGCCGAGACGCCGGGGAGCGGGAAGCCGACCGTGCCGGGAATGCGGTCCCCGTCATGGGGATTGGAGCAGATCATCCCCGCCTCGGTCATGCCGTAACGCTCCAGGATGCGATGATCGGTCTTCGCCTCGAAATCGGCGAAGGTGGCTTCGAGCAGGGGCGCGGAGCCCGAGATGAACAGACGCATGTTCGCGACCGTCTGGCGCGTAAGGCGGTCATGCGCGGCGAGGCGGACGTAGAAGGTCGGCACGCCCATCAGCATCGTGGCGCGCGGCAGGTCGTCGATCACCGCATCGGCGTCGAAGCCCTTGTGCCAGAGCATTGTGGAGCCGTTGAGCAGCGCGCCGTGCAGCGCCACGAACAGCCCGTGGACATGATAGATGGGCAAAGCGTGGATCAGCACGTCGCCCGGCCGCCAGCGCCAATAGTCCTTAAGCACCAGCGCGTTGGACGACAGATTGTCGTGGGAGAGCATCGCCCCCTTGGAGCGGCCGGTGGTGCCGGACGTGTAGAGGATGGCGGCGAGATCGTCCGGGCCGCGCTCGACGGTCTCGAACGCGCCGGGTTCGGGCTTCAGGTCGGACAGGCTCATATGGCCGTCGGCGATGACGATCGCCGGTTCGGCGTCCCCGATGAAATAGTCCAGCTCGGCCGACGTATAGGCGGTGTTGAGCGGCACGTAGACCAGGCCGGCGCGCAGGCTGGCGAGATAGAGCAGCGCATTCTCGACCGATTTATCGGTCTGCACGACGATCCGGTCGCCGGGCTTCGCGCCGCGGGCGGCCAGCGCATTGGCCCAGCCGGCAACGGCGGCGTCCAGCTCGTCGTAGCGCAGCTTCACGGCGCCGCGCTCGACGAAGGCGGGCGTGCTTCCGGCGGCGCGGGCGGCGGCGGCGATCAGCGTCCAGAGATTGGCGTCCATGCCCCTCCTATCGCGGCAACCGCCGCGCGAGCCAAGCGCTTCGTCCCGTCCGCGCTTGCGCGCACGGGCGGCGGCGGCCCATCTTGCGCCGCATGGAAAAGCATCTCTCACTAGACGGCGGCGCGATCGCGATCGGTCTCGCCCTCGGCGTCGCCATCGGGCTCATGTTCGACAGCATCGGCGCGGGCATCGGGATCGGCATCGTCTTCGCGATCGCCCTGTCGGCCTCGCGGCGGCGGGGCTGAGCCCCGTCCGCGCGCTTCAGACCGCCTGCTTGAGCGCGTCGACCAGGTCGGTCCGCTCCCAGGAGAAGTGATCGCCCTCCGCCTTGCGGCCGAAATGGCCGTAGGCGGCGGTCGGCGCGTAGATCGGCTTGTTGAGGCCGAGATGGGTGCGGATGCCCTTGGGCGTCAGCCGCACCAGCCGGGGCAGCAC
>CAZTPD010000228.1:0-2749 GCA_964614625.1 uncultured Sphingosinicella sp. | reverse complement strand
CGGCATTGACCATCGCCGCGCCGATCTTGCTGGCATGATCGGCGGCGGCGTCGGCGGCGGCTTCCGCCGCATCCTGCGCCTGGCGCGCGCTGCGCTTGGCGCTGTCGCGCACCGACTTGTTCGCGGCCAGCGCGGCGGCGGCCGTCACCAGGCCCGCGGCGAGCAGGCTGCGCGCGACCGGATTCTGAGCCAGATCGGCGGCTTTGCGGCCCGCCTCGCGCAGCGCGTCGGGGATCGCGTCCGTCGCCTTACGGCCCTTGCCGGCGCCGGTGCCGGTCTTGCCGGACGACCGGGCGGTCGTCTTGCGGGCCGTCGTCTTGCGACCCGTCGCCTTGCCGGTTGTGGTCTTCGCCATCTTCAATTCTCCTGCAATTCGTATCCGTTGCGTAACAGACACGCGAGGCGGCGAACAGTTCCGTCGTCAGGGCTGATCGACCTGCTCCACCGAGCGGCGCCGCACGCCCGCGTCATAGGTTTCGCCGTCGGGCGAGACCGGCAGATCGGCGGGCTGGATAGATTCGACGCTGTCGTCGCCCGTGCCCTTGCCGTCGATCAGGTTCTCCGGCAGCTCCTCGCGGCGCGCCTCGTCGCTGGCGGGCAACGGATGGCGCGGCGCGTCGGGGTTCAAACGATCGTCTCCGGGCATGGCTGGCTCCTTCGGTCTTGCGTGTCGCCGAACAAGCGAAAGGCCGCCGGGAAGGTTCCCGACGGCCTTTTCACATGGTCAGCGGCCGGAAGCCGACTGCCCGGAAGAACCTGGAAAGCCTAGGCTTTCATCTCCCGAACGGACTTGACCGACCTCTGTGCTGAACCATGAGACATCGGATCACCTCCTTTCGCTGCGTGGACGTTGACCCATGTATGAGTCGCGGCGAATCGGCGATCAAGACTTGAACTCGATTTTTTTGCCGATAAGATTCCATGCTTCGCGCGGGCGCCGCCAAATCATGGCCGCGCCCTTTTTCATGCACCCCGGCACTCCTCGATCACCCGCGTCGGCTCCGGCCAGGCCGGCAGGAACAGCGGCGGCGCGCCCTCCGTCCGCACCAGGAAGCGGCCCCGGCTGAACGCGATTTCGTCGAGCAGCGCGTCATTGGCGGCAAGCGTGGCGACCAGCGCGCCGCCCTCGCCGTTCGCCGGCAGCACGCGATCGCCGTAAGTGGTGCGCACGCTCAGCGTCCTTCCGCCGGGCGCGCCGAGGCGCGCGAGGCTGATCCGCCCGCCGTCGCAGCGGATGGCGAAAACGGTCGCGCCGGCCTCGCCGAAGCTCGCGGTCCGTTCCCGCAGCGACCAGTCGCCGGCGCTCAGCGGCACGTCGCGCCAGTCGCCCGGAAGCTCCGGCGTCGGGGCGGGCGGCGCCGGGGGAGGCGCGGGCGGCGGGGGCGCGGGCGCCGGCTCGGGCGGCGGCGCGACCGTGCGCGGCACGCAGGCGGCGATGCCGACGACGAGCAGGCCGAGGCCCGCGGCTCTGATCTTGCGCATCCACATCATCCTGTTGCCAGCCTAGCGCGTCTGTCCCGGAGCGGTCACTGCTCCGCCGCGCCGTTCGCGGCGGGCTCGGCACCGTTCGCCTCGGCCGGCTCGGCCGGTTCGGCGGGCGCCGCCGCCTCGGTCGGCGCGGGCCGGCCATCGGGCGACGCGCAGCCGTTCAGGAACGCGCCGATCCGCTCGCTGGGCGGCAGCGCCAGCGGCGGCGAATCGCCGATCCGCACGACGATCGGGCTCTCGGCGGTGGTCAGCGTCTGGCGGAACGGATCGCCGGAGGTGAGCGTCGCGCGCAGGATCGGGATCGATCCGCCCGCGCTGGTGACGGCGAAGCGGCGCGTGTCGCTGCCGACCGTGACCAGCATGGTCGGCAGATCGCCGGCCAGCGCCGCGCCGTGCCGTTGCAGGAACGCGCCGCGCCGCCCGTCGCAGCGCAGGCTGAACACCGGCGGGGCGCCGTCGGGACCGAATTCGAGCGCGGCGAACTCGTCCTGGAGCGAATCCTGCCACGTGCCGAGCGCCACATCGTCCTCGTCGAGCTGGGCCGGGCGCACCCGCTCGACCGAATGGGTGACGCCGTTGCTGTCGGCGACGACGCTGGCATCCTCCGAACGGGCGCAGCCGACGAGCAGAATCGCCAATGCGATCGGGGGGGCAATTCGGATCATGTCCATTCTTCCTGCTGGATCGGTTTCACGCCCTCCTTAACCCGGCACGCCGCCGCGCGCATCCCATAGCGCGAGGAATTCTCGCCTGCTCTTCGGCCCGAAGGTCGCGAAGCTGGGATTGGGATCGGCGCGATAGGCGGCGCGGCGCTCGGCGAGCGTGCCGCGATTGTGGAGCGCGGCGACGTCGATGCCGTAGACCGCCGCGCCGTTGAGGCCGAAAATGCGCCGCTTCGCCGCCGCGTCGAGCGCGGGATAGCCGTGGCGCTCCTGGAATTCCGCGCCGATCTCGAAGGCGCGAAACGCCTGGATCTGGTCCTGCGGGCTGCCGTACCAGATCGAATCGGTGCCCCACATGATCCGCTCCGGCCCGAAATATTTCATGAGCTTGCCCATCACATGGGCCGCCTCCTCCGGCCGCGTCATGAAATAGCGCCAGAGCGAGCCCATCTCGGCATAGAGATTGCCCTCGTTCGGGCGGAAACCGGCCTCCTGATGCGACTTGATGAGGCGATCGACGCCTTCCGGATTGTCGGGATTGTAAACGCCTTCGGTTTTCCCGCCCTCGAACCCGCCATGATAGACGAGGAAGGTGAGAT
>CAZTPD010000227.1:0-2793 GCA_964614625.1 uncultured Sphingosinicella sp. | reverse complement strand
TTCCAACAAAAAGGGAATCCCCGCGCGATTCAACCAAATGTCATCCCGCTCTAGTCCGGGGCCGAACGGGGAGAGAAGTTCAGCCTTCTCCGACGATCTTCAGCAGCCGCCGCTCGACAAGGGCCAGCACCGGGCCGAGCTCGTGGCCGCGCTTCAGCACCTGCCCGGCCTCGCCGATCAGCGCCCACTGACCCTGGCGGCCGCGCAGCGCCGGGCGCTTCTCGATGCGATATTCGGGGCGCTCGGCGGCGCGGCGGAAGGCCCAGAAGCTCGCCGCGTCGGGGCGGAACTCGATCGCATAGTCCTTCCACAGGCCGGCGGCGACCATGCGGCCGTAGAGATCGACGATCCGGTTCAGCTCCAACCGGTCGAAACTCACCTGGCCTTCGTCGGACGGTCCCGGAAATTGCAGGACCGTCCCCATCAGGCGCGGCCCTTGCTCTTCTTGACGTCCCGATCCCCGGAAGCCCCTTCCCCGGCGGGCCGGTCGCGCTCCGCGATCAGCTCGGCGAGCCGCTTCCTGAGCTGCTCGATCTCGCACTGGAGGATCTCCAGCTTCTGCGTGGCGGGGTCGTAGGTTTCCGAACAGGGCGTGCCGTAGGGCAGGAAGCTCGCCTGGCTGCTTTGCTGCGCGTCGACCAGGGTCGAGCGGGCCGGGATGCCGACCATCGTCGCGCCGGGCGGCACATCCTTCGTCACCACCGAATTGGCGCCGATCCGCGCGCGTTCGCCGACCGTGATCGGGCCGAGCACCTGCGCGCCGGAGCCGATGATCGCGCCGTCGCCGACCGTCGGGTGCCGCTTGCCGCCGACGCCGCCGGTCGGGTTCGTGCCGCCCAGCGTCACCTGCTGGTAGATGGTGACGTCGTCGCCGACCTCCGCGGTCTCGCCGATCACCACGAAACCGTGATCGATGAAGAAGTTGCGCCCGATCACCGCCCCCGGGTGAATGTCGATCGCGGTCAGCATGCGGGCGAGATGGTTGACCAGCCGGGCGAGGAAGTAAAGCTCGCCCTTGAACAGCCAGTGCGCGGCGCGGTGGAAGCCGACCGCCCACACGCCGGGATAGAGCAGGATCTCCCAGCGCGAGCGCGCCGCCGGATCGCGCGCCTTGATCGAATCGAGATAGTCGAGGAGGCTGGACGACACGAAACTGCCCTCACCATTTGCGAAACCGACAAGTAGTCCCGGCGCACGCGGATTTCCAGACGGGGACGGAAAAGTGCGTCCTTTATGCGCCTCCGGGCCGGCAAAGAGCAGAACATCGCGATCGCAGAGCGGCCGAAACGAGCGAAGCGGCAATCCCGTTTTGCGCCGCAACAACATCGCCTCCTTCGATAACTCTCACCATTTTTAATCGTTTCCGCCTGTCACATTCTCGCCCTAGCTTCGAGGCTCAACTTCGCCGGCGAAAGGGAGAGTCGCGGCCGGCAATCCGCTTCCGGAGGGAGTCGGCGCATCGCGCAGGCTCCATAAACTATGCGGCGCCAAGACGGAGAGAGACATGGACGCGAAGACTGGTGACCCCCTGGGCTGCCCGATGCACAATGACGGCGGGATCCGCTCGCTGCTGGGCCGCACCAACCGCGACTGGTGGCCCGACGCCCTGGCGCTGGACATCCTCGCGCCGAACGGAACGTCCAACCCGATGGGCGCGGACTTCGATTATGCCGAGGCGTTCAAGGGCCTCGATTATGCCGCGCTCAAGGCCGATCTCACCACGCTGATGACCGACAGCCAGCCCTGGTGGCCGGCCGATTACGGCCATTACGGCCCCTTCTTCATCCGCATGGCCTGGCACGCGGCCGGCACCTACCGCACCGGCGACGGCCGCGGCGGCGCCAATTCGGGGCAGCAGCGCTTCGCCCCGCTCGACAGCTGGCCGGACAACGGCAATCTCGACAAGGCCCGCCGCCTGCTCTGGCCGATCAAGCAGAAATACGGCCAGGCGATCAGCTGGGCCGATCTCTTCATCCTCGCCGGCAATGTCGCGATCGAATCGATGGGCGGGCCGGTCTTCGGCTTCGGCGGCGGCCGCGCCGACGTCTACGAGCCCGAGAAGGACATCTATTGGGGCCATGAGGACAAGTGGGTCAACGAGGGCGTCCAGACCCGCATCGATCCCGATCGGGGCCTCGAGGATATCGACGGGCCGCTCGCCGCGATCCAGATGGGCCTCATCTACGTCAACCCCGAAGGCCCGGGCGGCAATCCCGATCCCCTGCTCTCGGCGCGCGACATCAAGGCGACGTTCGAGCGCATGGCGATGAGCCACGAGGAGACCGTCGCGCTCACCGCCGGCGGCCACACCTTCGGCAAGGCGCACGGCAATGGCGATGCCTCGCTGCTCGGCGCTGCCCCGGCTGGCGGCGATCTCGCCGCGCAGGGCTTCGGCTGGCTCAGCAGCCACGAGAGCGGCGGCATCGGCGAGCACAGCGTGACCAGCGGGCTCGAAGGGGCGTGGGTGAATACCCCGACCGAGTGGAGCGAGAATTATTTCCGCCTGCTGCTCGACTATGACTACGAGCTGGTGCGCTCGCCCGCCGGCGCGCAGCAGTGGCAGCCGGTGAACCAGAAGGAAGAGGACATGGCCCCCGACGCCCACGTGCCGGGCAGGAAGGTGCCGACGATGATGACCACCGCCGACATGGCGCTGAAGATGGACCCGGAATTCCGCGTGATCTCGGAGAAGTTCCGCGGCGACCATGAAGCGTTCAAGGACGCCTTCGCCCGCGCCTGGTTCAAGCTGTGTCATCGCGACATGGGGCCGAAGGCGCGTTATCTCGGGCCGGA
>CAZTPD010000226.1:0-2846 GCA_964614625.1 uncultured Sphingosinicella sp. | reverse complement strand
TGGCCGAGTTCACTTTGACCGTGATGGAAGGCGCGATCATGCAGGCGCGCACCTACCGCGACATCGCCAGCTTCGACCGCAACGTCGCGGTGCTGCGCGCGCATTTCGACATGCTGATGGACACGGCGCGGCGGGAGAAGGCGGCAGCTTAGACAGAGCAGTCCGTCATTCCAGCGGAAGCTGGAATCTCCCTGCCTTTGCCGGGGCCGTAAAGGAAAAGGGATTCCAGCTTCCGCTGGAATGACGGGAAGGGGGAGGAAAGAGATGCCTGAAGTGAACTACATCGCGGTGGTCGCCGCCGCCTTGTCCGCCTTCGTGCTCGGCGGCATCTGGTATTCGGGGCTGTTCGGCAAGAAATGGATGGCGGCGAGCGGGCAGAGCGAGGAGACGCTCAAGTCCGGCAATCCCGCGATCGTCTTCGGCGGCGCGCTGGTGCTGAACCTCATTCAGGCCTTCGTGCTCGCCATGTTCATCGGGCCGGGCGACCTGCAATTCGCGACGGCGGCGGGCGCATCGGTGGGCCTGTGCTGGGTCGCGACCGCGCTCGGCGTGAACTACCTGTTCGAGCGCCGCCCGCTAAGCCTGTGGCTGATCAACGGCGGCTATTTCGTGCTGCAATTCACGATCATGGGCGCGATCATCGGGGCGTTCAACTAGGCTCAGGCGGCGCGCGGGACGATGCGATCGAGATCGCCGTTCAGCGCGCGCTTGGCTTCGAGCAATTCGTAATCGGCCTGCAAGCCGAGGAAGAAGCCTTCGGACATGCGGAAGTAGCGCGCCAGCCGGAGGTCAAGCTCGGCGTCCATCGGCCGCGCCCCGGCGATCACGGCCTCGACCTGCTCGGGTCGGACGCCAATCGCGCGCGCCAGCGCCCCGGCGTCGAGGCCGAGCGGCTCCAGGAACTCGCTCGCCAGCATTTCACCGGCGTGAGGGTTATGGAGCCAGTCGGGATTAGTGATAGTCCGTGATCTCGACATCGTCGGCGCCTCCGTCGCGCCAGACGAAGCATATACGCCATTGCATGTTAATGGAAATGGAGTGCTGTCCGGCGCGATCGTCCTTCAGCGCGTGAAGGCGGTTGGCGGGTGGATTGCGCAGATCTTCCAAGATCTCAGCCTGGCTCAGCATACGGAGTCGGATAAGCGCACGATCCTGAATATCGGCCGGTAGCTTCCGGCTCCGCTTGCCGGCCCAGATGCGTTCGGTTTCCTTGTCGGCGAAGCTGCGGATCATGGCTGTCTCTCGATAATGAGAGTTCTTCATGAATCGCCGATCCATGCACAAAGCAAACGTTATTTTCTGTATTTCCGCGAATTGCGGAATCCTATGAAAATAATTGTGGGCGAAGCAAGATACCGTCGTCTAACTCCGCCGCCCGCTCCACTTCCGCTGCGTCTTCCCATAGCGCATCTTCCGCGTGCCCGGCTTGCCCTCGTTGGAATGGCCGATGACGGGCGCCTTGCGCTCCGCGTCCGGCAGGCCGAGCTCGTCATTCTCCAGCCGCCGGATCTCGTCGCGCAGGCGCGCGGCTTCCTCGAATTCGAGGTCGGCGGCGGCCTTGCGCATGCGGGCTTCCAGCTCCTCGATGTAAGCGCGCAGATTGTGGCCGACGAGGTGCGGGGCTTCCTCGTCGCCGGTGTCGATCGTCACGGAATCGCGGTTGGAGACGTCGGCGAGGATGTCGGCGATGTCGCGCTTGATCGTGGTCGGGGTGATGCCGTGGAGGGCGTTATAGGCTTCCTGCTTCTCGCGGCGGCGGCCGGTCTCGGCCAGCGCCCGCTCGATCGAGCCGGTCTTGCGGTCGGCGTAAAGGATGACCTTGCCCTCGACGTTGCGGGCGGCGCGGCCGATCGTCTGGATCAGCGAGGTCTCGGAGCGCAGGAAGCCTTCCTTGTCGGCGTCGAGGATCGCGACCAGGCCGCATTCGGGGATGTCGAGCCCCTCGCGCAGCAGGTTGATGCCGACCAGCACGTCATAGACGCCGAGCCGGAGGTCGCGGATCAGCTCGATGCGCTCCAGCGTCTCGACGTCGCTGTGCATGTAGCGCACGCGCAGGCCCGCTTCGTGGAGGAACTCGGTCAGATCCTCCGCCATGCGCTTGGTCAGCGTGGTGACGAGGGTGCGATAGCCCTTCGCCGCCGTCGCCTTCGCCTCGGCGATCAGGTCGTCCACCTGGTCCTCGACCGGCTTGATCTCGACCGGGGGGTCGATGAGGCCGGTGGGGCGGATCACCTGCTCGACGAAGACGCCCGACGCCTGCTCCATCTCCCACGGGCCGGGCGTCGCCGAGACCGCGACGGTCTGCGGGCGCATCACGTCCCATTCGTTGAAGCGCAGCGGCCGGTTGTCGATGCAGGACGGCAGGCGGAAGCCATATTCGGCGAGCGTGATCTTGCGGCGATGATCGCCCCGCGCCATCGCGCCGATCTGCGGCACGGTCTGGTGGCTCTCGTCGACGAAGAGCAGCGCGTTGTCGGGCAGATATTCGAACAGGGTCGGCGGCGGCTCGCCGGGCAGGCGGCCGGTGAGGAAGCGGCTGTAATTCTCGATGCCGGCACACGAGCCGGTGGCGGCGATCATCTCCAGGTCGAAATTGGTGCGTTGCTCCAGCCGCTGCGCTTCGAGGAGACGGCCCTCGCCGGTCAGCTCCTTGAGCCGTTCGGCCAGCTCGAAGCGGATCGCCTCCATCGCCTGCTTGAGCGTCGGGCCGGGCGTCACATAGTGGCTGTTCGCATAGACGCGGACATAATCCAGCGCCGCCGACTTCTTCCCCGTCAGCGGATCGAACTCGACGATCTCCTCGATCTCGTCGCCGAAGAAGCTGATCCGCCAGGCGCTGTCCTCAT
>CAZTPD010000225.1:0-2847 GCA_964614625.1 uncultured Sphingosinicella sp. | reverse complement strand
GGCGCGGGGCAGGTCGCGGGCCGGATCGCGCATCTCGCCCGCGACGAAGCCGGAGGTCTGCCAGCCGCCATAAGCGAACATGACCGGGGTCAGCGCGGCGGCGAGCGCGGCCATGGTGCCGAGCGGGGGCAAAGGTTCGGCGGGCGCGGGCGGGAGTGTCCCGGCGAAGGCGGGGGCGAGCGCGACCCCGCACAGGACCAGCGCGACGAGCGCGGCGATCTTGATGACCATCAGGCCGCTTTGCAGCGTGCCGCCCACTTTCACGCCCAGGCAGTTGATCGCGGTAAGCAGCAGCAAGGTCGCGACCGCCAGCGCGCTTTCGCCGATCGGCAAAGGCGCGAAATCGAGGAAGTAGCGCGCGAAGGTGATCGCCACCGCCGCCATGCCGCCCGACTGGATGACGAGCAGCAGCGACCAGCCGTAGAGGAAGGCCGGCATCGGCCCCCAGGCGTCGCGCAGATAGGCATATTGGCCGCCCACCTGCGGCCGCCGCGCCGCCAGCTCGGCATAGACGAAGGCCCCGGCGATCGCGACCATGCCGCCGATCAGCCAGGCGCCGACGATCAGGCCGGGCGACTGGACATGGCGGGCGACCTCGGCCGGATTGACGAAGATGCCGGCGCCGACGATGCCGCCCATGACGAGCATCGTCGCGTCGAACCGGCCGAGCCGGCGGACCAGGCGGGGCGATCCCTCCTCCGGCGCGCCGCTCACAGGCCGAGCACGTCCGCCATCGCGTAAAGGCCCGGCGGCCGGTCCTTCAGCCAGAGCGCGGCCTTGACCGCGCCGCGCGCGAAGATGGCGCGGCTCTCGGCGCGGTGGCCCAGCTCGATCCGCTCCTGATCGGCGGCGAAGATCACCTGATGGTCGCCCGCGACCGAGCCGCCGCGCAGCGAGGCGAAGCCGATGTCGCCGGCCGTGCGCGGCCCGGTCATGCCGTCGCGGCCGCGCTCGGCCACGTTGCTCAGGTCCACGCCGCGCCCGGCGGCCGCCGCCTGCCCGAGCAGCAGGGCCGTGCCGGACGGCGCGTCGATCTTGTGGCGGTGGTGCATCTCGACGATCTCGATGTCCCATTCGTCGCCCAGCCGCGCCGACGCCTCGCGGACGAGATAAGCGAGCAGGGTGATGCCCAGCGACATGTTGGCCGATTGCAGGACCGGCACCTTCCTGGCCGCCCGCTCGATCAGCGCCTGGTGCACCGGCCCCAGCCCGGTCGTGCCGATCACGATCGGGACGCCCGCCGCAAGCGCCGCGTCGAGATTGGCGGAGAGCGCATCGGCGGCGGAGAAATCGATCAGCGCGTCGCTCTCGCCCGCCAGCGTCGCGGCATCGCCGTCCCGCCCGACGCCGCCCGCCAGGCTGGTCCCGGGATGCGTTTCGACGGCCGAGGCGATGGCCAGCCCCATGCGCCCGCCGGCGCCGATGATTCCGATGCGCGTCATATGTCTCCGATTCCCCAGTTGGCGACGTTCATGGGGGAGCGGCGCGCCCGCCGCAAGGCTCAACCGGGGCGACGCTGTCCGCGCAGATGGGCGATCCAGCGTTCGCGCGCCCAGCGGTCGATCAGCGCGTCGGCGCGGGCACGCCCGGCGCTGCCCGGCGGCAGGTCGGCATAAGGCGTCCAGCGCCCGTCGCCGTCCCGTACCGCCTCGCGGAACAGGTCGAACGTGATGCGCCGCCCGTCCGGCCCGACCAGCCCGATCGCGCCGGGCCGGTCGAGCGTGCCGAGATACTGGAAGACGCCGTCATGAGCGGGCGGGTCCACGTCCGCCCCGGCGGCGGTGAGGATGATCGCGCGCATGTCGGCGAGGCCGACCGGCGCGGGGAAGGCGATGCCGGGATCGCTGAGCACGAAGGGGATGCGGGTCTGTTCGTCATTCAGCGCGTGGCCGTGGCCGAGGAAGCCGTCGTCGAACAGCGATTCGCCATGATCGGCGGTGACGACGATCAGCGTGTCGTCGAGAACGCCGAGACCGCGCAGCCGTTCGATCAGCTCCCCCATCAGCCGGTCGCTATAGGCCACCGCGTTCCAGTAGGTGCGCGCCAGCCGTTCGCGGTTGCGGGCGTTGATCTCGCGGCGGGGAAGCGGCTCGCCCGGCAGGATGCGGTCCATGCCCGGCCAGGCATAAGGGAAATGCGCCGATTGCAGGTTCACATAGAGGAACCAGGGCCGGTCCCACGCCTCCCGGCCGCCGAGCCGCGCATCGAACTCGCGCAGCAGCACGCGCCCGTCGATCGCCAGCGAGCCCTGCGCGGCGAAGACGGAGGCGCGCTCCTCGCGATGCGTGGCGGCGTCCACGAAGAGGTCGCCGCGCCGCATGCCGACCAGCTCCGCCGTGCCGCCGAAATCCTCGGCCTGGCCGGAGAGGATGCCGACCCGGTAGCCGTTGGCGCGGAACGCCGCGACCAGCGAGTTGCGGCCGTCCGCCGGGGCCAGCTCGCCGGTGAACAGGCTTTGCAGCGACTGGGTGGTGAAGCCGACATGGCTGTAGGCGGCGGGCGCCGAACTGCCGGCCCGGGCCAGCGCCTCCAGATTGGGCGCGACCGGGCGGCCCGCGACCCGCATGCCGAGCGCATCGGCGCGGGTGCTTTCCAGCACGATCAGGACGACGTTGCGCTTGCGCCCGGCGATCACCGGCGCGCGCTCCGCCGGCAGCCCGCCCGCGAAGGTGAAATCGCCGCCCAGCCCGTCCTCGTCGATGCCGTTGTTCGGGATGTCGAGCGCATAGGGATGGCGCGCGGCGTCGAAGGGCTGGCGGTCGATCGGGTGGGAATAGAGGCTCCAGCCGTCGCGGTCGAAGTCGGTCGCTTCGTGGAAGATCGCGCCGAAGAGCTGGACGGCGTTGA
>CAZTPD010000224.1:0-2915 GCA_964614625.1 uncultured Sphingosinicella sp. | reverse complement strand
AATGGCAGTTGCAATCCGGCTGGCGCGCGGCGGCGCGAAGAAGCGGCCTTATTACAAGATCGTCGTCGCCGACGCGCGCAACCCGCGTGACGGCAAGTTCATCGAGCGCGTCGGCAGCTACAACCCGCTGCTCGCCAAGGACAATCCCGAGCGCGTGAAGATCGACGCCGACCGGGTGAAGCACTGGCTCTCCGTCGGCGCCCAGCCGTCCGACCGCGTCCACCGCTTCCTCGATGCCGCCGGCATCCTGGAGCGCGCCGCCAAGAGCAACCCGAAGAAGGGCGAGCCGGGCGAGAAGGCCAAGGAGCGCGCCGAGGAGCGGGCCGGCAAGGAAGCCGCCGCCGCCGAAGCCGCCGCCGCGCCGGTCGAGGAAGAAGCGCCCGCCGAGGCAGTCGAGGAAGCCGCGCCCGAGGCGCCGGCCGAGGAGGTCGCCGCCGAGGAGGCTCCGGAAGCCGCCGAAGCTCCGGCCGAGGAAGCGCCCGCCGAGGCCGCGGCCGAGGAGGCTCCGGCTGAAGCGACTGCCGAGGAAGCTCCTGTCGAGGAAGCCGCTGCGGAGGAAGCTCCGGCCGAAGCCGCCGCCGAGGAAGGCGCCGAGAAGGCCGAGTAAGCCTTGCCGGATCGGGTCATCCTCGCCGCCGTCGCCGGCGCGCACGGCGTCGGCGGCGAGGTGCGCCTGAAGCTCTTCGCCGAGAGCATCGACAGCCTGAAGGCCCACAAGAGGCTGTTCGCGGGGGAGCGCGCGCTCACCCTCAAAGCGGTGAAGCCGGGCGGCAAGACCGTCATCGCGCGCTTCGCCGAGATCGCGGATCGCGGCGCCGCCGAGGCGCTGCGCGGGATGACCCTTTCGGTTCCCCGCGACGAACTGCCCGCGCTCGGCGAGGGCGAATATTATCATGCCGACCTGATCGGCCTGCCTTGCGCCGGCGCGGACGGCGCAATGCTCGGCACCGTCGTCGCGGTCGAGAATTTCGGCGCGGGCGATCTCCTGGAGATCGAGAAGCCGGACGGCAAGCGCGCGCTGATCCCGTTCCGCCCCGGCATCGCCGATCTCGCGGACGGCCGCATCCTTGCCGATCCCGCCTTCCTGGCCTGAACCCGCACCCGTCACCGTCATTCCAGCGAAAGCTGGAATCCACCTTTTCTTCTCTGCGATCTCTGCGTCTCTGCGCGAACCATTCTTTAATGCGCGCAGAGACGCAGAGACGCGGAGGAAAGGGAGAAGGAAGATGGATTCCAGCTTTCGCTGGAATGACGGGTGGGGTTTAGTGGCGTAGCTTCGAATTCGAGGAAGGAACGATATGCGCCGCATCCTGATTGCCGCTTTGCTGATCGGGCTGGCCGCCCCGGTTTTGTCGCAGGAGGCGCCCGCCGCGCCCGCGCCCGCCTCGATCGAAAGCCTGGCCCCCGCGCTCGACGACCATTTCCGCCGGTTCATGGAGGAGCGGCATGTCCCCGGCTTGGTCTGGGGGATCGTGCGGGACGGGCGGCTGGTGCATCTCTCCGCGATGGGCGTGCAGGATCTGGAGCAGCGCCGGCCGGTGACCGGCGACAGCACATTCCGCATCGCCTCCATGTCCAAGGTCTTCACCGCGCTCGCCATATTGAAGCTGCGCGACGAAGGACGGCTCTCGCTCGACGCGCTGGCCGAGACCTATGTCCCCGAAATGCGCAACTGGCGCTATCCGACCACGGATTCCCCGCGCATCCGGGTGCGCGATCTCCTCGCCCACACCGGCGGCCTCGTCACCGACAATCCCTGGGGTGATTTGCAGCAGGATCTGCCGGAAGCGGAGTTCACGCAAATCCTGGCGGACGGCGTGCCGATGAGCCGCGCGCCGGGGACGGCGTTCGAATATTCCAATTTCGGCTATGCCCTGCTCGGCCGGATCGTCACCAACGTCTCCGGCCGGCCCTATGCCGATTATATCGAGCAGGAGATCATGCGGCCGCTCGGCATGGCGTCCACCCGGTATGAAGTGGCCGAGTCCCCGCGCGAACGCCGCGCGCTCGGCTATCGCTGGGAGAATGACGCGCATGCGCTGGAGCGCGACATGGCGCATGGTACGTTCGGCGCGATGGGCGGCGTCGAGACCAGCGCGAACGATTATGCCCGCTGGCTCGCCTTCCTCGCCTCCGCCTGGCCGGCGCGCGACGGGCCGGAGGAGGGGCCGGTGCGGCGCGCCACGGTGCGTGAACTGGCCCAGGGCCTCAATTTCGCGCGCACGAGCGAGCGGCCGGGCCTCGACGGCGCGCCGCCCTGCCGTTTCGCCGTCGCCTATGGCATGGGGCTGAGCGCCGCGCAGGATTGCGATCTCGGCCTCCTCCTGTCCCACAGCGGCGGCTATCCGGGCTACGGCTCCTACATGATGGTCCTGCCGGAGTCCGGCACCGGCCTGTTCGCCTTCGCCAACCGCACCTATGCCGCGCCGATCCCGGTCCTGACCCGGACGGCGCTCGATCTGGGCCGCGCCGGCCTGCTGCCGACTCGGACGGAGCCGGTGACGCCGCCGCTTGCCGAGGCCTATGCGGCGGCCGGCGCCGCTTATGAGACCGGCACCATCGAGCCGATGCGCGGCCGGCTGGCGATGAACTTCCTGCCCGACCGATCGGCGGAGAACTGGGCGCGCGAATTCGCGCGGCTGCGGGACGAAGTCGGCGCCTGCGCGACCGGCGCGCCGATCACCGCGACCGGGGCGATGTCCGGCACGTTCCGGTGGGACTGCACAAACGGCCGCCTGGAGGGCTATCTCCTGCTCGCGCCGACCAACCCGCCGGCGATCCAGCAACTGGTGCTGCGCGCCGTGCCTTGAAGCGGCGGCGCGGCGAATGTATATACATCGCGTATATACGGAGGCCGTGATGGGCAAGGAATATCGGGCGAAGGTCTTCAAATCGGGCAATTCGCTGGCGCTGCG
>CAZTPD010000223.1:0-2923 GCA_964614625.1 uncultured Sphingosinicella sp. | reverse complement strand
TCATCCAAGGGCCGCGCCCTTCCAATGTAGGATTTCGTCTGTCACGCTCGGCGCGACTCGGCTCCCCCTTCGACGGGGCTCAGGACAGGCTTCGACAGGCTCAGGACATGCTTCCCCATCGTCCGCCCTTCCGCTCCGCCCTCTTGCCGGAGCCCATCGGCACGCCCCGGATATGGCGCATCGCAGGAGAATGCCCCCCGCTTTCCCGTGTGACATTCGTGACTTTCATGCCACTCGTGCCGGTCGTGCCGTTCGGCAAAATCGGGACATGGATAAACCGGGACGACAGATATTCCTCCCGCCGTCGCACGATCCGCCGACGCCTTTCCCCCGGCCCGGCCTCTCCCTCAGCAATTCTCGTATTTCCAGTTCCGGCGCTTGCCTTCCGCCAGCCATTCCACGGTCTGGGCCAGGCGCTTCGCCCGGGTCTCCTCGCGCTTCGCCCCGGTGATCCATTCGACATAGTCGCGCCGGGCGCCCGGCGGGAAGCCGTCGAACACGGCCCTGGCGGCGGGGTTCGCGTCGAGCGCGGCGGCGAGATCGGCGGGCGTTTCGAGCGCGGGCTTCGGATGCTTGCCGCGCGGCGCCTTCACCCCCTGATCGGCCAGCGTCACGGCCTTCTTCACCAGCGCCTCCAGCGCCGCGCGGTCGGGCAGGTCGTCGAGCGATCCGATCCGCCCGAACTGGCCCATCGCCTCCGCCTGACCGGGCGTGTCACCGGTGACCAATGCGCCCTTCCAGAAGTTCAGGGCGACATGCGCCTTGAACCCCGCCATGCCCGCCACGATGCCGCCCTTGTAGGTGAAGCTCGGCGCGCCCCATTTCAGCGTCTCCTCGATCTGCGGGCAGGCGGCGTGAACCACCGCGCGCAGATGTTCGAGGATCGGCCGGGCGAAGGCGGCCTGGCGGGCGATATAGGCATCGACTCGCGGATCGGTCTTCATGACCGCTTCATCTCCCGGAAGCGCGGGCCTGTGCAAGCGTCAGACCATCCCGGCGGCCGCGAGGCGGGCGCGGCGGGCGGCGCGCAGGCCGTCGAAGGTGAACAGCGCCAGCGCCGTCCAGATCGCGCCGAAGCAGATCGCATGGGCGCGGGTCAGCGGCTCGCCGAACGCCAGCACCGCGAGCAGGAATTGCAGCGACGGCGCGAGATACTGGAGGAAGCCCAGCGTCGAATAAGGCAGCCGCCGCGCCGCCGCGGTGAACAGCAGCAGCGGCACCGCCGTGACCGCGCCGCCGAGCGCGAGCAGCAGGGCGGTCGTCGGGCCGGAGGCGAGGAAGCCGCCCGCGCCGGTCCCTTCGAGCCACAGCAGCCAGCCGAGCGCGACCGGGGCGAGGATCACCGTCTCGATCGACAGCCCCTCCAGCGCGTCGACCGGCGCGATCTTGCGCAGGAAGCCGTAGCCGGCGAAGGTGCCGGCGAGCGCCAGGCTGATCCACAGCCCCGCGCCCGCGCCGGCGGCGAGCACCAGCACGCCCGCCCCGGCGAGCAGCGTCGCGGCGACCTGGAGCCGGCCGAGCCGCTCCTTCAGCAGCAGGACGCCGAGCAGCACGTTGACCAGCGGATTGAGATAATAGCCGAGGCTGCTTTCCAGGACATGGCCGCTGACCACCGCGTAGACGTAGATCAGCCAATTGGCCGCGATCAGCGCGGCGGTGAGCGCCAGCAGCCCCAGCGCCCGGGGATTGGCGAGCGCGGCGCGCGTCGCCGGCCAGCGCCGCCACAGCACGATCAGGACGGCGAGGAAGACCAGCGACCAGACGATCCGGTGCGCGACGATCTCGACCGGGCCGACATGCGCCAGCGCCTTGAAATAGAGGGGCATCACGCCCCACAGCAGATAGGCGGCCACGCCGAGCATCAGCCCGGCGCGCCGACGGCCCTGATCGTCACCCATGGCGCGCGCCTAGAGGAGCGCGCCGGCGACGGCAAGCGATGTATTGTATTATGTCGATAACACAGATAGTCGGGCACGGAAGGAGAGCCTAGATGACCATGGCCAGACTGTTGCCGGCACTCGCCGCGATCGCCTTGCTCGGCGCCTGCGAGGCGCGTTTCGGCAATGACGCCGCCCCGGTCGCCGAGAACGCCACCGCCGAAGGCCGCGCCGAGCAGGGTCGGCTGACGATCGAGGCGCCGGGTTTCAGCCTGAAGCTCGACATTCCCGAGACGATCCTGACCCGGGCGGACATGGATGGCGACAACGAACTGATCTATCCGGACGCCACGTTCGGCGGCATCCACGTCCAGGGCAATCGCGGCGACGACAATGGCGATGTGGAGCTGCGCTTCTCGACCGGCGACGAGATCGGGCGCGTCGCCGCCTGGTATCGCGATCCGGCGCGCGGGGACACCTTCTCGATCGCTTCCGACAGCGCCGAAGGCACGGGCTTCGTGATCTCCGGCACCGGGCGGCGCGACAACGAACGCTTCACCCTGCGCATCGCCCCGCGCGACGGCGGCGGCACCGAGGCGCGGCTGTTGCTGGGCGACGCGAACTAGTATCCTCCCCACGATTTCGTGGGGAGGGGGACCGCCCGAAAGGTGGTGGAGGGGTCTTTGGCACGGGCCTTGAAGATGCCCCTCCACCAGCTTCGCTGGTCCCCCTCCCCGACAAATGCCGGGGAGGAAAAGTGACGAACCCGCTCGCCGATCCCGAGGAAGTGCGCGCCCATCTCGTCGCCGCGGCGAGGGCCGGGACGGCGCTTTCCTATGGCGAGCTGCTCGAGCATCTCGGCTATCGCTTCACACGGCCCAAGATGCGGGCGCTCTGCGCGATGCTCGGCGAGATCGACCGCGCGGGCGAGGCGCGCGGCGAGCCGGAGCTGGCCGTGCTGGTGGTGCGTGCCAGCGACGGGATACCCGGTCAGGGCTGGTGGGTGGCCGGCGGGGCGCGCTCGCGCGGCTATGAGGGGCCGTGGG
>CAZTPD010000222.1:0-2937 GCA_964614625.1 uncultured Sphingosinicella sp. | reverse complement strand
GGATGCGATCTCGGGCACCGGGGCGATGCCGTCGAGCAGGGTGCGGATGTAGAGGCCAGTGCCGCCCGTCAGAATCGGCAGGCGCCCCTGGGCATGGACAGCGGCGATCTCCCGCTTCGCATCCTCGGCCCAATTGGCGGCCGAGCAGGCGTCGGCGCCGCTGCGATAGCCGTAGAGGCGGTGTGGAGCGCGGCGTTCGTCGTCCTTCGACGGTCTGGCGGAAACAATCCGCAACTCGCTGTAAACCTGCGCACTGTCGGCGTTAATCACCGTGCCACCCACGGCTTCCGCTAGCGTCAGTGCAAGCGCCGACTTGCCGCTGGCGGTCGGGCCTGCGATGAGCGCCAGCGGCGGCTTTCCAGAGGAACCCATGTTCATCGCGACCCTGATAGCAAAGGACCGGCTGACGCGCGGCGATATTTCCGCCGCGCAGGATGCGGTGGGGGATGTGCGTGGTTTTGCGTGGCTCGACGAGGGCCGTGCGGGGGATCTCGCGCTCGGCGGCGATTCGCGGGAGGCGCGGCGGGCGCTGGAGGGGCTGATCGGGGGCGTGGACGTGATCGTCCAGCCCGCCGCCGGGCGCCGCAAGCGGCTGATCGTCGCCGACATGGATTCGACGATGATCACCGTCGAGTGCATCGACGAGCTGGCCGATTATGCAGGCCTCAAGGCCGAGGTCGCCGCCGTCACCGAGCGGGCGATGCGCGGCGAGCTGGATTTCGAGGCGGCGCTGGACGCGCGGGTGGCGCTGCTCAAGGGGCTGGACGCGGCGGTGATCGACCGCTGCCGAGCCGAGCGGGTGCGCCTCACCCCCGGCGCGCGGGCGCTGGTGGGCACGATGAAGGCGCACGGGGCGCATGCGCTGCTCGTCTCCGGGGGCTTCACCCGCTTCGCCGGGCCGGTGGCGGAGGCGATCGGCTTCGACCGGGCGATCGCCAACGTGCTGGAGATCGACGGCGGCAGGCTGGCGGGGACGGTGACCCGCCCGATCGTCGGCGCGGCGGCGAAGCGCGAGGCGCTGATCGGGACGGCGGCGCGGCTCGGGCTTGCGCCGGAAGAGACGCTGGCGGTCGGGGACGGGGCCAACGACATCCCGATGATCGAGGCGGCGGGGCTGGGCGTCGCCTATCACGCCAAGCCGGCGGCGGCGGCGGCGGCGGATGCGCGGATCGCGGCGAACGATCTCACCGCCTTGCTCTATGCGCAGGGCTATGCGCGCGCGGAGTGGGTGGAAGACTGATTGAAGGTTCGTCACCCCAGCGAAGGCTGGGGTCCATTCGGAGTCAGCATGGACCCCAGCCTTCGCTGGGGTGACGTTGAGAGGGGAAGATCCTAGCCCGGGCGGCTCATGTCGGCGGCGATGGCGGCCAGCGCGAAGGCGACGGAGCGTTCGCCATAGTCGAAGCCCAGTGCGACGCCGTCGTCGCCGACGGCGCGGACCCGGGCGGAAATGGCGCCCGCCTCGGGATGGCGCAGCTCGACCATGACGCCGATCAGCGGGCGGGCAGAGGTTTCGAGCATGGCGCCGGTCGCGCTGATCTCGCGCAGCGCGGCGGGCGCGGCCCGGTCGCTGACCAGCAGGCACATCCGCCGCCGCCGCCAGCGCGACGCCATGCCCCTGCGATCGTCGAGATCGACTGCCTGCGCCATCTTTCCATCCCTTGTTCTGGGGATCGGGATAGCAAGTTCACGCAAAGAAACGGTTAATCGGAGACCTAGGGTGCGACCGGGAAGCAGGCCTGCCGCGCGGCGGCGCAGGCGCGGGCAGCGGCGGCGCGATCGGCGAGCGGACCGGCCTGAAGCCGGAAGACGGCCCCGGCGCGCACGACATGCGGCTGCAGCCCCGGCAATCGTCCGGCCACGCCGCTCCACGCCGCGCGGGCGTTCGCCTCGGAGCTGAAGGCGCCGAGCTGGATACGCCAGCGGCCGCCATCGCGCGCCAGCGTCGGTGGGGCCGGACGGACGGCGGGGGCAGGCGCAGGCGTCGTGGCTGGCGCTGGCGCAGGCGGGATCACGGCCGCCGAAGGTGGCACGGCGACGGGCGCGACGGTCGGCTGCGGCGCGGGCCGAGGCGCGGGTCGTGCCGCGGGCGGAGGGGAGGGCGGCGCCGGTGGCGGCGCTGCTTCCGCCAGCGCGACCGAAGGCGGCAAGGCCTGACGCGCGAGCGCCTCGGCCATGTCCCGGCCGCGCGCGACGTCCTCCGATCCGATATGCCGTTCCATCTCGGCAAGCTGGGTGACGGCGGGCGCGAGGCCCTGCGCGGCGGAACGGCTCATCATCGCATAGGCGCGGGCCCAGTCGCGCGGGGCCAGATCGCCGTTGAAGAGCGCGGTGCCGTAGACATATTGCGCGCGCGGATCGCCGGCCTCGGCGCCGCGCTGGATGAAGGGCATCGCCTCGGTCCGGCGGCCGTTCTGGAACAGGATCACGCCGTACATGGCCTGCGCCTCCATATGGCCGGAGCGCGCGGCGCGTTCATACCATTGTTCGGCAAGCGTGAGATTCTGCGGTACGCCCCGGCCGAGGCGATAGGCGTGGCCCAGATTGAACTGAGCGTCGGCATCGCCGCGATCGGCGAGCGGGCGCCAGTTGCGCACCGCACTGTCATAATCGCCGCCTTGCCAGGCGGTGAAGCCGGCCTCGACGCTCGGCCCGGCGAGCGTCGGCTGCGCGGCGAGGGGCGCGGCCAGCGCGATCGTCGCCGCGATGGAAAGGGCCGTGCGGCCGAAACGGATCGTCATTCCCAAACCTCCACCGGATAACGGCTTCGCTCTAGCGGCGAATGCTTAACGGCTCTTTAGCATCGAAATCAGCCGCCTGGCGATGCGACGACGCGTCCGCTTCGGAGCCGAACCCTGCCACGGCGTTAACCGGATTTTAGCTTCGGCGGCGCAAACCCCGGCGGAATTGTGGGGAACCATCAAGGGATATTTGCAT
>CAZTPD010000221.1:0-2958 GCA_964614625.1 uncultured Sphingosinicella sp. | reverse complement strand
CCCACCACGTCCACCGCCGCGACCGGGCAATCGGGCCAGCCCGGATAGGCCGGATTGTCGCTGCGCACCGACACCGCCCGCGCCGCCGGGTTGAGCGCGAGCCGCTTCACCACCAGAGCCTCGTCGATCCGCAGCACATAGATGCCGTCGCGCAGCCGCCCCGCGCCGTCGCCCCGGTCGACCAGGATGTCGTCGCCGTCGTTCAGCGTCGGCGTCATCGAATCGCCGGCCACCCGGATGATCGAAAGCTGGTCCGCCGCGCCGCGCGCCACCCGGCGCAGCCAGGCGGGATCGAAGGCGATATGGCCGCGCGCCCGCTCGTCCCCGTCGAACGCGCCCGCCCCCGCCGCCGCGCCGACATCGAGCCTGGGCACCGGCACCAGCCCGCCCGGCGGCTCCGCCTCCGGCGGCGGCGCGCCCAGCAAAGCCTCGTCCACGCCGAAATAGCGCGCCAGTTGCCGCCGGTCCGCCTCGGCCAGCCGGCGCGGCGTCCCGCGCTTGATATATTGCTGCACATAGGCCGGGTTGCGCCCGATCAGCCGGGAGAGGCCGGCATAATCCTCCCCCCGCGTCTCGATCAGCCGCGCCAGGGCGGCCCGGGCGTCCTCGTCGGCCATCTTTCTCTCATACAAATAGGATTTTTCCTAGACAAGTAGGAAATCACCTCCGAACTTGGAACATAGCAAGAACTTCTGAGTCGGAGGGCGAGGGATGAACCTGTTGAGGCGGATCGAGATTCACATGCGGCGCGGCGCGATCAGCGCGACGCGGATGGGGCGCGAGGCGATGGGCGATCCCCGTTTCGTCATGGACCTGCGCAACGGCCGCGAGCTGCGCCCCGCCACCCGCGCCCGCTTCCTCGCCTGGCTGGAGCGGCGCGAACGCGAGCTCGGCCAATGAGCCTGTCCGCCCGCCGACTCGCGCAGGCGATTTGGGCGAAGTTCGGGGATTTCCCGGGGCTGGTCGGCGTCGAGCATCTCTCCCGGCGCGACTGGGCCAGCGCCACCTTCACGGGCGCGCGGCACGGGCTGCGGATCACGCTCGCCGGCCCCGAAGCGGACGCGGCGGCGGATCGCTTCATCGCCGGACTGGACCATCACGATTTCGACCTGCGCGGCCATTTCGTCGCCTCCATCGCGCTGGCCGGCGACCGGCGCGGGAACGACGCCGTGGAGTTGTCGGTCGAATTGCTGGTGATCGCGGCCGAGCAGGGCGCGGACCCCGGACACCCCGCGACCCTGTAAACTTTGTAAACTTAGCAGAGAGGGGGGTGGTGTCTCGGTTTGAATTTCGGGGGCCGGTTTCCGGCGTCAGGATTCGCTCCGGATGGGAAGCAGGCATCGATGCCCCCTCTTCGTCATGCCGGACTTGATCCGGCATCCACCTTTTCTTCGCTGCGGCTGTCGAAAGAAGGTGGACCCCGGATCAAGTCCGGGGCGACGAACCGAGGGAGCCCGCAATGGTCGAAAGCGGATTCGAAGTTCAAAGTGAGGCACCGCCGAGAGGGGGCCGGTCTTCAGGCCTGGCGCGCCGCGAGCCGTTGGAGGCTCTCGATCGCGCTTTGCAGCCGGTCGTTGGCCGGCCCCGCCGGACGCGGCGACGGCGCGGCGCGGGGCGCCGGAGCGGCCTCGCGCCGCGCCAGTCCCTGTTCGAGCCGCGCCATCAAATTGGGCAGGCTGTCCGTGGCTTCCGGCAGCACGAAGGCGGCCGGCGAAGGGAGCGGCGCGGCCTCGACCACCGGCTCGGCTTCGGGCTCGGCTTCGGATTCCGGCCCGGCTTCCGGCGCCGGGGCCGCCTCGAACGCGCCGAAGTCGCGGGCCGCCGAGACGGGCTTCACCGCCGGCGCGTCGGGATGCAGGTCGCGCCGCCGCAGGCGCGGGCTTTCCGGCTGCGGCACGAAGCGCGGCGGGCGCGGCGCCGCGAAGCGGTCGAGCCAGCCGAGCAAGGCGAGGACGAGGCCGAAGACGATCGCCGATCCCCCCAGCGCCAGCGCGATCCGCGCCGTGGCGCCCAGCGGCGGGGCGGCGGCGGGCAGGATCGCGGGCAATCCGGTCAGAGCCACCAGCTCGCCGAGCAGGCCGGCCGGCGCGGCGAAGGCGACGAAGGCGACGGAGAGCGCGGCCAAGGCGGCGACCGGCAGGTCGATCGCGCCGCGACCGGAGAGTCGGAGGAGAGAGGAGATCATGCCGCCTTGCCCGTCAGTCGTTCGTAAACCGGGGCATAGCGCGAAATGTTTGACGCCCAGTTACGCTCGCGCTCGACAAACGCCCGCGCCGCCGCCCGCCGCGCCGTCCAGTCGCCGCTTTGCTCGAACAGGCCCGCCAGCGCATCGGCCAGCGCCGCCGGGTCGCCCGGCGGAAACAGCGTGCCGGTCACATTGTCTTCGATCAGCTCGCGATGCCCGCCGACATTTGACGCGGCGACCAGCTTGCCCTGCGCCATCGCCTCCAGCGGCTTCAACGGCGTCACCAGCTCGGTCAGCCGCATCGCCTTGCGCGGATAGGCCAGCACATCGACCAGCGCGTAATGACGCGCGACCTCATGGTGCGGCACGCGCCCGACGAAATGGATGCGCTCCGAGGCGGACGAAGCCGCCGCCTGCGCCTTCAGCGCCTCCTCCATCGGCCCGCCGCCGACCAGCAGCAGGTGCGCGTCCGGCCGCCGCGCGATCAGCCCCGGCATCGCCGCGATCAGGTCGTCCAGCCCCTCATAATCGTAGAAGGAGCCGATGAAGCCGATCACCTCCGCGCCCGCCAATCCGAGGCTCCGCGCGAAATCCGGGTCCGGCGCCGGCGGATCGCCGAACAGGCCGAGATCGACGCCGTTGGGCGACACGACGATCCTGTCCGCCGCGATGCCGCGCGCGATCAGGTCGCCGCGCAGCCCCTCGCAGATCACCGCCACCGCATCGGCGCGGCGGACGGCATGAGTCTCCAGCATCCGCGTCAGCCGGTAGCG
>CAZTPD010000220.1:0-2964 GCA_964614625.1 uncultured Sphingosinicella sp. | reverse complement strand
TGGGCGCCCTGCTCGTCGAGATCCACGGCCAGCATGACGAGCGCGGCCTGCTCAACCCGCGCGGCCATCGCTTTTTGCTCGACACCTATGGCGCGCTCGACGCCGCGCCCGTCGCCGCAGCCTGGAGCCGGGTCCGCGCCGCCGAGGAGGCGCTGGCCGAAGCCCGCCGCGCCCATGACGAGGCGGAGCGCGACCGCGAATGGCTCGCCCATGCGGTGGACGAACTCGCCCGGCTCGATCCCCAGCCCGGCGAGGAAGAAAGCCTCGCCACCCTGCGCGCCACCATGCAGTCCGGCGCCAAGCTGGGCGACGAGCTGGAAACGCTGAACGCCCTGCTGCAAGGCTCCGAAGGCGGCCTCGCGCAACTCCGGCAGGCGGCCCGCCGCCTAGACCGGATCGCGTCCGAGCATCCCCTGCTCGCCGAAGCCCTCGCCGCGCTCGACCGCGCCGTGATCGAGGCGGCGGACGGCGAAGCCGCGCTGGAGCGCGCCGCCGAGGCGCTCACCTTCGATCCCGCCCGGCTGGAGGAGGCCGAAACCCGCCTGTTCGACATCCGCGCGCTGGCCCGCAAGCACCGGGTCGAGCCCGACGCCCTGCCCGCCTTGCGAGCGGAGCTGGCGGCCAAGCTCGCGATGATCGAATCGGGCAGCGAGCGCCTCGCCGCGCTGGAGGCCGACCTCGCCGCCGCGCGGGGCGATTACGACCACGCAGCCGAAGCACTGAGCCACGCCCGCCGCGCCGCCGCCGCCCGCCTCGACGCCGCCGTCGCCGCCGAGCTGGCCCCGCTCAAGCTCGACGCCGCCCGCTTCCGCACCGTAATCGACCCCGCCGAGCCCTCGGCGTCCGGCATCGACCGCATCGCCTTCGAGGTCTCGACCAACCCCGGCGCCCCCTTCGGCCCGCTCACGAAGATCGCCTCGGGCGGCGAACTCAGCCGCTTCATCCTCGCCCTCAAGGTCGCGCTGGCCGAGGAAGGCGGCGCCACCACGATGATCTTCGACGAGATCGACCGGGGCGTCGGCGGCGCCGTCGCCAGCGCGGTCGGCGAGCGGCTGCACCGGCTCGCGGCCGAGGGTCAGGTGCTCGTCGTCACCCACTCGCCCCAGGTCGCCGCCCGGGGGGCGCGCCACCTCTTCATCGAAAAGAGCCATGACGGCCGCGTCACCCGCACCGGCGTCCGCCTGCTGGGCGAAGCCGAGCGCCGCGAGGAGATCGCCCGCATGCTCTCCGGCGCCGAGGTGACGGACGAGGCAAGGGCGCAGGCGACACGATTGCTGGAGGCGGCGTGATGGAGACGGTCACATTGTGGCGCCCGGTCGGACCGGAGGAACTCGCCCTGATTCAGGCATCGGACATGCGCGCCTTTCCACCCCGATTGCCCGAGCAGCCGATCTTCTATCCGGTCACAACCGAGGCCTACGCGGTCAAGATCGCCCGCGACTGGAATGTGCCGGCGAGCGGATCGGGCTTCGTCACCCGGTTCGAGGTGCGCGCCGAGTTCCTTGAGGGTTACGAGCCGCAACTGGCCGGCGGTCGTGCACATCAAGAATATTGGATACCCGCCGAAGAGCTCGACGCATTCAATCGAGCCATTGTCGGAGCGATCGAGGTTGTCGCCGAGTTTCGCTCGGAGGAGGCCTGATGGAAGTCGAACCCCGCCCCGTCCCCACCCGCCACGGCGACGCCGAACTCGAAGGCCTGCTCTTCCACGCGCCCGATTCCGGCCCGCGCCCGCTCGTCCTCATCTTCCCGACCGTGATGGGCCGCACCGATCTGGAGGCCGGCTTCGCGCGCCGGCTCGTCGCGCTCGGCTATGCCGCCTTCGTCGCCGATCTCTACGGCCGCCAGCATATCGGCCGCCCGCGCGAGGACTGCTTCGGCCTGATGAACGCGCTGCGCGACGATCGACCGCTGTTGCAGGACCGCCTGCTTGCCGTGCTGGAGACGGCGCGCACCCTGCCCGAAGCCGATGCCGCGAAGACCGCCGCGATCGGCTTCTGCTTCGGCGGCCTGTGTGCGCTCGATCTCGCCCGCACCGGCGCGAACGTGGCGGGCGTGGCGAGCTTCCACGGCATCTTCGATCCGCCCGGCAACCATGAAGACACGCCGATCAAGGCGAAGGTTATCGCTTTCCACGGCTGGGACGATCCGCTGGCCACGCCGGAACAGGCCGTCGCCCTCGCCGCCGAGCTGACCGCCAAGGGCGCCGACTGGCAGCTCCACGCCTACGGCCACACCGCCCACGGCTTCACCAATCCCAATGCCAGGTCGCCGGAAAACGGCATCGTCCACAACGAGACCGCCGCCCGCCGCGCCTGGGCGTCGCTGGAGGATTTTCTCGCCGAATGCCTGGCATGACCGAAGCCGAAGCCGCCAATCGCCTGATGCGCCTCGCGAAGGAGATCGCGCGGCATAATAGGCTCTACCATACCAATGACGCGCCGGAGATTTCCGATGCCGAATTCGACGCACTGGTGCGCGAGAATGCGGCACTGGAGGCGGACTTTCCGCACCTCGTCCGCGCCGACAGCCCCTCGCGCGAGGTCGGCGCCGCGCCCGCCGCGCATCTCGCCAAGATCCGCCACGCCGCGCCGATGCTCAGCCTCGACAACGCCTTCGCGGACGGGGAGGTGGCGGAGTTCGCCGCGCGGCTGCGGCGCTATCTGAAGCTCGCCCCGGACGCACCGGTCGCGCTCACCGCCGAGCCGAAGATCGACGGCCTGTCCTGCTCGCTACGCTACGAGAAGGGCGAACTGGTGCTGGCGGCCACGCGCGGCGACGGCACGACCGGCGAGGACGTGACGCCAAACGTAAGGACGATCGCGGACATTCCCCAGCAACTTGGGACTCGCTCGTCCCGAGCGAAGTCGAGGGGCGCTGGCACGGACTCGGAGAAACGCCCCTCGACTTCGCTCGGGACGAACGAGGTGTTTGAGGCCGATATCCCCGACATCTTCGAAATCC
>CAZTPD010000219.1:0-2994 GCA_964614625.1 uncultured Sphingosinicella sp. | reverse complement strand
CGACCGGATCGGTCGGCCGCTCGACGCTCGACCTGATCGAACGCAACCGCGACCGCTTCGAGATCGTCGCGCTGACGGCGCGCAAGGACATAGACGGGCTGATCGAGCTGGCGGCGAAATTCCGCCCGCAACGCGCCGTCATCGGCGACGAGACGCACCTGCCGCGCCTCAAGGAGGCGCTGGCCGGCATCGGCGTCGAGGCGGTCGCGGGCGACGCGGCAATCGTCGAGGCGGCCGGGGCGGGCGCCGACTGGACGATGGCGGCGATCGTCGGCACGGCGGGCCTGAAGCCGGTGATGCGCGCGCTGGAGGCGGGCGGCACGGTCGCGCTGGCCAACAAGGAATCGCTGGTCTCGGCAGGCGCGCTGATGACGCAGGCGGCCAAGGCGAGCGGCGCGACGCTGCTGCCGGTCGATTCCGAGCACAATGCCGTCTTCCAGTGCTTCGACGCCGCCCGCCCGGAGGCGATCAGCCGCGTCATCCTCACCGCCAGCGGCGGCCCGTTCCGGACGCGCTCGCTCGATGAGATGCGCCGCGTCACCCCGGCCGAGGCGGTCGCGCACCCGAACTGGTCGATGGGCGCCAAGATCTCGGTCGATTCGGCGACCCTGATGAACAAGGGCCTGGAGCTGATCGAGGCCTTTCACCTGTTCCCGCTCGGTGCCGACGCCTTCGACGCGGTGATCCATCCCCAGTCGGTGATCCACAGCCTGGTCGAATATGTCGACGGCTCGGTGCTGGCCCAGCTCGGCGCGCCGGACATGCGCGTGCCGATCGCGCACACGCTCGCCTGGCCGGAGCGGATGGCGACGCCGTGCCGCCGGCTGGACCTGGTGGAGATCGCCCGCCTGGACTTCGCCGCGCCGGACCTTGATCGCTTCCCCGCGCTCGGCCTCGCCAAGTCGGCGCTGGCCGCGGGTGGGGCGAAGCCCGCCATCCTCAATGCCGCCAACGAGATAGCCGTCGCATCTTTCCTTGAAAGCCGCCTCGCTTTCCTGGATATCGCATCGGTCGTGGGCGACGTTCTCGCCCGCTTCGATCCGCCGGCGCCTTCGTCGATCGACGAGGTGCTGGAGATCGATCGGGAAGCCAGGGGCGTGGCCACAGAGGTGACAGGAAAGCTCCGCATTTGAACAGCCCCGGCATAATCTTCACGATCCTCGCCTTCCTGCTCGTCATCGGGCCGCTGATCTTCATCCACGAGCTCGGCCATTATTTCGCCGGCCGCTGGTTCGGCGTGAAGGCGGAGGCCTTCTCGATCGGCTTCGGCCGGGAGGTGTTCGGCTGGACCGACAAGCGCGGCACTCGCTGGAAGGTCGGCTGGATGCCGCTGGGCGGCTATGTCCGCTTCAAGGGCGACATGAACCCGGCCTCGCAGCCCTCGCCCGAATGGCTGGCTCTGCCGGCCGAGGAGCGTGCCGAGACGTTCCAGGCCAAGGCGCTGTGGCAGCGCTTCATCATCGTCGCGGCCGGTCCGGCGATCAATTTCCTGTTCGCCATCCTCGTCTATATCGCGCTCTTCTCGACCTACGGTCAGCCGCGGACGCCGCCCGTGATCGCGGTGGTGCAGGAAGGCTCGGCGGCCGAGGCGGCGGGCCTTCAGACGGGCGACCGCGTCGTGAGCATCGAGGGGCGGTCGATCCACCGTTTCGAGGACATCGCCTCCTATGTCTCGATCCGTCCCGATCAGCCGATGGCGATCGAGCTCGAGCGCGGCGGCGAGCGGCGCGCGCTGACCGCGACGCCGCAGTCGCTCGAAGTCGAGGACCGCTTCGGCAACCGCGCGCGGATCGGTCGGCTGGGCATCGGCCCCGGCGGCGTCGAGGTCGCGGACCTCGCGCCGCACCAGGCGGTCGTCGCCGCCTTCCGCCAGACCGGCGACACGGTGAAGATGATGGTGGTGACGCTCGGCCAGGTGATCCGGGGCCAGCGTTCGCTCGAGGAGATGGGCGGTCCGCTCAAGATCGCGCAATTCTCCGGGCAGCAGGCAAGTCTCGGCTGGCTCGACTTCGTGCTGTTCATGAGCCTCATCTCGATTAATCTGGGATTCATCAACCTCTTGCCAATCCCGCTGCTCGATGGCGGGCATCTGCTCTTCTATCTGATCGAGGGAGTGAGGCGTAAACCGCTGAAGCCGGAAGCCCAGGAATGGGCGTTCAGGACGGGCCTCGCGGTATTGCTGGCATTGATGATCTTCGTCACCTTCAACGACCTGGCCTCTTTTGGTCTCTTTACCAAGCTTGGCGGCTTGATCGGTTGACCATGATGGGGCAGGGCAGGCGGCGACTTAGCATATGGCCGGCCGGCGCGCCGGCCTTCAGACCAAAAGGCGGGGACGCGTGACGGCGAACGAAGTATTTCCCAATGGCCGCAGGCTTTGCGCCGCTCTGCTGGTCGGCACCATGCTCGGCGGGCTTGCCAGCCCCGCCTTCGCGCAGCCCCCGGCCGAGCCGCTGCCGCAGGTCGCGCCGCCCTCTCCGGCGGAACCGCAGCGCACGATCCGCACGATCACGATCGAGGGCAATCAGCGGCTCGAGACCGAGACCGTCCTGTCCTACACCCAGCTGCGCGCCGGCGAGGCCTACAGCCAGGAGCGGCTCGACGACGCGCTGCGCGATCTCTACGCGACCGAGCTGTTCGCCGACGTGACGATCGCCGGCGCCGACACCGGCGATCTCATCATCCAGGTGCGCGAGAACCCGGTCATCAACCGCATCGTGCTGGAGGGCAACCGGCGGCTCAAGGACGACAAGATCGGCCCCGAGATCCGGCTTTCCCCGCGGCAGATCTTCACCCGCTCGCGCGCCCGCGCCGACGTCGCCCGCATCATCGAGCTGTATCGCCGCCAGGGCCGCTACGCCGCCACCGTGGTGCCGCAGATCGTCCAGCTCGACCAGAACCGCGTCGATGTCGTGTTCGAGATCAACGAAGGCCCGCGTTCGCGCGTGCGGCAGATCAACATCATCGGCAACGAGCGGTTCGGCGATCGCCGCC
>CAZTPD010000218.1:0-3064 GCA_964614625.1 uncultured Sphingosinicella sp. | reverse complement strand
TCCAACAAAAAGGGAATCCCCGCGCGATTCAACCAAATGTCATCCCGCTCTAGACATCAAATCGTCACCCCAGCGGAGGCTGGGGTCCATTCGGACTCCGTATGGATGCCAGCCTTCGCTGGCATGACGGGATTGGACAGATTCTAAGCGACCCGCGCCGGCCGGATGAAGATCAGGATCGGCGCATCCTTGTAGGTCGTCTCGTGCCGCCGCTCGAAGCCGAGCCGTTCGGCGAGATGGATCGAAGGCGCGTTCTCCGGCGCGATGATCGCGCAGAAATCCTTGCCGGGAAAGGTCCGCTCGCCCCAGGCGATGGCGGCGGAGACCGCCTCGGTCGCATAGCCCTTGCCATGCGCCTCGGGCGCGAAGATCCAGCCCATTTCGGGCCAGGGCTCCAGCCGGGGCGTGATCTCGCGCCGGAATTCGCCGAAGCCGGCCTGGCCGATCCAGCGGCCGTCTTCCTTGCGCTCGACCGCCCAGAAGCCGCAGCCGACCAGCGCCCACATGCCGGGCGACAGCATCATGGAGCGCCAGGCCTGCTCGCGCGTCTGGAGCCCGCCGATATGGCGCGCGGCCTCGGGATCGGCGAGCACGGCGGCATGCGCGTCGAGATCGCCCGCGCGGAACGGGCGCAGGATCAGGCGATCCGTTTCGATGACCGGCGCGACGCGCCCGGTCACTTATTTCTTGCCGAGAGTAAGACCGCCGAACCGCTTGTTGAAGCGCGCCACCTGGCCGCCCGCGTCGAGCAGCTTCTGGTTGCCGCCGGTCCAGGCCGGATGCGAGGTGGGATCGATCTCGAGCGCCAGCGTGTCGCCTTCCTTGCCCCAGGTGGAGCGGGTTTCGTACACGGTGCCGTCGGTCATCTGCACCTTGATCATGTGGTAGTCGGGGTGAATTTCGGTCTTCATCGTCGCGATTTCCGTGCTTTGCCGCTGGTTTCCGACCAGCCGCCGGGAAAGGAAGGCGCGCTCTACCCCCTGCGTTGCCGATTGACAAGCCATGCTGCGCCGCAATACGAGCCGCGCCGTGAAGGTGCCGCCCGTCAAAGGGCGGTGAAAAGGGAAGCCGGTGAGATTCCGGCGCTGTGCCCGCAACTGTAAGCGGCGAGCTTGCCATCCGCAAAGGATGACGAAGCGTTCGAGCCGCGAGCCAGGAGACCTGCCTTCGCCGTCGTCCGCACCCGGCCGGGACCAGCCTGCGGTGCGTGGCGCCGCATGGCCGGAAAAGCCGCGCGGTTCCTCCGGGACGACATGGGGAGTCGTCTTACGGAGGTATCAATGCCGCTATCCATCCTGCTTCTGTCCGCCGCCGCCGTTCAGGCCGAGCCGGACATCGTCGTCACCGCGGCGCGCGAGCCGGTCGCCGCCGACGAGGCCGCGGTTTCGTCCAACATCTTCGATGCGGCGACGCTGGAGGCACTCACGCTCCCCGCTGCCGCCGACATTCTGCGCCTGTCGCCCGGCCTGTCGGTCTCCGTCTCCGGCCCGCGCGGCACGCAGACGCAATTGCGCATCCGGGGCGCGGAAGCGAACCACACCTTGCTCTTCCTCGACGGCATCCGTTTCAACGATCCCGCCGCCGGCAACGAGGCGCGCTTCGAACTGCTGACCACGGACCTGCTCTCCCGCATGGAGATCGTGCGCGGGCCGCAATCGGCCCTGTGGGGCTCGGAGGCTTTGGGCGGCGTGATCGCGGCCGGCACCGCCGATCCCTTCGTCGCGCGCGGTTTCGCCGCGGACGCCGAATATGGCAGCCTCGACACCAGCCGCCTGTTCGGCCGCTATGCGGTCCGGACCGGCAATGTCGGGCTCACCGCCTCGGCGGGCTGGCAGCGCAGCGACGGGATCGATTCGTTCGGCGCCAATGGCGAGCGCGACGGATTCGAGACGGTCGCGGCCAGCCTGAAGGCGGTCTACCGTTCGGGCGGCATCGAGGCCGGCGCGGTCGGCCATTGGATCGAGGGCAGGAGCGAATATGACGGCTTCGACCCCGTCACCTTCCAGCGCGCCGATACGCTGGACGAGACGAAGAACCGGATCGGCGCGGTGCGCGGCTGGTTCTCCGGCGAATGGGACGGCTGGGGCGTGCGCGCCGAGGCGGCCTATCTCGACAGCGCCAACCGCAACCGGCTGGGCGCGGCGCCGCTTAACAGCACGTTCGGCGACCGGCTGACGCTGGGCGCGCAGGTGTCGCGGCGGATCGACGGTCATCTGATCGTCGCGGCGGTCGATCACAATGAAGAGGGTTTCCGCGCCCGCGACACCGTCTATTTCGGCGGCACCGACCAGGACCGCTCGCGCCGCAACACCGCGTTCGTCGGCCAGTGGCGCGCCGAATGGGCGCCGGGCATCGTCACCGACGTCGCAGTGCGCCACGACGATTTCAACCGCTTCGACGATGCGACGACGTTCCGCGCCGCCCTCCTCGTCAGCCCGGCGGCGGGCTGGACGCTGCACGCCGCCTATGGGGAGGGCATCGCCCAGCCGACCTTCTTCGATCTGTACGGCTTCTTCCCCGGCTCCTTCGTCGGCAATCCGGACCTGAGGGCCGAAAGCTCGCGCGGCTGGGAAGCGGGCGTGCGCTGGACGGACGGGCGCTTCAATGCCGGCCTGACCGGCTTCTCCAACCGGCTGCGGAACGAGATCGTCGATATCTTCGATCCCGTCACTTTCCTCTCCAGCACCGAAAATGCCGACGGCCGGAGCCGCCGCGACGGCGTGGAGGTGGAATTCGGCTATCGCCACGCCGAATGGCTGAACCTCACCGCCAATTACACCTGGCTCGACGCGGACGAGCAGCGGACGGCGGGCGCGGCTTTGGTGCGCGAGGTGCGCCGGCCGCGCAGCACCGCCAACCTGATCGCCTTCGGCACCGCCGACCGCTTCAGCTGGGGCGCCAGCATTGCCTATGTCGGCAAGCGGACGGACACGGATTTCGACCTGTTTCCGGCCGCGACCGTGACGTTGGACGATTATGCGCTGGCCTCGCTGCGCGTCGGCTATCGCCTCCTGCCGCAGCTCGAGCTCTACGGCCGGGTGGAGAATGCGTTCGACGCGAACTA
>CAZTPD010000217.1:0-3095 GCA_964614625.1 uncultured Sphingosinicella sp. | reverse complement strand
AGACCTGGATCCAGATCAAGGCCGTGCTCTTCGCCATCGCCTGGTCGGCGATCGGCTCGGCGATCGTCTGGGGGATCGTCAAGTACACCGTGGGCCTCAGGGTCACCGAGGATGGCGAGCGCGAAGGGCTCGACATCACCGACCACGGCGAACGCGCCTACAACCTCTGATCCGCTGACGGATCGCGAACGACAAGAACGCCGCCGGAGGAAAGCCCTCCGGCGGCGAACGGGAGAGGACCGTCCGGACACCGGCGCCGAAGCCGGGCGGGACGGATCGTCGGGAAGGGGAAACCCGCAACCAAAGGGGGGAGAGATCCCATGTCCAACACGCGTCTGCCCAACACGCTTCTGCTTCGCCTGTCCGCCTGCCTGCTGCCGTTCGCGGCGGCGGCGCCCGCCACCGCCGCCGAGCTGGGCGGCGGTTTCAGCCTCACCGGCGACGCCACCATCGTCTCCGACTATCGCTTCCGCGGCATCTCGCTCTCCGACGAGGATCCCGCCGTGCAGGCCGGGCTGACGCTGGAGCATGGCAGCGGCTTCTATGTCGGCATCTGGGGCTCGTCGCTCGACGACACACCGACCTATGGCGAGATCGAGCTCAACTTCTTCGCCGGCTGGACGGGCGAGATCGCCGCCAACACGACGGTCGATGTCGGCCTGCTCTATTATTACTATCCGGACGGCGACAGCGCGTTCGGCAACAGCGACTTCTTCGAGCCCTATGCCTCGATCACCCACGATTTCGGCCCGGTCCAGGGCACGGTCGGCGCCAATTACGCCTGGAGCCAGAGCGCGACCGGCAATGGCGACAATATCTACATCTACACCGACTGGACGGCGCCGATCCCGAACACGCCGGTCAGCCTGAATGCCAAACTGGGCTATTCGGACGGCAGCCTGTCGCCGACCGGCTCCTATCTCGACTGGTCGCTCGGCGCCTCGGTCGAGGTGGGGCCGGCCACGCTCGGCCTCGCCTATGTGGACACCGATCTGGGCGGAGGCCCGGGCGTCGATTCAGCCGTCGTGCTGTCGCTCAGCCTCGGCTTCTGAACCAGGCGCCGGCCGGCGCGGCGGGATCGCCGGCCGGCGTACTGACACCTCTCCCCCGTTCGGGCTGAGCCTGTCGAAGCCCTGTCCTTCTCTTCTACCGCAAGAAAGGACAGCCCTTCGACAAGCTCAGGGCGAACGGAGTGTGGGGCAACGATGCCGGATCAAACACGCGCGGCGGGTGCTCCCCAGCGCAAGGGCGCCTGACTCTCTTCATAGGCCGCGATCGCCGCCCCGCGCGCCAATGTCAGGCCGATCTCGTCCAGCCCCTGCATCAGACAGTCGCGCCGGAACGGGTCCAGCGCGAAGGCGAAGCGGTCCTGCAACGGGGTGGTGACGCTCATCGTCTCCAGATCGACCGTCACCGGATGGTCGCGCGCCACCTCGATCAGCCGGTCGATCGCCGCCTGCGGCAGCACGACGGTCACGATGCCGTTCTTGAAGGCGTTGCCGGCGAAGATGTCGGAGAAACCCGGCGCGATCACCGCGCGCACGCCCATGTCATGGAGCGCCCAGGCGGCATGTTCGCGGCTGGAGCCGCAGCCGAAATTCTCGCCGGCGATCAGGATCGGCGCCCCGGCATAGTCCGGATCGTCGAACACGTTGCCCGGCTCGGCGCGCACCGTCTCGAACGCATGCCGACCGAGCCCGGCGCGCGTGATCGTCTTCAGATGCTCGGCCGGGATGATGACGTCCGTGTCGACATTCTGGCGGCCGAACGGATAGGCGCGGCCCTCGATCCGCTCCAGCCCGCTCATGGCGTCACCAGATCGCGCACGTCGGCGAGACGGCCGCGCAAAGCCGCCGCCGCCGCCATCGCGGGCGACATCAGGTGCGTGCGCGCGCCCGGCCCCTGCCGACCGACGAAATTGCGGTTGGAGGTGGAGGCGCAACGCTCGCCCGGCGGCACCTTGTCCGGGTTCATGCCGAGGCACATCGAGCAGCCCGGCTCGCGCCATTCGAAGCCGGCCTCGGTGAAGACGCGGTCCAGCCCCTCGGCCTCCGCCTGACGCTTCACCAGGCCGGAGCCCGGCACGACCAGCGCCTGGCGGATGCCGCCGTCGATATGCCGCCCGCGCACCACCTCGGCGGCGGCGCGCAGATCCTCGATCCGGCTGTTGGTGCAGCTGCCGATGAAGATATGCTCCACCGTCACGTCGCGCATCGCCGTGCCGGGGGTCAGGCCCATATAATCGAGCGCCTTGCGCGCGGCGACGCGCTTGCCGGCATCCGCGAAGCTGTCCGGATCGGGCACCGCGCCGGTGATCGGCACCACGTCCTCCGGGCTCGTCCCCCAGGTGACGCTGGGCGCGATTGCGGAGGCGTCGATCGTCACGCTGCGGTCGAACCGCGCGCCGTCGTCGGTGCGGAGGCTTTTCCAATAGTCCACCAGCCGGTCCCAGTCCTCGCCCTTCGGCGCCATCGGGCGGCCTTCCAGATAAGCGAAAGTCTTGTCGTCCGGCGCGATCAGGCCGGAGCGCGCGCCCGCCTCGATCGACATGTTGGCGACGGTGAGCCGCCCCTCGATGCTCATCTCGTCGAACGCCCGGCCGCGATATTCGATGACGTGGCCGGTGCCGCCATTGGTGCCGATCCGGCCGATGATCGCGAGGATCAGATCCTTGGGCGTGACCGCGAAGCCCAGCGATCCCTCGACCCGGATCTCCATCGTCTTCGAGGGCTTGAGCAGCAATGTCTGGGTGGCGAGGACATGCTCGACCTCGCTGGTGCCGATGCCGAAGGCCAGCGCGCCCAGCGCGCCGTGCGCCGCCGTGTGGCTGTCGCCGCAGACCAGGGTGGTGCCCGGCAGGGTGAAGCCCTGCTCCGGCCCCACGACATGGACGATGCCCTGCTTGGGATCGACCGCGCCGATATAGGGGATGCCGAATTCCTCGACATTGTGCTCCAGCGCGGCGAGCTGCCCGGCGCTCGCCGCGTCGGCGATCGGCAGGCGCTTGCCGCCCCGGCCGAGCCGCGCCGTGGTCGGCAGGTTGTGATCGGGCACGGCGAGCGTGAGATCGGGCCGGCGCACCTTGCGCCCCGCCA
>CAZTPD010000216.1:0-3099 GCA_964614625.1 uncultured Sphingosinicella sp. | reverse complement strand
AGGAAATGGCCGTTGCCAATGCCAGCGTGCAGCGAATCCTCGCCGGCGCGGCGCCAAGGAAGGTCATCGTGGTCCCCGATCGCCTGGTGAACATCGTCGCATGAAGGGGGGCGCCGCCCTGATCGGCATCGCGCTCGCTCTTTCCGGCTGCACCCTGCGCCCGCTTTATGCCGGCGGCGCGAGCGGCCCGGTCGCGCAGGCGCTCGAATCGGTCGCGGTCGCGCCGATTCCCGGCCGGGCCGGGTGGCTGGTGCGAACGGCGCTGGAGGACCGGCTCGGCAGCAACACGGTGCCGCGCTACCGGCTCGAAGTCGCGCTGGACGACAATATCACCGGCTTCGGCATCCGTTCCGACGACGCGGTGACGCGCGAACGGCGCACCCTGCGCGCGCGCTATCGCCTCGTCGATGCCCAACTCGGCACGGTCGTCCTCGACGCCACCGCCGGCTCCGACGCGGGCATCGACGTGGTTTCCAGCGAATATGCCACCGTCGCGGCCGAACAGACCGCGCTGGAGCGGCTCGCGGTCGAGGTCGCCGACCAGATCGTCGCGCGCGTCGCCCTCTACGCCTCGCGCACCCCGAACGGACAGACGCCGCAATGACCGCAGCGAAGCGCCCGGAGATGGAGCGCGCGCTGAAAAGCCCCGGCGAGACGCGCTTCTTCCTGCTCTACGGCCCCGACGAGGCGGGCAGCCGCAGCCTGATGAAGCTGCTCGCCGCCGCGATGGGCGAAGGCGCCGAGCGGATCGACCTGACCGGCGCCGATCTCAAGGCCGATCCCGCCCGTCTGGCCGACGAAGCCGCCGCCATCTCGATGTTCGGCGACAAACGCTGGATTCTGGTCGAGCAGGCGGGCGAGGAGATCGTGCCGGCCGTCGAGGCGCTGATCGCGGCGCCGGCGGCGGGCAATCCGGTGGCGATCGTCGCCGGCGCGCTGCGCGGGACGTCACGGCTGGTGAAGCTGGCGCAGGGGGAGAAAACCGCCCTCGCCTGCGCCAGCTATCTGCCCGACGCGCGCGATCACGCCCGGCTGGTGGACGAAAGCGCCCGTGCGCTCGGGCTGGAGATACGCGGCGACGTGGCGGCGCGGATCGCCGAAGGCTGCGGCGGCAATCGCGCGCTGATCGCGCGGGAGCTGGAGAAATACGCGCTCTATCTCGACGCCGCGCCCGGCGCCCCGAAGCTGCTCGACCATGACGCGATCGACATGCTCGGCGCGGACAGCGACGAGGGCGATCTCACCCGGCTGGTCGATTCGGTGCTGGGCGGCGACGCGGCGGCGCTGGAGAGCGAGATTTCCCGCCTGCGCGCCGAGGGGCGCGACGGCATCGGCCTCACCCGCGCGATGCTGCGGCGGATGGTGATGCTGGCGCGCTTCCGGGTCGAGGTGGACCGGGGCAAGCGCCCGCGCGACGTCATGGCGTCAGCCGGCAAGCAATTGTTCTGGAAGGAAAAAGACGCGATCGAGCGCGTGCTGGGCCGCTGGCCGGGCGAGGTGATCGCCAAGGCGATCGCGCGCCTGGTCGAAACCGAGAAACAGGTGATGACCACCGGCGGCCCCGGCCCGATCGCCGCCGAAGCGGAACTGTTCGCCATCTGCCGGCAAGCGGCGCGGTTGAGATAGACATCTGAACCACGAACCGTCACCCTGAACTTGTTTCAGGGTCCATCTGGTCGTCCGCAATGCCGGTGGAAGCATGGATGCTGAAACGAGTTCAGCATGACGGTCCTGGTGCTGCCTTCCCGTCGCCGTCAGAACTTGTCCCCGCTGAGCCGCTGGCAGATCATGTCGAGCTGGTCGAGCGTCGTGTAGCCCAATGTCACCTGCCCCCCCTTCGGGCTGTGCCGAATCGCGACCTTGAGGCCCAGCATGTCGCCCAATTGCCGCTCCAGCGCGGCGATGTCGGCATGGGCGCCCTTATATTCGATCGGCAGCGGGCGCTGGCGGGTCGGCTTGCCCTCGCGCGCCAGCTTCTCGGTCTCGCGCACCGACAGGCCGCGGCGGATCACCTCGTCGGCCAGCCCTTCCGGATCGGGCGCGGTGACGAGCGCACGGGCATGGCCCATGCTCAATTGCCCGGCCCCGACCATCACCTGGACCTTCGCCGGAAGATCGAGCAATCTCATGAGGTTGGCGACATGGCTGCGCGATTTGTGGACGATCTTGCCGAGCGCGTCCTGGGTATGGCCGTAATCGTCGATCAGCCTTTTATAGGCCTGCGCCTCCTCGATCGCGTTGAGGTCGCGGCGCTGGATATTCTCGACGAGCGCGACCTCCAGCGTCTCCTCGTCGCTGAATTCGCGAACGATCGCCGGGATCTCGTGCAGCCGCGCCTTCTGCGCCGCGCGCCAGCGCCGCTCGCCGGCGACGATCTGGAAGCGGTGGCCGTGCGGCCGCACGATGATCGGCTGGATGACCCCACGCGCGGAGATCGATTCGGCGAGTTCGGTCAGCCCGTCCTCGGCGAAGATGCGGCGCGGCTGCGCGGGATTGGGCTCGATGCTGGCGACCGGGATGCGGCGCACGTCGCCGGTCACGCCGCCGCCGGAGACCGGTGTTTCACGTGAAACCTCGCCGAGCAGCGAGGACAGGCCGCGCCCCAGCCCTGAGGGGCGCTTGGCGGCGCGGGGCGCCTCGTCGCTCATGCCGCCTCCGCCGGGCGCGGCAGCCGGTCGATCAACTCTCGGGCGAGCGCCATATAGGCCTCCGAGCCGGGGCAGCGATGATCGTAGATGAGCGCCGGGATGCCGTGGCTCGGCGCCTCGGACAGCCGCACATTGCGCGGGATCACCGTCTGGAACACCAGATCGCCGAGACAGGCGCGGACATCGTCGCCGACCTGCGACGAGAGATTGTTGCGCCGGTCGTACATGGTGAGCGCGACGCCGAGGATCGACAGCTCCGGATTGAAGCGCCCGCGCACCCGATCGACCGTCTGGAGAAGCTGGCTGAGCCCCTCCAGCGCGAAGAATTCGGCCTGGAGCGGGACCAGGATCGCATTGGCGGCGATCAAAGCATTGACGGTGAGCAGGCCGAGCGAAGGCGGGCAATCGATCAGGCAGACGTCCCAGCGCCCCGGCGGCACATTCTCCAGCG
>CAZTPD010000215.1:0-3119 GCA_964614625.1 uncultured Sphingosinicella sp. | reverse complement strand
GGATGATCTCCAAGCCGCCCGTCATTCCGGGGGAAGGCATCCCGGCGGGGGACGTCAAGCCGGCGTTCGACGCCGCGCAGGGGCCGGTCGTCGGTGCCGCCCCGCCGCCCCTCGACCCCGCCGCTTTCGACGCGGCGCATCGCCAGCTCCTCGCGGACCGCTCGATCCAGTTCGAGATGGAGCCGTTCCAGCCGCCGGAGACGCCGCAATGGACCGGCGGGCTGGGCGATTTCATCAACGCGATCGCGCCGGTCGTGAAGATATTGTTCTGGGCCGGGCTGGCCGCGCTGGCTTTGTTCCTGCTCTATGTGCTGGCCATGCACCTGTCCGGGCGCGAGTGGCGCTGGCGGCGCAAGCAGGCGGCGCCGGAGGAAAGCTGGCGGCCCGACGAGGCGCCGGCGCGTCAGTTGCTGAGCGAGGCCGACGCGCTCGCCGCGCGCGGGCTCTTTTCGGATGCCGTCCGTCTCCTCCTGTTCCGCGGCATCGAGGATATCGATTCCCGCCGCCCCGATCTGGTCCGCCCCGCCCTCACCAGCCGCGACATCGCCGCGCTGGACGCGATCCCCGAGCGGCCGCGCGGCGCGTTCCTGTCGATCGCGATGGCGGTCGAGCGCAGCCTGTTCGCGCGGCGGCCGCTGGCCGAGGCCGACTGGCGCGCGGCGCGCGCGGCCTATGAGGATTTCGCCTTCGCCGAAGGATGGCGCGGATGAGCGCGGCCAATCCGTTCAATCCCCGGCTGGTCTTCGGCCTGATCGCCGCCGGCCTGCTCGGCTTCGTGGGCCTGGTGCTGCTGCTCGCTTATGGCGGCGACATGGGCGCGCGGAACGACGGGCGCGCCCATGCGCTGTCGCCGGCGGCGACCGGCTACAAGGGGCTGGTCGAGCTGGTCGGCGCGTTCCACGACACCGCCCTGGTTCGCGACACGACCGACGACTACAACAATCTGATGGTCGTCGCGATCGAGCCGCAGACCAGCCCCGAGGACGTCACCGCGCTGCTCGCCCGCCGGGCGGGCCGCGCGACCCTGCTCATCCTGCCCAAATGGCTGACGATACCGGACAGCCGCCGCCGGGGCTGGGTGCGCGCGATCAGCCCCGGCGTGCCGATCCTCGCCTTGCCGGCGCTCGGCGGCGATGCGCGCGTCCAGCCTCATCGCGGCCCCGCTCCGGCGACGGCGCGGGGCGGCGGCGCCCTGTCCGGGCTCGCCGTTCCGGTGCCGGCCTCGCCGCAGGTGATCGACGGAAGCGGCATCACGCCGCTGGTCGCGCTGGGCGGCGGCGCGCTGGTCGCGCGGCTCGGCAACCAGCCCCATTATGTCGTCGCCGATCCCGATCTCCTGAACAATCAGGGCCTGCGCGATCCGGCGAACGCGCGCGCGGCGCTGGCGCTGATCGACGGGCTGAACGCGCCGATGGAGACGGCCGTCGATTTCGATCTCACCGTCAACGGCCTGGGCGCGAACCAGTCGTCCAACCTGCTGCGCCTCGCGCTGGAGCCGCCCTTCCTGGCGATGACGCTGGCGCTGCTCGCCGCCGCCTTGCTCGCCGGGCTGCACGGCGCCTTCCGCTTCGGCCCGGCCCGGCCCGAGGAGCGGGCGATCCCGCTCGGCAAGGCGGCGCTGGTCGAGAACAGCGCCGGCCTCATCCGCCTCGCCGGGCGCGAGGCGCGGCTCGGCGCGGCCTATGCCGATGTGGTGCGCCAGGAGGCCGCGCGCGCCGCCAGCGCGCCGGCCTGGCTCCAGGGCGATGCGCTCGACGCCTATCTCGATCGCCTCGGCAAGTCCGGCGGCGCCGCGTTCAGCGCGCTGGCCGCGCGCCTCGCGCAAGCTCGCGACCGCCACGCTTTGATGGCGGCGGCGCGCGACCTCAATCAATGGAAGAAGGACGTGATCGCGTGAACGTGACCGAAGTGAAGAAGCTGGCGGACGAGATCCGCGCCGAGGTGGGCCGCGCGATCGTCGGCCAGGACGAGGCGGTCGAGCTGATGCTGATCGCCCTCTTCTCGTCCGGCCACATCTTGCTGGAAGGCCCGCCGGGGACCGCCAAGACCTTCCTCGCCCAGTGCTTCGCGCGCGTGCTCGGCCTCGATTTCGGCCGCGTCCAGTTCACGCCGGACCTGATGCCGGGCGACATCCTCGGCTCCAACCTGTTCAACTTCCAGACCAGCCAGTTCACGCTGACGCGCGGCCCGATCTTCTGCGACCTGCTGCTCGCCGACGAGATCAACCGCACGCCGCCCAAGACGCAGGCGGCGCTGCTGGAGGCGATGCAGGAGCGCGCCGTCACCATCGACGGCGAGACCCACAAGCTGGGCGAGCGCTTCATGGTCATCGCCACCCAGAATCCGATCGAGCAGCAGGGCGTCTATCCGCTGCCCGAAGCGCAGCTCGACCGCTTCCTGTTCAAGCATGTGATGGGCTATCCCTCGGCGGAGGAGGAAAGGAAGATCGTCGAGGGCCACGGCGCCCGCTTCGGCGCGCCGCGCCCGGGCGACTGGGGCATCCAGCAGAAGGTGGGCGCCGGACGCCTCAACGAAGCCGCCGCCGCCGTCGCCGCCGTGCCGATGGTCGGCGAGGTGACGGACTATATCGTCGCCCTCGTGCGCGCCACCCGCGAGGCGCCCGACCTGGAGGGCGGCGCCTCCCCACGCGCCGCCGCGATGCTGGCCGGCGCCGCCCGCGCCCGCGCCGCGCTCGACGGGCGCGATTATGTGATCCCCGACGACGTCAAGACGCTGGCGCCCGCCGTGCTGCGCCACCGCATCCTGCTCTCCGCCGCCGCCGAGATCGAGGGCCGCCCGGTCGAGGCGATCATCGCCCGCCTGATCGAAGAGGTCGGGGCGCCAAGATGAGGCATCGACGCGCAAATTCCTCCCCGGAACGGGGAGGGGGACCATGCGAAGCATGGTGGAGGGGTCGAGGGACTCCGAGCCGACCCCTCCACCACGTCGCTACGCGCCGCGACGGGCAGGTTCGGATCGCCCCGCGATCCGAAGCCATGTCCGGGGGACATGGCGACCTGCCCATCCCTCCCCGTTCCGGGGAGGAACTGAAATGATCTACCCAACCCGCCTCGCCATCCTGCTCGCGGCCGGGATCGCGCCGGTCGCGCTGGTCGTCG
>CAZTPD010000214.1:0-3142 GCA_964614625.1 uncultured Sphingosinicella sp. | reverse complement strand
ACCGGCTCGGGATCGTCGGCGTCGATCTCGAAGGCGCTGCGCAGCAGCGGCGCGAGCTGGGCCGGGATCGACCAGACCTGGCCGGGCACCTGGCCCTGGGCGGTGATCGGCGGCGTCGTGGCGAGCTCGAGGCCGTTGGCCTGCGCCACCTGCTCGATATTGTTGCCGTCGGCAATGCCTTCCTCGACGCGGGCGATGAGGGCGTTCATCAGGTCGGCGCGCTTGCGCTGCTCGATTGCCGTGGCGATCTCGGCGCGCACGTTCTGCAACGGCCGCGCCGCCGCGCGCTCGACGGCCTCGACGCGCACGACATGGAAGCCGAGCTCCGAGCGGACCGGGCCGACGACGGCGCCCTGCTCCGCGGCGAAGGCCGCCTGCGCCACGTCCGGCGTCGTCTCGCCGGCGAACTGTTCCCGGTTCCGGCCGGCGAAGGCGATGTCCTGGGCGCTGAAGCCGGCCTGCGAAGCGGCCTCGGCGAAGCTCGCGCCGCCGCGCACGCGCTGGACGAAGGCGTTCGCCGCCGCCTGGTCCTGGAGCACCACCTGCTGGAGCGAGCGGGTCTCGCGCGGGCCGAACTCGTCCTGGTTCTCGCGATAATAAGCGGCGATTTCCGCGTCGGTCGCGCGGGCCTCCTCGGCGATCCGCTCGGGGCCGATGATCGCATAGCGGATCACGCGCCGCTCCGGGATCGAGAAGCGCGTCCGGTTGCGGGTGTAGAAGGCCTGGATCTCCTGCGCCGTCGGGTCGATGCCCTCGGCCAGCAGCTCGGCCGGGACGACGCCGATCGTGCCGGTCCGCCGCTCCAGCAGCAGATTGGCATATTCGCGCGCCATGCCCTCCGGCACGCGCGCGCCGAGCGCCACCGGCATGAGCAGCTGGCGCTGCATCAGCGACCGGGCGATATCGTCGCGCAGCTGGCCTTCGTCGAGATTCTGCGCGCGCAGCGCCTGGCGGAAGGTCGCGTCGTCGAACTGGCCGGCGAAATTGCGGAAGGCGGGGATGTTGACGATCTCGCGGTCCACCATCCGCTGCGAGACGACCAGCCCCTGCCGGCCGCCGAACGCCTGGATCGCCCGGCCGACGATGACCTGGTCGAGCAATTGATCGAACGCGCCCATTTCGAGGAAGGCCGCCATGTCGAGCGTCGGCTCCTGCTGGCGGGCCTGGGCGAACTGGCGGTTGATGAGCTCGCTCAGCTCGTTCTCCCCGACGGCCTGGCCGTCCACGCGGGCGATCCGGTCGCCGCCCGCGCCGCCGGCGAGCCCGCCCATGCCGCCCATGCCGTCGGTGCCGAAGCCGGTGACGACCATCGCGCCGAGCGCGAGCGCGAGCACGCCGGCCATGGTCCATGAACGAACTTTGCGGGAAAGGGCCATCTTTGATCCTGACGAGAGAGAGTTGGCGCGTTCAATAGAAGCAGGCCGGGGCCGGGGCAAGCTTGGCACCGGTCCGCGCGCTTGCTAGGCGCGGGCGCTGCAATCGACAGGGAACAGGGTAATGGATCTCCGCCGCAAGCTGGTCGTCGGCAACTGGAAGATGAACGGGAGCATCGCCCAGCTGGGCGAGCTGACGGGAATCGCCGACGCCGCGCGGGAGGCCGGCGGGGTCGATGTCGGCATCTGCCCGCCCGCCACCCTGATCGCGCCCGCCGTCACCCGCTCCGGCGGACTGATGATCGGCGCGCAGGACTGCCACGGTCGGGAGAGCGGCGCCCATACCGGCTGCGTCTCGGTCGCGATGGTGAAGGAGGCGGGCGCCCGCGCGGTCATCGTCGGCCACAGCGAGCGGCGGGCCGACCAGCACGAGACCGACGCCGAGGTCCAGCTCAAGGCCGAGGCCGCTCTGGCCGGCGGCCTGCTGACCATCGTGTGCGTCGGCGAGAGCGAGGCCGAGCGCAAGGCGGGCCGTCACGTCGAGGTGGTGCGCGGCCAGCTCGCGGGCTCGCTGCCTGACGACTGGGAGGACGGCGAGCTGGTCGTGGCCTATGAGCCGGTCTGGGCGATCGGCACCGGCAATGTCGCCACGCCCGCCGACGTCGGCGAGATGCATGGCGCGATGCGCGCGGCCCTGGTCGCACGCTACGGCGAGCGCGGCGGGCGGGTGCGCATCCTCTATGGCGGCTCGGTCAAGGCCGACAACGCCGTCGAGCTGTTCGCCGTGCCCGACGTGGACGGCGCGCTGGTCGGCGGCGCGAGCCTCACCGCCAACGCCTTCGTGCCCATCGTCGAAGCCGCCGCGCGCGGTTGACGCGCGGTTGAACCGGGCGGCGCGATCGACTAGATCGCCCGCCAGCACCATCTCCTTCCCGAAAGACCGCCTTCATGTCCGGCCTGTTCACCTTCCTCCTGATCGTCCAGACCATCGTCGCCATGGCGATGATCACGGTCATCCTGATGCAGCGGTCGGAAGGCGGCGGCTTCGCCAGCGGCGGCAGCCCGTCGGGGCTGATGACGGCGCGCGGCGCTTCGGACTTCCTGACCCGGTCGACCTCGATCCTGGCCGTCATCTTCGTCGGCCTGTCGATCGTGCTGGCCGGCCTCGCCGCCAATACCGGCGGCCCGCGCACCATCGACCCAAGCCTGATGCGCCAGGCGCCGGCCGCGCCCGTCCAGCCGCAGCAGCCGTTTACGCTGCCCGGCGCGACGCCGCAGGCCGCGCCGGCCGAGCAGGCGCCGGCCCCGGCCGCGACCAACCAGTCCGGCGGCGTCCCCATCGCGCAATAAGGCGATCGCCCTCCCGCCGGGCGGGAGGCGCAAATAAAATCGATTCGGCGGCTTGCCCGAATCCGTCCGGTCCGCTTAAGCCCATCCTCCCATGGCGCGGTTCATTTTCATCACCGGCGGCGTGGTCTCATCGCTTGGCAAGGGTCTCATGGCGGCGTCGCTCGCGGCGCTCTTGCAGGCGCGCGGCTACAAGGTGCGGCTTCGCAAGCTCGATCCCTATCTGAACGTCGATCCGGGCACGATGTCGCCCTATCAGCACGGCGAGGTCTACGTCACCGACGACGGCGCGGAGACCGATCTCGATCTCGGCCATTACGAGCGGTTCAGCGGCGTGCCCGCGCGCCAGAGCGACAACGTCACCTCGGGCCGCATCTACCAGGGCATCATCCAGCGCGAGCGGCGCGGCGACTATCTCGGCG
>CAZTPD010000213.1:0-3154 GCA_964614625.1 uncultured Sphingosinicella sp. | reverse complement strand
CCACCGCCTCGACCACGACGATCGCGTCGTCGACGACGATGCCGACGGCGAGCACCAGCGCGAACAGCGACAGCGAGTTGATCGAGAAGCCGAGCGCGAGCTGGATCGCGAAGGTGCCGACCAGGCTGACCGGAATGGCGATGATCGGGATGATCGCCGCCCGCCAGGTCTGGAGGAACACGACGACGACCAGCACGACCAGGAAGATCGCCTCGATCAGCGTCTCCTGCACCGCCGTCACCGAGGCCTGGACATATTCGGTCGGGTTGTAGGGGATCGAATAGCGCACGCCCGGCGGGAAATCGGCCGAGGCGGCCTCCACCTCGTTCAGCACCAGCTCGGCGGCGTTGAGCGCGTTCGAGCCGGGCTGCTGGATCACCGCCAGCGCGACGCCGCGCTGGCCGCCGAAGCTGCCGCGGATGCCGTAATCCTGGCTGCCCAGCTCGACGCGGGCGACGTCGCGCACCCGGGTGATCGCCCCGGTCGCGGGATCGGCCTTGATGACGACGTCGGCGAACTGGGCCGGATCGGTGAGCCGCCCCTGCACCTGGACGGGCAGCTCGAACGCCGGGCCGCCGCGCTCGAACGGCGGCTGGCCGACCGCGCCGCCGGCGACCTGCACGTTCTGGCCGCGCAGCGCCGTCACGATCTCGTCGGCGGTGAGATTGCGCGCGGCCGCCCGATCGGGATCGATCCACACGCGCATCGAATAATTGCCGCCGCCGAAGACCTGCACGCCGCCGACGCCCTCCAGGCGCAGCAGCCGGTCGCGCAGCCGCGAATTGGCGTAATTGCCGATATAGTCGATATCGAGCGCCGGATCGGTCGTGGTCAGCGCCACGATCATCAGGAAGCCTTCCGACTGCTTCGCGACGGAGACGCCGATCTGGCGCACCTCCTCCGGCAGGCGCGGCTCGGCGAGCGCGACCCGGTTCTGGACGAGCACCTGGGCGGTGTCGAGATCGGTGCCGGGCTGGAAGGTCACGGTGATTGCGACCTGGCCGGCCGAGGTCGAGGACGAGCTCAGATAGAGCATGTTCTCGACGCCGTTGACCTCCTGCTCGAGCGGCGCCGCGACCGTCTCCGCCAGCGTCTCGGCCGAGGCGCCGGGGAAGAAGGCGTTCACCGTGATCGTCGGCGGCGCGATCTCCGGATATTGCGACAGCGAGAGCTGCGGATAGGAGAAGATGCCGACCAGGGTGATGAACACCGAGACCACGGCCGCGAAGATCGGCCGTTCGATGAAGAAGCTGGAGATGTTCACCGCCCGTCCCTTCCTAGCGCGCGGCGACCGGGGTCGCGACCGATACCGGCGCGGACGGCGGCGTCGGCGCGTCCGGCTCGGCGTCTTCGGGCGGCGCGATGCGGCCGGCGTTCGGCGTCACCTTCTGGCCCGGCATGGCGCGCTGGACGCCGTCGATGACGACGCGGTCCTCGGCGGCGATGCCGCTCCTCACCACGCGCAGGGTGCCGACCAGCGGCCCCAGCTCCACCGGGCGCGCGGCGACATTGCCCTCGCCGTCCACGACATAGACGACGCGGCGCGCGGCATCGGTGACGATCGCCGTGTCCGGCACCAGCAAGGCGGTGTAGGGCGCCGCGCCGGCGAGGCGCAGGGCGCCGATCATGCCGGGGCGCAGGAAGCCGTCCGGATTGGGCACGATGGCGCGGGCGCGGATCGTGCCGGACGCCGGATCGATCGCATTGTCGACGAAATCGAGCCGGCCGGCATGGACGAACTGGCCCTCGTCCTGGAGCCGGATGCGGACCGGGCTGCCGAGCCGCCCCCCGCCCTGCCGCTGATAGCGCAGCAGCAGCGCCTCCGAGCCCTCGAACGAGAAATGGAGCGGCGAGGTCGAGACGATCGTGGTCAGCACCGTCTGATCGGCGGTGACGGCGTTGCCCGGATCGACCCGGCGCTGCGAGATGCGCCCGGAGATCGGCGCGACGACGCGGGTGAAGCCGACATTGAGGCCCGCCGCGCGGACATTGGCGCGGCCGGCGGCGACGTCCGCCTCGGCGGAGCGGAACGCGGCCTGGCGCTGCTCGACCTCCTCGGTGCTCGCCGCCTGCGATTCGGCGAGCGTGCGCGAGCGGGCCAGCTCGGTGCGGGCGTTGGCGAGCGTCGCCTCGGCGCGGGCGAGCTGGGCGCGGGCCTGATCGAGCTGCGCCTGGGCCGGGCGCGCGTCGATGGTGAAGAGGAGCTGGCCGGCGCGCACGACATCGCCGTCGCGGAAATGGGCCGCCTGGAGATAGCCCGACGCGCGCGGCTTCACCTCGACCGATTCGACCGCCTCGAAGCGGCCGACATAATCGTCCCAGTCCACCACCTCCTGGGCGAGCGGCTGCGCGACCGTCACCGGCGGCGGCGGCGGCGCCTCGGCCTCGCCGCCTCCCGAGCAGGCGGAAAGGAGCAGGGCGGCGGCCAGGGGAAGAAGGATCGATCCCTTGATATTCATCTACATGTCTTTCGATTGATGATCCGGAATCATCCGGATAGGCCGCTGCTCGAATCCCGGTCAGAGGTGCGCCATCTAGCGCCTGTTCATGTCATGTCAACAGGTGTAGACATAAAAGATCAACAGGTGTTGACTGACTGACCGCAACGATTAGGATTTCGGTTCATGAGCTTGGGAGAGATCGTCGCGCGGCGCCGCAAGAGCGCCGAAGCGACGCGCGCGAAAATGCTGGAGGTGGCCCGCGGGCATTTCCTCCGGGAAAGCTACGAAAATGTCGGCCTGCGCGACATCGCGCGCGAGGTGGGCGTCGATGTCGCGCTGGTCAGCCGCTATTTCGGCAGCAAGGAGGAACTGTTCCGCGAGGTCCTCCACGGCGACGGGGACAAGGCCGAGAAGTTCCGCATCGAGGTGAGCGCGGACGAACTGCCCGCCTATCTCGTCTCGCTGTTCCGGGAAACGGATTGCGAGGACACCCGCAAGCATACCGAAAAACTCCTGATCGTGCTGCGCTCCGCCTCTTCGCCGCAGGCGGCCGCGATCGTCCATGACGCCATACGTAATGACGTCCTGGAACCGATTTCCCGCACCCTGGGCGGCGGCGAGGATGCCGAATTGCGCGCCGGCATGGTGCTTTCCATCATGCTGGGCAGCACGATCGTGCGCTCGATCATGAGCATGCAGCCGGCCTGCGCCGA
>CAZTPD010000212.1:0-3166 GCA_964614625.1 uncultured Sphingosinicella sp. | reverse complement strand
CGGCATTGCCGCCGAGCGGGCCGCGATCGTAGGATTCGGGCTGGCCGGCGATGATGCGATAGCCCTCGCGCCGGAATTCCAGACCCCAGGCGACATTGACCGCCCCCTGCCCCAGCGGCAGCTCGCGCGCCACGTCGAGCCCGGCGCGGAGCTGATCGTAGATCAGCGCGCCGTCGTAGAAATCGGTGGGGGATGCGGGGCCGTAGGTGGCGTTGAGCGAATCCCGCGTGCGGAAATCGAGCCGGTTGCGGCCGTAGGAGACATTGAGGTCCGCGTTCCAGCCGCCCACGTCGCCCCGCGCGCCGAGCGCCAGGTTGAGATCGCGCGAGCGCACCGCGATCTTGGGCAGGAAGCCGTCCGGATAGAGTTCCGGCACATTGTTCACGTTGGTGCGGACGCGCGGGAAGGCCGCGCTCTCGCTGTCGCGATGCTGGTAGCCGGCCCAGCCGTACAGCTCCCACCCGTCGCCGACCGGCGTGCCGGCATTGGCGAAGACGGTGATCTGCTCCACCGCCGGATCGCCGAAGCGCGAGCGGACGAGCTCCGGCGTGACGCGCGGGTCGATGTCGCCCCGGCTGGTCGGGTTGCGGTTCAGATATTCGGCCGAGAGCGTCAGGAAGCCCTCCACACCCAGCCCGAAGCCGCCCCAGCCGGACACCGTCACCGTCTCGCCGTCGCGCGCGTTGCGGCTGTCGCGGGCGGTGTCGACGCTGCTCAGATACTGGCCGTAGGTGACGCTGGCGCCGCCGCCGGAGCGCGCCTCGCGCAGGCGCAGGTTGATGACGCCGGCGATCGCGTCCGAGCCGTACTGCGCCGAGGCGCCGTCGCGCAGCACCTCGATCTGGCCGAGCGCGACGCCGGGAATGGTGTTGAGATCGACCGCCGCCGCGCCGCGCCCGACCGAGCCGTTGACGTTGACCAGCGCCGAAGCATGGCCGCGCACCCCGTTGATCAGCACCAGGGTCTGGTCCGGCGAGAGGCCGCGCAGCGTGGCGGGGCGGATCGAATCGGTGCCGTCCACCACCGACGGGCGCGGGAAGACGATCGACGGCGCGACCGAGGCCAGCGCCTCGGCGATCTCGGTCGTGCCCTGCTGCGCCAGCGCCGTCTGGCTCAGCACGTCGACCGGCGAGACGGTGTCGAGCCGGCTGCGGCCCGCGGCGCGCGAGCCGGTCACGACGATGATGTCGTCCTCGCCGACGCCGACGGCTTGATTGTCCTGCGCGAACGCGGGTGCAGCATGAGCCAAGGCCACGGCCGTGCCCGCCAGAAACAGATTCCTCATTTCCTTCACTCCCCATCCGCGCCGTCGGCGCGTCTCGATTGGAAAAAGATTGCGTGAATGGGCAGATAGGATCGAAGCGAGGCCGGTTCGATTGCGAAGTTCCGACCTGCATTGGGAGATTATTCCGCCCATCGATCGGTTTTGAAACAGAACCTTCTCTTTCCCCTCGGCAGGGGCGATGTTGCTGCGTTGCAACACATGCCGCCAATTGCGCTTTCCGCGCCGTCGTTCGGATACGGCCTTGCCGATCCGCGGGCTCTAGCGCGGCGGCGCCGTAGCGCCTATGTGGCGCGCCTTCGATGGAACTCGAACTCCCCGCCCCGCCCAAGGTCGGCATGGTTTCGCTCGGCTGCCCGAAGAACCTTGTCGACAGCGAACGCATCCTGACCAAGCTCCGCTCGGACGGCTATGCCATGTCCGCGGACTATGCGGGCGCGGACGTCGTGCTGGTCAACACCTGCGGCTTCCTCGATTCCGCCAAGGAAGAGAGCCTGGAGGCGATCGGCGAGGCGATCGCGGAGAACGGCCGCGTCATCGTCACCGGCTGCATGGGCAAGGAAGCGGAGGTCATCCGGGAGCGTTTTCCGGACGTCCTCGCGATCACCGGCGCGCATCAATATGAGGATGTGGTCGGCGCCGTCCATGTCGCCGCGCCGATGCCGCCCAGCGCCTATCTCAACCTGGTGCCCGACGCCGGCCTCAAGCTGACCCCGCGCCACTATTCCTATCTGAAGATCTCCGAAGGCTGCAATCACCGCTGCGCCTTCTGCATCATCCCGTCCCTGCGCGGCGACCTCGCCAGCCGCCGCCCCGACGCGATCCTGCGCGAGGCGGAGAAGCTGGTCGCGGCCGGCACGAAGGAATTGCTGGTCATCAGCCAGGACACCTCCGCCTACGGGATCGACATCCGCAAGGAGCCGCGCCTGTGGAAGGACCGCGAGGTCGTCCCCCACATGACCGATCTCGCCCGCGAGCTGGGCCGGATCGCGCCCTGGGTGCGGCTCCACTATGTCTATCCCTATCCGCACGTCGATCAGGTCATCCCGCTGATGGCCGAGGGGCTGGTCCTCCCCTATCTCGACATCCCCTTCCAGCATGCCTCGCGTAGCGTCCTCAAGGCGATGAAGCGCCCGGCCAACGAAGCGAAGGTGCTGGAGCGCATCCGGGGCTGGCGGGAAGTCTGCCCGGAGATCGCGATCCGCTCCACCTTCATCGTCGGTTTCCCCGGCGAGACGGACGAAGATTTCGACTATCTGCTGGACTGGCTGGACGAGGCCCAATTGGACCGCGTCGGCGCCTTCCGCTTCGAGCCGGTGAAAGGCGCGGCGGCGAACGGCCTGCCCGGCGCCGTGCCCGAGGAGGTCAAGGAAGAACGCTACGCCCGCTTCATGGCGAAGAGCGCCGCCATCTCCGCCGCCAAGCTCGCCGCCAGGGTCGGCCGCACCCTCGACGTCATCATCGACGCGGTCGATGAAGAGGGCGGCGCGACGGGCAGGTCAAAAGCCGACGCCCCGGAGATAGACGGCGAGGTCCACCTGCGCGACGCCGGGCATCTGGCGCAAGGCGATATCGTGTCCGTACGGATCGAGGAGGCCGACGAGCACGATTTGTTCGGCGTGCCGACGAACCCCTGATCCGTCATTCCAGCGAAAGCTGGAATCTCTTTGCCTTTGCAGCCGCTGTTGCAAGAAAGTGGGATTCCAGCTTTCGCTGGAATGACGATCTGCTCAGACAGTTAAGCCTCCCGGCTCCGCCACCGGGAAATGGGGAGCAGCACTCTTCATTCGGGCAGCACCGCGCCCGCATATCTTTCGGCGACCCCGTCCAGCAGCGCGCGCAGCGCCGCCGCGTCGTGCCAGCGGCCGGCCGCCATCACGCCGA
>CAZTPD010000211.1:0-3219 GCA_964614625.1 uncultured Sphingosinicella sp. | reverse complement strand
AACATCATCACCAATGAACTCGGCAAAACAACCGTCCTCGACCTCTACTGAGATGAGGGACGGCGCATGTTCCGACATGCCGGCCGCCGGGCCGGGGCAGGATCATCGGCCCGCCGATGCCCCGACGCGGGAACTGGCGGAGCTGCTCAGGCTCGGCCTGCGCCGGTTGGCGAAGGCGGTGGTGGTGATCACCACGCATCATGGCGAGGACCGCTATGCCATGACGGCGACGGCGGTGTCGGAGCTGTCCATGGACCCGCCGTCCTTGCTGGTCTGCGTGAACCGGTCCGCGTCGATCTTCCCCGCGCTGCGGGAGGGCGCCGACTTCTGCGTCAACATCCTGCATTCGTCGCAGCGCGACGTGGCGGACCGCTGCGGCGGCGGCGCCAAGGGCGAGGCGCGCTTCGGCGACGGCGGCTGGGTCCGGGCCGGCGAAGGGGGCTGGCTCCTCGCAGGCGCGCAGGCCGGTTTCGCCTGCCGCAACGAATGCAGCACATTCTACGGCACCCACGGCATTTTCGTCGGCCGCGTGACGGGGGTGCGCATCGATGGCGAGGTCAGCCCGCTCATCTACATGGATCGCCAATTCCGGTCATGACGGGACAAAGCGGGGAAGCGCGGATGGACGATCTGGTGCGCGGCGAGATCGATCAAGGCGTGGCGATCATCACGCTCAATCGTCCCGCGCGGCTCAATGCGCTCATCCGGCCGATGATGGCGCGGCTGACCGATCTGGTGGCCGCCGCCGCGGCCGATCCGGCGGTCGGCTGCGTGGTGGTCACGGGGGCCGGGCGCGGCTTCTGCGCCGGCGGCGATCTCGATGAAAGCCATGGCGGGGAAAGCGTCTCCGCCGAACAGGGCGGCCGGATCGAGCAGGTGTCCATCCAGTTGCGCGCGCTCATGGAGGCGCCGCGCCTGCTGCACGAAATGCCCAAGCCCACCATCGCCATGGTCAACGGCCCCGTGGCCGGGGCGGGGATCGGGATCGCGGGCGCCTGCGATCTGCGCTTCGCGTCGGAATCCGCTCTGTTCGTGTCGGCGTTCGACAGCGTCGGCGGATCGGGCGATTACGGGGCGACGTGGTTCTGGACGAAGATTCTGGGCACGGCGGCGGCGCGGGAGCTGTTCTTCCTCGGCGAAAGGATCTCCGCGCGGGCGGCGCTGGCGAAAGGCATCTACACGCGCGTCTTTCCGGACGATGAGCTGCGCGACGCCACATTGGCCGCCGCGCGGCGGATCGCATCGGGGCCGCGCGTCGCCTGGCGCTACATGAAGGCCAATCTGAACCTGGCCGAGGACGGAACCTTCGAAGCGGCGCTGGATCAGGAAGCGATCCACATGGCGCTGTCCACCGAATCCCATGTCCGGCTTCGCGTCGCATCCGACGCGCCGGCGCCCTAGCTTGTATCGACATTCAAATATCCTCCCCTGCAAGGGAAGGGGGACCGGCGCAGCCGGTGGAGGGGTGTCAGCGGCGGAGGTCAGTCTCAAACGCTGACACCCCTCCGTCAGCCCTTCGGGCTGCCACCTCCCCTCAAAGGGGAGGATTTTGAAGGATGAAGGCCACCTCCTGAATGTCGATCCGTCCTAACGTCTCCGGCGATCGCGGGCGCGCTGTCAGGATATGCGGATCAGGCCCTCCTGCGCGACGGAGGCGATCAGCTTGCCGCGCCGATCGAAGAACTGCCCGCGATTGAGCATGCGCGCCTGCCCGGCCCAGGGACTCTCGACGACATAGAGCATCCACTCGTCGATCGCGGGATCGGCGTGGAACCAGAGCGCATGATCGAGGCTGGCCTCGCGGGCTTCGTGGCGGAGCCAGTCGAAGCCGTGCGCGATCAATCCGGTGGAGAGCAGCAGATGGTCGGACGCATAAGCGAGCAGCGCGCGCCGGAGCAGGGGCGTCGCCCGGGGGAGCGGGACGCGGGACCGGACCCAGTAGGCCTGTACGGGATCGCGCGGATCGTCCGCCAGCCATGCGTCCGGATCGATCGGCCGGAATTCGATCAGTCTTTCGCGCTGGACATGAAGCCGCCGCGCGTCCGCCACGTCGGCGAGCCGGTGCAGCAGCAGGGTGCGCTCGTCGGCAAGCCCGTCGGGCGGCGGAACGTCGGGCGGCGCGTGGCGCTGATGGGCAAGCCCGGCTTCCTCCGCGTGGAACGAGGCGGCGAGGAGGAGCAGCCGGCGCTCCCCCTGCCATGCGCCGACCTGCCGGGATGAGAAGCTCCGTCCGTCCCGGATCCGCTCGACACGATAGTCGATCGGCAGGGCGGAATCGCCGGAATCGCAGAAATGGGCATGAAGCGAATGCGCCGCGCGGGCCGGATCGACCGTCGCCCCGGCGGCGAGCAGGGCTTCGCCCAGCAACTGCCCCCCGAAGACGCGCGGCCATTCCGGGCCGGCGGGAGGCGATCGGTAATGGTCGCCCCGGACGGACTCCAGAGCGATCACGCCTTGCTCCGGGATGGCGGCGGGCACGGGGCTGTCATGCGCGCGGCTTCAGGCCCCCGGCAGATCGAGGATGCGCTTGGCGATGATGCCGAGCTGGATCTCGCTGGTGCCGCCCTCGATCGAATTGGCCTTGGTGCGCAGCCATTCGCGCGCCGGCTGGCCATGATGGGTGCGCCCGCTTTCCCATTCGAGCGCGTCCGAGCCGTGAACCGTCATGCGCAGCTCATGCCGACGCTTGTGCAGCTCGGTGGCCGCATATTTCATCATCGAGGGCTGGGCCGGATGTGCCCGGCCCGCCTTCAGCTCGTCGATGAACCGCTCGCTCATCGCGCGGAAGGCGAGCGCGTCCACGTCGAAGCGGGCCACGTCGGCGCGCAGGACGGGGTCGGCGGCCAGCCGATCGCCGAATTCGGCGCCCAGACCGTCCTGTGGACCGAGCAGTCCGATGCCGGAGATCATCTCGCGCTCGTGGCCGAGCAGATATTTCGCGATATCCCAGCCCTTGTTGAGCGCGCCGACGATCTGGTCCTTGGGCACCTTCACATCGTCGAAGAAGGTCTCGCAGAAGGGCGAAGAACCGGAGATCAGCCGGATCGGCTTCGTCGAGACGCCGGGCGAGGCCATGTCGAACAGAAGGAAGCTGATCCCCTGATGCTTGGGCGCCTGACTGTCGGTGCGAACGAGGCAGAAAATCCAGTCCGCCTTGTCGGCGTAGCTGGTCCACACCTTCTGGCCGTTGACCAGCCAGTGATCGCCCTTGTCCTCGCA
>CAZTPD010000210.1:0-3221 GCA_964614625.1 uncultured Sphingosinicella sp. | reverse complement strand
TCGCCGGCACCAACGGCAAGGGATCGACCTGCGCCTTCCTGCGCGCCGCGATCGAGGCGGCGGGCCTCACCGCCCATGTCTATACCAGCCCGCACCTCGTCCGCTTCAACGAGCGCATCCGGCTCGCCGGACGGCTGATCGACGACGAGGCGCTGGCGGCGGTGCTCGCCGAAGCGCTGGACGCGGCGGACGGCATGGAGATCAGCTTCTTCGAGGTGACGACCGCCGCCGCCTTCCTCGCCTTCGCGGGCACGCCGGCCGACGCCTGCATCGTCGAGGTCGGGCTGGGCGGTCGGCTGGACGCGACCAACGTCATCCCCGATCCGCTGGTCTGCGGCATCGCCGAGCTCGGCATCGACCACAATGCCTTCCTCGGCGACCGGATCGAGCAGATCGCGATCGAGAAGGCCGGCATCGCAAAGCCGGGCGTGCCGCTGGTCACGCAACGTTATCCGGTTCCCGTCGCGCTGAAGATCGCCGAGGCCGCCAAGGCGGCGGGCGCCGAGTGGCTGCCGCGCGGCCAGCTCTGGGACGCGGATCTGCGCGACGGCGGGATCGACTATCGCGACCGGGGCGGAAGCCTGCGCCTCCCCGCCCCCCGGCTGCCCGGCGCGCATCAGGCGATGAACGCGGCGCTGGCGGTGGCGATGCTGCGCCATCAAAGGCGGCTGGCCATTCCCGAATCCGCGCTGCGCGCCGCGATCGGCTGGACGGAATGGCCGGCCCGTCTCCAGAAGCTCGCCCCCGGCCCGCTCGCCGACCTGCTGCCGCGCGGGGCCGAGCTGTGGCTGGACGGGGCGCACAATCCCAATGCGGCGCGCGCCGTGGCCGATTTCTTCCGCGGCCATGTCCCGGCGGGGACGCCCTTCCACATCGTCTTCGGCCTGCTCGCCAACAAGGATGCGCCGGGCGTGCTGCGCGGCTTTCGCGGGCGGCGGGCGAGCTTCCACATGATCCCCGTGCCCGGCCACGCGCATCACGCGCCCGCCGATCTCGTCACGGCGGCGAAGGAGACCGGCCTGGATGCGATGACGGCCGCGAATGTCGGGGACGCGCTGCGCTGGATCGCCCGCCACGCCGATCGCGACAGGCCGCCGGTCGTGCTGGTCCTGGGCTCGCTCTACCTCGCCGGCGAGGTGCTGAAGGCCAACGATCAGCCGCCCGGCTGAGCCTCCGCCCGGGCGTCGCCCTCGCCTTCCTTGCCGGCGGTGCCGATCGAGGCATCGACCATGCCGGAGCGGATCATCCACCAGAAGAGCAGGATGCCCGGCAGCGCCGCGACGGTGGTGAACCAGTAGAAGTTCACGAAGCCGATCGAATCGACCATCGCGCCGGCCGTCGTGCCGGTCAGCACCCGGCCGACCACGCTCGCCGCCGCCGAGATCAGCGCATATTGCGAGGCAGTGAAGCGCAAGTCGGTGAGCGCCGAGAAATAGGCGACGACGACGACGCCGCCGATGCCGCTCGCCATGTTCTCGAACGTCATGCAGGCGGCGAGGCCGATATTGGTGTGGCCGGCGGCGGCGAGCAGGGCGAAGCTGGCGTTGGAGATGCCCATCAGGACGAGGGCGATCAGCACCGATCGCTTCATGCCGATCTGCGCGTAGAGCCAGCCGCCGATGAAGATGCCGATCAGATAGGCCCAGAAGCCGACGCCGACATCGTAGATGGCGATCTCGTCATTGCTGTAGCCCATGTCGTCGAGCAGCAGGCGCAGCACGAGCTGGCCGAGCGTGTCGCCGATCTTGTGGAGCAGGACGAAGAGCAGGACGATGAACGCGCCCTCGCGCCTGAAGAACTCGGCGAACGGCCCGGCGATCGAGGCGCCCAGATCGGCCAGCCCCTTGCGGCGGACGGGCTCGCGATGCCGCGCCGGTTCGCCCATGACGAGGCCGGTGATCATCGCGGGAAGCGCGAGCGCGGCGCAGGCGAGATAGGCGACCTCCCAGCCGACCCGCGCGGCGAGGAACAGGGCGAGCGCGCCCGCCGTCACCGATCCGATCCGCCAGCCATATTGCGACATGCCCGAGCCGACGCCGAGCTGGCGCGGCTCCAGCAGCTCGATCCGGTAGCCGTCGATGACGATGTCGAAGGTCGCGCCGGCGACGCCGAGCAGCACGGCGGCGATCGCCGTCTGGACGATGTCCGCGCTCGGATTCTGGAAGGCGAGATTGGCGACCGCGGCGACCACCAGCAGGCCGGCGAAGATCAGCCAGGAGACGCGCTGGCCGAGCCGGCCGAGCAGCGGGAGCCGCACCCCGTCGACGATCCAGGCCCACAGGAACTTGAGATTGTAGGCGAGGAAGGCGAGCGCGAAGGCGGTGACGGTGGACTTGGTGATGCCGTCCTGCGCGAGCCGGGTGGTCAGCGTCGCGCCGATCATCGCGAACGGGAAGCCCGAGGACACGCCGAGGAAGAAGGCCGCGATCGGCGCCGCTTCGGTATAGGGCCGGACCCCGACGGGAAGGCTGTCGCGCCAGCTCGGCGGGGCGGTCATGCTCGGTTCGCTCATGTCCGCTCTTGTAGCGGCTCGCAGGGGCGCGGGAAGGGCCATTCGCTTGCTTTACGTTCGCGTAAGGCGCACATTCGGCGCATGGACATGCCGGCCCGCCTCACGCCCACGGACGGCCAGCTCGCCCTCGCCCGGGCGATCGCGGCGGGCGAGAATGCGATGGGCGAGTCCGTCACCACCGTCTCCGCCTCGGTCTATACCGATCCGGCGCGTTTCGCGGCGGAGCAGGCGCGGTTGTTCGACCGGCTGCCGCAGGTGATCGCGCCCTCCGCCCTGCTCGCGCCGGGCAGCGTCGTGCCGCATGACGGCTTCGGCATCCCGCTGCTGCTGACCCGCGACAAGGCCGGGCAGGCCCATGTCTTCTGGAACGTCTGCCGGCATCGCGGCACGCGGCTGGTGGAGGGCCAGGACGTGCAGTGCGCGCCGATGCTGGTCTGCCCCTATCATGCCTGGAGCTACAAGCTGGACGGGCGGCTGGCGGGCGTGCCGCGTTCGGAGACCTTTCCGGGGCTCGACAAGGCGGCGCACAATCTGGTCGAGTTGCCCTCGACCGAGGCGGGCGGGCTGATCTGGTTCGCGCGCGAGGCCAGCAATTTCGAGGATGCGGCGATGCTCGCCCCGGAATTCGACGCCTTCGGGCTCGCCGGGCACCATCTCTACCGCCGCCGCGTCCATGACGTCGCGTCCAACTGGAAGCTGATCATGGACG
>CAZTPD010000209.1:0-3224 GCA_964614625.1 uncultured Sphingosinicella sp. | reverse complement strand
CGGCGAGCGCGTCGACCTTGTCGGCCGCGACGGTGAGGCCCGCCGCCATCGGATGACCGCCGCCGGCGACGAGCAGGCCGCTGTCCTTCGCCGCCAGCACAGCGGCGCCGAGATCGACGCCGGCGATCGACCGGCCCGAGCCCTTGCCCAGCCCGTCCTCACCCAGCGCGACGACGATGGCGGGACGGCCCAGCTTTTCCTTCAGCCGCCCGGCGACGATGCCGATCACGCCGGGATGCCAGCCCGGCGCGGCGACCAGAGCGACGGCGCGGTTGCCCTGCGTCACGGACAGGGCCTCCGCCGCTTCCGTCACCGCCGCCTCGATCGCGCGGCGCTCCTCGTTGAAGCGATCCAGCTCGGCGGCGATCGCCTGGGCCTCGGCGGGATCGTCGGTGGTGAGCAGGCGCACGCCGAGATCGGACTTGCCGACCCGGCCGCCGGCATTGATGCGCGGGCCGAGCGCGAAGCCGAGATCGCGGCATTCGGGCGCGCGGGCGAGGCGAGCGGCGTCGGCGAGCGCGGCGAGGCCGGCATTGCGCCGCCCGGCCATCACCTTCAGCCCCTGCGTCACGAAGGCGCGGTTGAGGCCCCGGAGCTGCGCCACGTCCGCGACCGTGCCGAGCGCGACGAGATCGAGCAGCTCGATCAGCTTCGGCTCCGCGCGCCCGGCGAAAAAGCCCCTGCCCCTGAGCGCGCGCAGCAGCGCCGCGCCGAGCAGGAAGGCGACGCCGACAGCGGCGAGATGGCCGTGCGCGGCGGCGTCCCCGGCCTCGTCCAGCCGGTTCGGATTGACGATGGCGAAGCCGTCCGGGAGGGTCGCGGCGCATTTGTGGTGATCGACGACGATCACGTCCACGCCCGCCGCCTTCGCCATGGCCAGCGCCTCGAACGCCTGCGCGCCGCAATCGACGGTGACGATCAGCCGCGCCCCGCCCTCGGCGATCCGCACCAAAGCCTCACCGGACGGGCCATAGCCCTCCATCAGCCGGTCCGGGATATAGGCGCGGGCGTCGAGCCCGAGCTGCCGCAGCAGCCGGACCAGCAAGGCCGCCGACGTGGCGCCGTCCACGTCGTAATCGCCGAACACGGTCACCGCCTCGCCCGCCTCCACCGCGTCGGCGATCCGCGCGGCGGCCTTCTCCATGTCGCGGAAAATGGCGGGATCGGGCATGAAGCCGCGCAGGGTCGGCGCGCGGTGCCGCTCCAGCTCGCCGCGCGCCACGCCGCGGGCGAGCAGCAGCCGGTCGATCAGGTCGTCGGGCCGGAAATCCGCATCCTGCGCCCCCTCCCCGCCGCGCCAGCGCCAGGGCTGGCCGAGGATCGAGCGTTCGACGCCGCAGACATAAGACGCAGAGGTGGGCATGACGCCACCTTAGGCGATCGCGGACATGCCGGGAATCCGTCTTTTCGATGGACTTCGCGGGCTCAAAAGTTCTTGTTATGTTCCATGTTCGCGACCGATTCGCCCGACCGCAAGCCGCTGCGCTGCCTGTTCATCGACTTCAACAGCTATTTCGCGGCGGTCGAGCAGCAGGACGATCCCGCGCTCCGGGGGCGGCCGGTGATCGTCGCCTCGCTGCCGTCCGAGCACAGCGCCGCGATCGCGGTCAGCTACGAGGCGCGCGCCGCGGGCGTCAAACGAGGCATGGCGGTGGGCGAGGCGCGCACGGCGTGCCCCGGCCTCGCCGTGCGGGTCGCCCGGCACGACCGCTATGTGACAGTCCACAAATCGCTGATGGCGGAGATCGAGCAACACCTGCCGATCGCACGGATCCTCTCGATCGACGAATGCGCCTGCCGGCTGAGCCGGGACGAGGCGGACCCCGAGGTCGCGATGGCGAAGGCGCGGGCGATCAAGGCGGGCATCGCGGCCAATGTCGGGGCGGTGCTGCTCTGCTCGATCGGCATCGCGCCCACGCCCTTGCTCGCCAAGCTCGCCGCCGAATTGCACAAGCCGGACGGGCTGACCGTGCTGGAAGCCGGCGCCTTGCCGGAGGCGCTTGCGGACCTGCCGCTGGCCTCGATCCCCGGTGTCGGACCGGGCATCGCCCGGCGGCTGGAGCAGGCGGGCGTGACGGATTTCATGGGCCTGTGGGCGCTGCCGCCCAAGCACGCCCGGGCGATCTGGGGCTCGGTGGTCGGCGAGCGCTTCGCCTACGCCCTGCACGGCCACGACATGCCCGACGAGAGTGAGCGCCCCAAGGCGACGATCGGCCACAGCCGCGTCCTTTCGGCCGGGCACAGGCGTCCCGAGCGGGCGCGGATCGTCGCGCGCGCCTTGCTGCTGCGCGCCGCCAGCCGGCTGCGCCATCACGGGCTCTATGCCGGGCGCGTCGCGCTGAGCCTGCGCGCGCGGCCGGAGGGGCGCGCCGAGCGCGACCGGGCGATCCCGGCGACGCAGAACAGTTGGGCCTTGCTGGCGGCGCTCGACCGGCTCTGGGCCGAGGCGCTGGCCGATCTGCCGACGGCGCGGCGCGCGCGCCTCGCCACCGTCTCGGTCAGCCTGCACGGGCTCGTCGCGGCGGCGCCGATGGCCGATCTGTTCGCGCCGCCGGCCGCGCGCGAGGCGGAGCTGCGCCAGACCCGCTTGTGGGCCGAGATAGACGCTCTCAACCGGCGCTGCGGGCGCCAGGCGGTCATCCTCGCTTCGCAAGGCGGGCTCGGCCTCGACTATCTCGGCGTCAAGATCGCCTTCAGCCGCGTCCCCGATCCGGCCGAGTTCCTGTTCTGAGGAAACAGGCTGAATCCCGCCCTAACCATAGACCTTGGCGAAACCTTCAGCGCCCGCGTGGCAGAGGCGATCCTGCCGCGATCCGGCATGGGAGACCTGTCATGCGACTTGCCGTCTCGATCCTGGGCCTCGCCGCGCTGGCCGGCGCGGGCATGGCCACCGCGCAGAAGGCTACGCCGGACGCACCGGTGCGCACCGTCGATCTCGAGCTGCGCGAGGACGGCCGCCTGATCGGCGCGCCGACGCTGACCGTCCAGCTCGGCCGCCCCACCGCGGTCGCGGTCGGCGGCGTCTATTCGATGCGGCTGCGGCTCGACGCCGAGCCGGACACGGACGGCGACGGCATCGCGCCGCTCGTCGTGCGCTCCAGCCTGTTCCGCCCGGGCGACGCCAACTGGGCGCGCGTCACCGCGCCGGCGACGACGGTGGTGGAAGGCATGCCGGCGCGCATCCGGCTGGCCGGCGCCGACGGCAGCAGCCTCTCGCTGGCCGT
>CAZTPD010000208.1:0-3229 GCA_964614625.1 uncultured Sphingosinicella sp. | reverse complement strand
GCGAACACGTCGGTGGCGCGGCTGGCGAGCGGCGAATCGACGAACAGGCGGACATGCGGCAGCCGGCCCGAATTGATCAGGCTGGCGACGTCGAGCAGCAGCTCCTGCGTGCGCTCCAGCGCGAAGACCGGGATGACGAGATTGCCGCCCCGGGTCAGCGCGCCCTTGATCTCCGCCTCGAGCAAGGTGCGCCTTTGCGCGATCGTCACATCCTCGCGCGGGCGGTCGCCATAGGTACTCTCGCACACGACATGGTCGAAGCCGGCGGGCGCCTCGGGATCGGGATGGAAGGCCTTGTGCGCCGGGCCGATATCGCCGGAGAAGAGCAGGCGCGCGCCGCCCGCCTCGATCTCGACCGAGGCGGAGCCGAGGATGTGGCCGGCGTTCCACAGCCGCGCCCGGAGGCCCGGCGCCGGCTCGAACCATTGCTCCAGCGGAACGGGGCGCGCCTGCGCGACCGCGGCCTGCGCGTCCGCCTCGGTGTAGATCGGCGCGATCGGCGGCTCGTCCGCCCGGTCGGCGCGGCGATTGCGCCGGTCGGCCTCATATTCCTGGATGCGCCCGGCGTCGGGCAGCATGTGGCGCAAGAGGTCGCGGGTGGGCGCCGTGCACCAGATCGGCCCCGAATAGCCCGCCGCGACCAGCTTGGGCAGCAGGCCGCTATGGTCGATATGCGCATGGGTCAGAATCATGCCGTCGAGCTTGCGCGCGTCGAAGGCGAAGGGCTCGCGGTTGAGCGTCTCCAGCGTGCGCGAGCCCTGGAACAACCCGCAATCGACCAGGACGCGCCGCCCGCCTGCGTTCAGCTCCATGCAGGAGCCGGTGACGGTGCGCGCGGCGCCGTGGAAGGCGAGGGTGGCCGTGCCGCCCATCGCGCCGCTCAGCGCGTCGCCGCCGGATCGCGGACCAGCAGCACGTCGCCCGGCACCTCCCGGATGATCGCCGCCGCGGTGCTGCCGATGAAGATGTTGTAGAGCGCGCCGCCGCCATGGCTGCCGACGACGATCAGGCCCATGTCGCGGTTGCGGGCGTGCCCGGCGAGCAGCGCCTCGGGATCGCCGCGCTCGATGAGGCGCCCGATCCTGTCGGCGGCGCCTTCGGGCAGGTTCGCCTCGGCCAGGAACTTCCCGCACGCCTCGTCGCCCATCCGGGCGAAATCGGCCCGGACCGCGTCATTCTCCAGATAGCCCGCGAACGGAATGTCGTAGGCGTGGAACAGGGTGAGCGCCGCGTCGGGGAAGAGCCGCGCCGCCGCCTCGATCGCGTGGCGGGACGAGGGCGAGAAATCCGACGTGACCAGCACCGATTCATATTCCGCGCCCACCCGGCCGCGCACGACCAGCAGCGGGACCGGGGCGTGCCGGACGAGATGGTCGACGACGCTGCCGAGCAGGTAGCGACCGAGCGACTGGTCGCGCGCGACGCCGGTGACGATGAGCCCGCATTCCTCGCGCGCGGCGACCTTGAGCACGAGGGCGGTGGGATCGGACGTCTCGACATGGACCTCGATCGCGACGTCGTCGGCATGGTCCGCCAGATCGGCCTCGACCCGCGCGCGCGCGGTGGCCACCGGATCGGGGCCGTGCCGGCGCTGGGCGAAGGCGTCATATTTGTCGAGCATGTCGTCCTCGATGGCGTGGACGACATGCAGCTTCGCGCCCCAGCCCTTGGCCAGCCGCACCGCCCGGTCCAGCGCGCGGTCGCAGCGCGCGCTGAGGTCGGTGGCCAGCAGGATCGACGTGGGCGGTCCCTTCATCCAGGTCGGCTCGGTCATGGCATTCCTCCTTCGCTCACGATTTCAGTTCCTCGAACCAGCCGAGGCGGCGCATCAGCAGCTTCTCGGCCTCCAGCATCAGCATCAGCAGCGCGCCGAGCGCGACGATCAGTGCGCCGTCCGCGATCGTCAGCGGCCGGCTGTCGAAGGCGGCGTTCATGAACGGCGTATAGGTGAAGGCGAGCTGCCCGGCGACGACCACGGCGATCGCGCCCAGCACCGCCGGCGTGCCGAGCGCCCCGCGCCAGCTGATCGACCCGACATGCAGGTAGCGCACGTTGAACAGGTAGAAGATCTCGCCGACCACCAGCATGTTGACCACCATCGTGCGCGCCGTCTCGATGTCGCGTCCCTGGCCCAGCGTGTGGAAGAAGATGCCGAGCGAGAAGGCGGCGAGCAGCACCGAGACGACCAGCACCCGCCACAGCAGGAAGGGCGAGAGCAAGGGCGCGTCCGGCCGGCGCGGGGGACGGCGCATCACATTGGGCTCGGACGGCTCGAAGGCGAGGACGAGACCGAGCGTCGCCGACAGGATAAGGTTCACCCACAGGATCTGCGTCGCCGTCATCGGCAAAGCGAAGCCGGCGAAGATGGCGAGCACGACGGCCAGCGTCTCGCCGCCATTGCTCGGGATCGTCCAGGCGATGACCTTGCGGATATTGTCGTAGACGGTGCGGCCCTCGTGGACGGCGTTCACGATCGAGGCGAAATTGTCGTCGAGCAGCACCATCTCGGCCGCTTCCTTGGCCGCCTCGGTGCCCTTCACGCCCATCGCGGTGCCGACATCGGCCTGCTTCAATGAGGGCGCGTCGTTCACCCCGTCGCCGGTCATCGCGACGATTGCGCCGTCGGCCTGGAGCGCGCGCACGATGCGCAATTTGTGCTCCGGGCTGGTGCGCGCGAAGACCGAGACGCGGCGGACCAGCGCGGCGAGCGCGTCGTCGTCGAGCGCGTCCAGCTCGGCGCCGGTCACGGCCTCAGGATCGTCGGCGAGGCCGAGCTGGCGGGCGATGGCGAGCGCGGTGGCGGCATGGTCGCCGGTGATCATCTTCACCGCGATGCCGGCCGAGCGGCATTCGGCGATCGCCGCCATCGCCTCGGGGCGCGGCGGGTCGATGAAGCCGATCAAACCGGCCAGTTCCACCCCGTTCGCGACATCGTCGAAGCCGATCCGCTCCGGCGCGCCGTCGAGCCGCTTCATGCCGAAGGCCAGCACCCGCTCGCCCTGCGCCGCCGCCGCCGCGATATGGGCGTTCCAGGTCTCGGCGTCGAACGGCGGCCGCGCCATCGCGAACAGCGCCTCGGGCGCGCCCTTGACGAAGACGATGGCGCCGCCGTCCGGCGCGCGGTGCAGGGTCGCCATGAAGCGGTGCGCGGCGTCGAACGGGATTTCGTCGAGGCGCGGCCATTCGGCGCGGACATGGGCCGGGTCCAGCCCCGCCTTCATCGCCAGCG
>CAZTPD010000207.1:0-3230 GCA_964614625.1 uncultured Sphingosinicella sp. | reverse complement strand
CCGCAAGAAGCCCCTCCACCGCACTTCGTGCGGTCCCCCTCCCCTCGAAAGCGAGGGGAGGAAAGAGGGGGCGCCTCCACCTCATTCCTCCCCTCCCCGCTCCACCGCCGGCGCGGGCGTGATGCCGGCGGTGCGGATCGGCAGCTCGGGCGTGGCGCTCTCGCCCTCGGCGGGCGGGCGGCCCATCAGCTTCAGGATGTAGAGCGTGCCGGCGCCGAACACGATGAAATAGACGATGACGAAGGCGGCGAGCGAGGTCGCCACTGCCGGGGCGTCGATCGGCGCCACCGCGTCGGCGGTGCGCATCACATTGTAGATCACCCAGGGCTGGCGGCCGACCTCGGTCGTCACCCAGCCGGCGATCACCGCAACGAAGCCCGCCGGCCCCATGACCAAAGCGAAACGGTGCAGCCAGCGCCAGTCGTGCAGCTTGCGCCGCGCCCGCGCGAGGAGGCTGAGCAGTCCGAGCCCGAACATCAGCATGCCGAGCCCGACCATGATCCGGAACGACCAGAAGACGATGCCGACCGGCGGCCGGTCCTCCGGCGCGATCGTGTCCAGCCCGTCGAGCGGCGCGTTGAGATCGTGCTTGAGGATCAGCGAGGAGAGCTTCGGAATCTCGACCGACCAGCGCACCGTCTCGGCCCGCGAATCCGGGATGCCGAACAGGATCAGCGGCGCGCCCTCCGGATGGCTCTGGAAGTGACCCTCCATCGCCATCACCTTGGCGGGCTGATGCTCCAGCGTATTGAGGCCGTGCAGGTCGCCGACGAAGATCTGCACCGGCGCGACCAGCGCGAGCATCCACATCGCCATCGAGAACATCGTCTTCGTCTCGGCAGTCTTGCGCCCTTTCAGCAGATGCCAGGCCCCCACCCCGCCGACCACGAGCGCGGTGGTGAGATAGGCCGCGATCACGGTGTGGACGAGGCGATAGGGGAAGCTGGGATTGAAGACGATCGCCCACCAGCCGTCCGCCGGCACGAACTGGCCGACATCGTTCAGCGCCCAGCCGACCGGCGTCTGCATCCACGAATTGACCGAGAGGATCCAGAAGGCCGAAATGAAGGTGCCGATCGCGACCATCAGCGTGGCGGTGAAGTGCAGCCCCCTCCCCACCTTGTTCATGCCGAACAGCATCACCCCCAGAAACCCCGCCTCCAGGAAGAAGGCGGTCAGCACCTCATAGGCCATGAGCGGCCCGATCACCGGCCCGGCGCGATCGGAGAAGACCGACCAGTTGGTGCCGAACTGGTAGGACATGACGATGCCCGAGACGACGCCCATCGCGAAGGCGAGCGCGAAGATCTTCAGCCAGTATCTGAAGAGGTTGAGATACTTGTCGTTCCCCGTCTTCAGCCACAGCCCCTCGAGCACGGCGAGATAGGAAGCGAGCCCGATCGAGAAGGCCGGGAAGATGAAATGGAACGAGACCGTGAACGCGAACTGGATTCGCGCCAGCAGCAATGCGAGTTCGGCGTCCGCCACCTGATCGCTCCTTTGCCGGGCCTCTAGCCCATCGCCGCGCGAAGGTCATCCCCGCGGGCATGCGGATCGGGCACGGACAAGTGCAGTTTCTGCAATCCGCGAGATATTTGATCGGCAGGATTGAAATATCCCTCCGTTCGCCCTGAGCTTGTCGAAGGGCTTTCCTTTTCTTGAGGCAGAAGAGAAGGGCAGGGCTTCGACAACCCCGGATCAAGTCCGGGGCCGAACGGTGGGGGGATTCAGATCGGGGGAATCCGAACCCTAGACGAATACCGACCAGCCGGTGCGTTGGACGAAATCCTCCAGCATCGCCGCGCCGGCCGCGCTGGTGCCGGCCGCGTTGAGGCCGGGCGACCAGACGGCGATGCTGCCATGACCCGGCGCGATCGCCAGGATGCCGCCGCCCACGCCGCTCTTGCCCGGCAGGCCGACGCGGAAGGCGAATTCGCCCGAATTGTCGTAATGGCCGCACAGCATCATCACGCTGTTGATCCGCCGCGCGCGGTGGTTCGGGCAGACCTCCGCGCCCGTCACCGGATCGCGACCATCAAAGGCGAGGAAGAGGCCGGCGCGGGCAAGCTGGCGGCAGCTCATCGCCACCGCGCATTGCCGGAAATAGGCGCCGAGCGCGTCCTCGACCGGATTGGAAAGATTGCCGAAGCTCTTCATGAACCAGCCGAGGCTGCGGTTGCGCGCGCCGGTTTCGGCCTCCGAGCGGGCGACCGCCTCGTCGACCGCCACACCATCGTCACGGGCCTGGGTGCGCAGGAAGGCGACCAGCTCGTCCACCGCCGCATCCGCCGAGCGATCCCCGATCAGCGCGTCGGTGACGACGATGGCGCCGGGATTGATCAGCGGATTGCGCGGCTTGCCCCGCTCATGCTCGAGCTGGACGATCGAGTTGAACGGATCGCCCGACGGCTCGCGGCCCACCCGGTCCCACAAAGCCGCCCCGACCCGCTCCAGCGCGAGCGCCAGCATGAATATCTTGGAGATGGACTGGATCGAGAAGGGTTCGTCGCAATCGCCCGCGCCGTGGACCACGCCGTCCGGCCCGGCGAAGGCGATGCCCATCCTGCCGGGATCGACCGCCGCCAGCGCGGGGATGTAATCGGCCACCTTGCCGGCGCCCCGATGCGGCTCGGCCGCCGCCAGCACTTCGGCGAGAATGCGGTCCATATGCGCCCCTTCCCCCGCCATGTCAGCGCCGCCGCAGGCCGGGGAAGCGGCGGAGCAGCTTGCCGCTGGAAAAGGGTTCGAACAATTCGTCGGGATTTTCCGGGTCGAGCGCCTGATTCTCCGCCAGCGCCTCCTCCACCTCGTTGAGCTCGGGCGGGTCATAGGCGCGCAGCGAGCGGCCCGGCCCCTGCAATCGCGCGATCGTGTCGATCAGCGACCCGGTCTCGGCGAAGACGGTGGCGAGGCGCTCGGCCGGGCAATTGAGATGCTCGGCCATCAGCCCGCAGCGGATCGCGGCGATCTTCTCGCCCAGCGCGGGATCGTCGATCGTCACGTCGCATTCGGTGTCGAGGCGGAGCGAGCGGTTGTTCCAGTTGGACGAGCCGACGCGCAGCACCTCGTCGTCGATGATCATGATCTTGGCGTGGACGTAGATGGGATCGCCGGCGGCGGTGAACGGGTGATAGATGCGGAAGCGGCGCTGCGCGTCCGCCTCGCCGATCGCCCGCCAGAGCAGGGCGCGGGCATTGTCCATCGCCACCTGCTCCAGCCAGCCGTCCGCC
>CAZTPD010000206.1:0-3297 GCA_964614625.1 uncultured Sphingosinicella sp. | reverse complement strand
GGCTGGTGCGGACCAGCTTGTTGATCGTCTCGATCATGTGGACCGGGATGCGGATGGTCCTTGCCTGGTCTGCGATGCTGCGGGTGATCGCCTGCCGGATCCACCAGGTGGCGTAGGTGCTGAACTTGTAGCCGCGGCGATACTCGAATTTATCGACCGCCTTCATCAGGCCGATATTGCCCTCCTGGATGAGATCCAGGAATTGCAGGCCGCGATTGGTGTATTTCTTGGCGATCGAGATGACGAGGCGCAGATTGGCCTCGACCATCTCCTTCTTGGCGATCCGCGCCTCGCGCTCGCCCTTCTGGACCTGGTTCACGATGCGGCGGAATTCGCCCAGGCTCATGCCGGTCGCCTGGCTGATCTCGCTGATCTCGGCGCGGATGCGCTCGATCGCGCTCGCCTCGTTCTCGCAGAAGGCGGTCCATTTCTTGTCCAGCGTGCAGACGCGCTCGGCCCAGCCCTCGTCCAGCTCGTGGCCCATATAGGCCTCGAGGAAGGACTTGCGCGGCACCTTGTGGCGCTCGGCGAGGCGCAGCATCTGGCCGCCCAAAGTGGTGAGCCGGCGGTTGTAGCTGTAGAGCTGGTCGACGAGATATTCGATCTTGGCGCCGTGGAACTGGACGCTCTCGACCTCGGCGGTGAGCTGCTCGGAGAGCTTCTGATATTTCTTCTCGTCGGAGGCCGGGAAGTCCTGGCCGGCGTTCATCGCCTCCATCCGCGCGATCTGGAGCTTCGCGAACTTCTTGTAGAGGCCGGTGATCGCCGCGAACTTGTCGAGCGCGGCGGGCTTCAGCGCCTCCTCCATCTGGGCGAGGGAGAGGGTGTTGTCCTCGTCCTCCTCCTCGGCCGCCGGGCGCGGCGTGCGGCGCTCGACGAGGCTTTCGTCTTCGTCCTCGTCGGCGGAGGCCTCCTCCGGTTCCTCCTCCTCCTTGAAGGACGGGCCGGCGGTCTTCTCGGAAATGTCCTCGCCCTCGTCCTCGGCGGCCTCGACCTGCTCCGGGGTCGGCCCCTTGGAGAGCATCGCCTCGAGATCGAGGATCTCGCGCAGCTGCATCTGGCCTTCGTCGAGCGCGTTGGACCAGTCGATGATCGCGTTGAAGGTGATCGGGCTTTCGCACAGGCCCCAGATCATCGTGTCGCGGCCGGCCTCGATCCGCTTGGCGATGGCGATCTCGCCCTCGCGGGAGAGCAGTTCGACGGCGCCCATCTCGCGCAGATACATGCGCACCGGATCGTCGGTGCGATCGACGGTCTCCTTCTTCTTTTCCAGGACGAAGGTCTCGCCGCCGCCGCCGTCGACCTCCTCGACGCCGCTGTCGGCCTCCTGCTGCCGCTCCTCCTCGTCCCCCTCGTCGCTCTCGACGATGTTCACTCCCATTTCAGAGAGCGCCGAGGTGATGTCCTCGATCTGGTCGGTGGACATGCCGCCGACCACCTCGTTGAGTTCGTCATAGGTGATGACGCCGCGCTTCTTGGCGCGGGCGATCAGCTTCTTGATGTCGGCTTCGTTGAGATCGATCAGGGGCGCGTCGCCGCCTTCGGTCTTCTCTTCGGTTTCCGCCGTGTTGGTCTTCGCCATTCGAACGCCTTTTACCTCTTGGGGCTCTTAGTCCCCGTCCCCCTCGATCAATGTCGCAAGCCGCCTGTCCGCCTCGTCCCGGGCCGCGCGCAGCCGTTGCTGCTCCGCGAACGCGGCCTCGTCGCCCGCCTCCTTCAGCCGGGCCGTCGCCGCCGTCAGCGCGGCCTCCAGCCCGGGACGCGCCGCCAGCGTCTCGATCACCAGCGCCAGATCCCTGCATGCGCGATCATCGGCGGCATCCCGTCGGGTGAAGGAGAAGGCAAGCCCGCGTCCGGGACGCAACGCCTCGAGACGAGCCGCCGCACCCTTGGCCGCCAATATGGTATCAAGGGCGTCCCGATCAAGCGCGGCGTGCGTCATTGCCGCTTCGAGCAGGATCTCGCGCACCGCCGCCGCGTCCGCCTCGGCGATCGGCAGCATCGCCAGCGCATCGGAATGCTCCCCGATCAGCGCCGGAAACCGCACCAGCCCGCGCAGCACCGCGCGCACCAGATTCGGATCGACGCCGGAGCGGGACATTTCCTTCGCGCCGGTCGACACGGGGCGGAGGGGAACGAACGGCGCGCGGCGATCGAAGCGGTGCCCGCTCCGTTCGGGCCGTCGCGGCATCAGCGCGTCGAAGCGGGCGAGGAACTCGGCGCGATACTGATCGCGCACGTCCTGGTCGCCGATCGCCGACGCATGGTCCATCAGCCGCCGGCGCAGGCCCGCGCGCCGCTCCGGCGTGGTCAGCGGTTCGGCCTCCAGCTCGTGGCGCCACAGCCGGTCGACCAGCGGCTCGGGCGATTGCAGCAGGGCCTCCAGCGCGGCGCGGCCGCCGGCGCGGATCAGATCGTCCGGATCCTGGCCGGCGGGCAGGGTGGCGAAGGCGAGCGAACGTTCCGGCCCGAGCTGCGGCAAAGCGCGGACCGCCGCCTTGGCCGCCGCGCGCTGCCCGGCGCCGTCGCCGTCGAAGCACAATATGGGGGCGGGGGAGAGCCGCCAGAGCAGGCCCAGTTGCGCCTCGGTCATCGCCGTGCCGAGCGGCGCGACGGCCTCGGCGATCCCGACCTGGTCGAGCGCGATCACGTCCATCTGCCCCTCGACGACCACCACCCGTCTCACCTCGCGGCTGGCCGGCGCGGCCTTGTCGTAATTGAACAGGGTGCGGCCCTTGTCGAACAAGGGCGTGTCCGGCGAATTCAGATATTTGGGCTCGCCCGGCCCCAGGATGCGCGCGGAGAAGGCGATCACCCGCCCGCGCGGATCGCGGATCGGGAAGGTGACGCGGCCCCGGAACCGATCATAGGGCTCGCGGCCGCCATCGTCGGGGGCGATCAGCAGGCCGGCCTCGACCAGCTTGTCGTTGCCGATCCGCTTGAGCGCGGAGCGGAGCCGGCCGCGATTGTCCGGCGCGAAACCGAAACCGAAACGGGCCAGCGTCTGCGCGTCGATGCCGCGCTTGCCGAGATAGTCGCGCGCCGCCGCGCCCTCGATCCCGCCCAGTTGCTCGGCGAACCAGGCCTGGGCCGCGTCCATCACGCCGTACAGCCCCGCCGCGCGCTCCGCCTTGGCCTGGGCGCGCGGATCGGGGGCGGGGACGTCCATGCCCGCCGCGTCGGCCAGCTCCTTCACCGCGTCGATGAAGGAAAGGCCGCGCTGATCGGTCATCCAGGAGATCGCGTCGCCATGCGCCTGGCAGCCGAAGCAATGGTAGAAGCCCTTCTCGTCGTTGA
>CAZTPD010000205.1:0-3303 GCA_964614625.1 uncultured Sphingosinicella sp. | reverse complement strand
GAGATGACCAAGGCCGTCCCCTCCCGCGCCAGCGCCGGCACCTGATAGCAGAGCGACTTGCCCGCCCCGGTCGGCATCACGGCGAGCGTGTGCCGCCCGGCCATGACCCGGCCGATCACCTGCTCCTGGACGCCCCGGAAGGAGGGAAAGCCGAACGTGTCGTGGAGGATGGCAGCAGGATCGCGCATCAGCCCACCTACCCGCTCGTCCCGAGCGAAGTCGAGGGGCGCATGCGATGCGTCCGTGCCGGTTTCGGCCCCCGGGCCGAAGTTCAAGCCGAGCGCCGCCGCATCCGTTCAGGCGGCTTGCCCGGCCTGACCGGCGTCCTCCTTCGGCTGCACGTTGCGCGCGGTCGTGATCGGCGATTCGGGGAAGCCGAAGAGGAAGCCCTGCACTTCGTCGCAGCCTTCGTTCAGGAGGATGTCGAGCTGCTCGTGCGTTTCGACGCCTTCGGCGAGGATCGGAATGGAGAGGCTCTTGCCCAGCGCGAGCACCGCCCGGATGATCGCCGTGGCCTGCAGGCTGCTCGCCAGCTCGGCGGTGAAGAAGCGGTCGAGCTTGATCTTGTCGAACGGGAAGACGCGCAGCGTTTCCAGCGAGGAATAGCCGGTGCCGAAATCGTCGAGGGCGACGCCGACGCCGAGCGCCTTGATCTGGCGCAGCACGAACAGGGCGCGTTCCCGGTTCGCCATGATCGCGCTTTCGGTCAGCTCGATCTCGAGCCGCCGCGGCGGCAGGCCGGTTTCCAGCATGATCTGGTGGAACAGGTGCGGAAGGTCGACATGGGCGAGCTGCAACGGCGAGACGTTCACCGCGACCTTCGCCTCATGTTCCCAGCCCATCGCGTCCGAGCAGGCGCGGCGGAGCACCCATTCGCCGAGCGCCAGGATCAGCCCATGCTGTTCGGCGATCGGGACGAAGACGGAGGGCGGGATGTCGCCGCGTTCCGGATGGCGCCAGCGCAGCAACGCTTCGTAGCCCGTCACCTCCCCGGTCCCGGTTCTGGTCTGCACCTGATAGTGGACGTGCAACTGGTCGCGCTCGATGGCCGCGCGCAGTTCGCCGGCCAGCTCGCGGCGCTCGCGCACCGCCTCGTCGAGCCGGGAATCGTAGAAGCAGGGGTCGGGCACGCCTTCGGTCTTGGCGCGATACATGGCGAGATCGGCATTGTTGGCGAGCGCATTCGCGTCCCCGGCATCGTCGGGGAAGATCGCCATGCCGATGCTCGCGCCCAGCCGCGCGTCGAACTGGCCCAGCGACAGGGGGGCCTTCACGGCCGCCGCCAGCCGTTCGGCGAAGACGGTGAGCTCGGCCGTCTCCGACAGGCTCGTGATCGCCATGAACTCGTCGCCGCCGAGGCGCGCCACCATGTCGCGGGGGCCAAGCGTCTCGCGCATGCGTTCGGCCGTCAGGACCAACACGTCGTCGCCGGCCTTGTGGCCGTGCAGGTCGTTGATCTCCTTGAACCGGTCGAGATCGATCGCGCACAAGCCGATCCTCGTTCCGTCCCGGCGCGCGGCGTCGATCCGCCGCTCCAGCTCGGCCTGGAATCCGACGCGGTTGGGCAGGCCGGTCAGCGTGTCGTTGAGCGCCATATAGGTCAGCTCGCGCATGGCCTCGGATCGGGTCTGCCGGTCGATCAGCGCGGCGAACACGCCGGCGGTGATGACGATGCCGCCGACCAGCGCGGTCGCGACCGCGAGCGCGCGCAACTGATCCGCGCTCAGCGGCGTGGCGTCCAGCGCGAGCGGCGTGATCTTCATCGCGGTCATGGCGGTGAAATGCAGGCTGGAGATGGCCAGCACGATCATCACCGTGCCCAGCGCGATCCGGTGCCGGGAGGTTTTGTCCGGACGCAGCGCGGCCAGCCCCGCGCCGCCGAAGACCATCGCGCACAGGATGGAGGCCGTGACCAGGCCGAAGTCCCAATGGACGATGCCGTCGACCCGATAGGCGATCATGCCGACATAGTGCATGGCGGTGATGGCGAGCCCGAACAGCGCGCCGCCGATCGCGCCGTAAAGGTCGCGCGATCCCCAGGCCGCCACCGCGAAGCCGATGAAGGAGCCGCCGATCGCGATGACCAGGGAGAAGATGGTCATGACGGGATCGAGCGTGACCGGCGCCCGCGCCTCGAAGGCCAGCATGGCGACGAAATGGGTGCACCAGATGGTCGCGCCGGCGGCGACCGAGGTCAGGAAGGCCCAGCCGATGCGCTGCGCGCCGGGCGTGGCGCGCGCGCGTTCGAACATCTGGACGATGGCGAAGGCGCCGATGCAGCAGATCAGGACAGCCAGCGCGACGAGCCAGGGATCATGCTCGACGGCGATACACAACGCGATTTCGATCATGCCCACTCTTACGCCGGAACCCGTGATGCCGGGGCAATGGACGGCCGGGTTTTAAGTTATGGTAAACGGCCCGCCGCGTGCGTCTCCTCGGCCTCGCGCTCGCTCTGCTGACGGTTCCACATCTCGGCATAAAGGCCGCCGGCGCGCAGCAGCTCGGCATGGGTGCCCCGCTCGGCGACGCGGCCCTCGTCCAGCACGACGATCTGGTCGGCGTCCACGATCGTCGACAATCGGTGGGCGATGACGATCGCGGTGCGGCGTTCGGCGACGTTGCTCAAGGTCTCCTGGATCGCGTCCTCGGTGCGGCTGTCGAGCGCGCTGGTCGCCTCGTCGAGGATCAGGATCGGCGGATCCTTGAGCAGCGTGCGGGCGATGGCGACGCGCTGCTTCTCGCCGCCGGAAAGCTTGAGGCCCCGCTCGCCGACCTTGGCGTCATAGCCCTCGGGCAGCGACAGGATGAAATCGTGGATCGCCGCGCCCTTCGCCGCCGCCTCGATTTCCGCCTGCGTCGCGCCTTCCCGGCCATAGCCGATATTGTAGCCGATCGTGTCGTTGAACAGCACGGTGTCCTGCGGCACGATGCCGATCGCGGCGCGCAGCGAGGATTGTTTCACACCTGAAATATCCTGCCCGTCGATCGTGATCCGGCCTCCCTGCGGGTCGTAGAAGCGGAACAGCAGGCGCGAGAGCGTCGACTTGCCCGCGCCCGACGGCCCGACCACCGCGACGGTCGTGCCGGGCGGCACGTCGAGGTCCACGCCCTTCAGGATCTCGCGCCCCGGCTCGTAGCTGAAACGCACGTCCTCGAAGCGGACATGGCCGGCGGTGACGGCGAGGTCCGGCGCGCCGGGCGCGTCGCGCACTTCGGCGTCGGTGTCGATCACGCCGAACATCTGTTCCATGTCGATCAGGCCCTGGCGGATGTTGCGGTAGACGAAGCCGAGCATGTCGA
>CAZTPD010000204.1:0-3305 GCA_964614625.1 uncultured Sphingosinicella sp. | reverse complement strand
GGCTGCGCGATTTCCGCCGCGCGACCGGCGGCGCGCTGCCGCTGATCGCCGCGGGGGGAATCGAGAACGGCGTCGATGCCTTCGAGCGCATTCGCGCCGGGGCGAGCCTGGTCCAGCTCTACAGCGCCCTCGTCTATCATGGCCCGGGCCTCGCGGCCGGGATCGTCGGCGAGTTGAAGCGATTGATGGCGCTCGAGGGCTTTGAACGCTTGACGGACGCCGTCGGGACTGAAAGGCCGCGCTGATGCTGTCCCGTCTGTTCCTGCCCCTCGCCCTGCTCGCCGCCGCCTGCGCCACGCCGGCGCAGCAGCCTGTCACCCCCGCCGCCCAACAGCAAGGCGGAGCCGTCTCGGCCGCCGATCCGCGCGCGGCCGAGGCCGGGATGGAGATGCTGCGCGCCGGCGGCAGCGCGGCGGACGCGGCCTTCGCGACGATGCTGGCGCTCACCGTGGTCGAGCCGCAAAGCTCCGGCATCGGCGGCGGCGGCTTCCTCGTCCACCACGACCAGGCGGCCGGCGCGCTGACGACCTATGACGGGCGCGAGACGGCGCCGGCGGCGGCGACGCCCGCTTATTTCCTCGGGCCGGACGGCCGGCCCTTGTCGCGCGGCGAGGCGGTGCCGGGCGGCCTCAGCGTCGGCGTGCCGGGCAATGTCCGGCTGATGGCGCTGGCGCACGAGGCGCATGGCCGGCTGCCCTGGGCGCGGCTGTTCGATCCGGCGATCCGGCTGGCGCGCGAGGGCTTCGCGATCACGCCCCGCTTTCACCGCGCGCTGGCCGGGCAGCGTTCGCTGGCCGGACTGACGTCATGGGGCCGAACGCAATTCTATCAGGCGGACGGCAGCCCGAAGCCGGTCGGCACGATCGTGCGCAATCCCGAGCTGGCCGATTTCCTGACCGAGCTCGCCGCGCGCGGGCCGGAGGCCTTCTATCACGGGCCGCGCGCCGAGGCGCTGGTGCAGGCGGTGCGCGGGGCGGCGCGCAACCCCTCGTCGATGACGCGCGACGATCTCGCCACCTACGAGGCGCGCGAGCGGGAGCCGGTCTGCGGTTCCTATCGCGGTCATCGCATCTGCGGCATGGGGCCGCCCTCGTCGGGCGCGACCACCGTGTTCGCGATTCTGAGGCAGCTCGAGCGTTTCGACCTCGCCGCGCTCGGCCCGGACGATCCGCGCGCCTGGCACCTGATCGCCGAATCGATGCGGCTCGCTTATGCCGATCGCGCGGCCTATGTCGGCGACGCCGATTTCGTGGCCGTGCCGGTCGCCGGGCTGATGGACGAGGCCTATCTGGCCGGCCGCGCGGAGCTGATCTCCGCCGACGCCGTCATCGCCCGTGCCGAGGCCGGCGTGCCGCCCGGCGCCGTGCCCGCGCGCGCCGCCCAACCGGTGCCGGAAGCGGGCACCTCCCATTTCGTCGCGGCGGACGGGGCGGGCAATGTCGCCTCCTACACCTCGACGATCGAGGGGCCGTTCGGGTCCGGCCTCACCGTCCACGGCATGTATCTCAACAACGAGCTGACCGATTTCAATTTCGTGCCCGAGGAACATGGCGCGCCGGTCGCCAACCGGGTCGAGGGCGGCAAGCGCCCGCGCAGCTCGATGTCGCCGACCATCGTCTACGGCCCGGACGGCGAGGTCCGCCTGGCCGTCGGCGCGGCGGGCGGCGCGACGATCATCGCCCAGGTCGCCAAGGCGATCGTCGGCGTGATCGACTGGAACCTCTCCGCGCAGGAGGCGATCGCGCTGCCGCAGATATTGGGCATCGGCGATCGGGTGCTGGTCGAGCAGGGCACGCCGCTCGAGGCGATGATGCCGGCGCTCACCGCTATGGGCCATGACGTCGCCGCGATCCCGGCCGGCTTCAAGGCCAACGCGCTGGAGCGCGTCGACGGGCGCTGGACGGGCGGCGCCGATCCGCGCAGCGAGGGCGCCTGGCTGGCGCAATAAGGGCGCTTCCACGGCGCGCTGACAGACCCTAGACTGACCGGATTCGACGCGGGAAAGCCGCGCGAAGGCGCGGGAGGCACGATGCGGCGGCTGGAGCATTTTCCGAATCTGGTGGCGATGTTCTTCGCCCGGGCGCGCGACAAGGGCGATGCGCCCTTCCTGTGGGCGAAGCGCGACGGCGCGTGGCGCGCGACGAGCTGGAAGGAAGCGGCCATGCAGGTCGCCGGCCTCGCCTCCGCCCTGACGCGGCTGGGCCTCAATCCGGGCGACCGGGTGATGCTGGTGTCGGAGAACCGGCCGGAATGGCTGATCTCCGATCTCGCGATCATGGCCGCCGGCTGCGTCACCGTGCCGACCTACACGACCAATACCGAGCGCGATCACCAGCACATCATCGACGACAGCGGCGCGCGCGCCGTGATCGTCTCGACGGCGAAGCTCGCCAAGGCGTTGCTGCCCGCCGCGGTGCGCAGCTCGGGCTGCGAGCATGTCGTCATGATCGACGGGCCGCTCTCCGGGCTCGGCCAGGCGGGCAATGTCCAGCTTCACGACTGGAACGCGCTGATCGCCGCCGAGATGACCGACCCGGAGGCCTGCGCGGCGGGCGCGGATTTCGCCCGTTCCGACCTCGCCTGCATCATCTACACGTCCGGCACCGGCGGCGCGCCGCGCGGGGTGATGCAGCATCACGGCGCGATCCTCTGCAACATCGAAGGCTGCGCGGCGCTGATCGCCGAGGATTTCGGCTGGGAGGACGAGATCTTCCTGTCCTTCCTCCCCGCCTCCCACGCCTACGAGCATTCGGGCGGGCAGATGTTCCCGATCGGGCTGGGCGCGCAGATCTACTATTCGGAAGGGCTGGAGAAGCTCGCCTCCAATATCGAGGAGGTGCGCCCGACGATCATGGTCGTCGTGCCGCGCCTGTTCGAGGTGCTGCGCCAGCGCATCCTCAAGCAGGTCGAGAAGCAGGGGAAGCTCACCAACTACCTGATGGGCCGCGCCCTTTCGATCGGCGCCAAGGACTATTCGGGATCGGTGCCCGTCTGGGACCAGCCGATGAACCTCTTCCTGTCGAGGACGCTGCGCCCGAAGATCGCGAAGAAGTTCGGCGGGCGGATCAAGGCGATGGTCTCGGGCGGCGCGCCGCTCAATCCCGAGGTCGGCATCTTCTTCCACTCATTGGGCCTCACCCTGCTCCAGGGCTACGGCCAGACCGAGGCGGCGCCGGTCATCTCGTGCAACCGGCCGAAGGCGGGGCTCAAGATGGACACGGTCGGCCCGCCGCTGGACGGGGTCGAGGTCAAGATCGCGCAGGACGGCGAGATCCTGGTGCGCGGCGAGCTGGTCATGCACGGCT
>CAZTPD010000203.1:0-3306 GCA_964614625.1 uncultured Sphingosinicella sp. | reverse complement strand
CGCAATATTGGCACTGGAAGCGATCGCGCAGGAACAGGTTGAAGCGGGTGAAGGCCGGATATTCGCTGGGGCGGACATATTGCCGGAGCGCGATCACGCTCGGCAGGCTCATCTCCAATGTGGGGCTGTGGACCTTGCGGGCATAGGAGGCGACGATGTCGACCCGCTCCAGGAACACCGCCTTGATCGCCGTCTGCCACGGCCACAGGCTGAGCGGATAATAGCTCAAGGGGGTATAATCGGCGTTCAGCACCAGCGCCGGGCAGCTTTCGGGGTGACGGAGAAGATCGGGGTGGTACACCGTGCAAAAAGCTCCCGTTTCAGGGAGAAACCCCCGAAACGCCGCCCCCGATACCGTCGCACCCAGAATGGGGAGAAAGGCGGCCCGGCCGTCTTCTCCGTGTCGCCGACGCCCATGACTGGTGGACGTGACGCCATGATGACACCATAGGTTGAGTCTCGCGGTCAAGCGGGGATTTTTACGATGCAGCCCGTCACCCGTTTCGCCCCCTCGCCCACCGGCCGGCTTCATCTCGGCCACGCCTTCTCGGCGCTGCTGGCGCACGATTTCGCGCGGGCGCGGGACGGGACGTTCCTGCTCAGGATCGAGGATATCGACCCGGGCCGGTCGCGCGCCGCGTTCATCGACGGGATCATCGAGGACATGCTGTGGCTCGGCCTCGAATGGGACGGCGAGATCGTCTATCAGTCGGAGCGGCTCGACCTTTATGCCGGGGCGTTGGCGAAGCTGAAGGCGGCGGGCCTCGTCTATCCCTGTTTCTGCACCCGCGCCGACATCGCGGCGAGCGCGGCGGCGCCGCATGGCCCGGAGGGACCGGTCTATCCGGGGACGTGCCGGGGGATCGCGGCGCCGGACCTGTCGCGGCCCCATGCCTGGCGGCTGGACATGGCGAAGGCGATCGCCTCCCTGCCCTCGCTGGAGTGGACGGACCATGGCCGGACCATCGCCGCGACGCCCGAAGCCTTCGGCGACGTGGTGCTGGCCCGCAAGGACGCGCCGGCCAGCTATCACCTCGCGGTGACGATCGACGACGCGGCGCAGGGCGTGACCGATATCGTGCGCGGGCGCGACCTCTTCGCCGCCACCCATGTCCACCGGCTGCTCCAGGCTTTGCTCGGCCTGCCGGCGCCGGCCTGTCACCATCACGGCCTGCTGGCCGGCGCGGACGGCGCGCGGCTGGCCAAGCGGCACGGCGCGCCGACGCTGGCGGAGCTGCGCGCGGGCGGCGCCGATCCGGCGGCGCTGGTCGCCGCGCTGCGGTCCGGAAAAATGCCGGCTGGATATTCGCTGCGCGAGGCGTAGAGAGGGCGGCATGACCACCCTCCTCGTAATCCTCCTCATCGCCGCCGCGGGCGCGACGCTGTTCGTCCTGGTCAAGGGCGTGATCGGCATGGCCCAGCAGAAGGACATTTCCGGCCAGCGATCGCAGGATCTGATGCGCAAGCGCGTGCTCTTCCAGGCGATCGCGATCCTGATCGCCGTGCTGCTCCTGCTGCTCGCCGGCAGCCGCTGATGGTCCGGCTCAACAAGATCTACACGCGCACCGGCGATGCCGGCCAGACCGGGCTGGTCGACGGATCGCGCGTGTCCAAGGCCGATCCGCGCATGGCCGCGATCGGCGACGTGGACGAGGCCAATTGCGCGATCGGCGTCGCCATGCTCCGGGTCGGCAAGGCGGCGGCGGCGAAGCTGGCGCGCATCCAGAACGAGCTGTTCGACCTCGGCGCCGATCTCGCCACGCCCGGCGAGGATTTCGCGGCGAGCGAGACGGCGCTCAGGATCACCGCCGAACAGATCGACCGGCTGGAGGGCGAGATCGACGCGATGAACGCGGAGCTGGAGCCGCTCCGGAGCTTCATCCTGCCGGGCGGCAAGCAGGCGGCCGGGCTCCATCTCGCCCGCGCCGTGGTGCGCCGGGCCGAGCGATCGGCGGTCGAGGCGGCGCGGAGCCTATCGCTCAACCCGCTCGCGCTCACCTATCTCAACCGGCTGTCGGACCATTTGTTCGTGCTCGCGCGTTGGGTGGCGCGTAACGATGGCGGGGACATCCTCTGGCGGCCGGGCGCGACGCGCGGGGGCTGATATTTCGTTCTTGTTTTGTACCCGCCAATGAGATAGTCCGCCCGACAACGGGAGACGAAGGATGGCGGCACGGGCACGACCCGAACCAGGCCCTGAAGGAGATGACGGTCTCGCGGCGCGATACGCATCGGTCCGGCGCCTGAGCCTCGACCTCGCCGCCCCGCTCTCCGACGCCGACGCGACGATCCAGCCCATGCCCGACGCCTCGCCGGCGAAATGGCATCTGGCGCACACCACCTGGTTCTTCGAGACCTTCGTGCTGCGCGATCATGTGCCGGGCCATCGCGTGCATGGCGAAGACTGGGCCTATCTCTTCAACTCCTATTATGAAGGCGAAGGAGAGCGCCACGCGCGCGACCGGCGCGGGATGCTGAGCCGGCCGTCGCTGGACGAGGTGCGGGCGTGGCGAACGCATGTGGACGCGGCGATGCTGGAGGCGCTGGACGACCTTCCCGACGCGGCGCGCGATCTGGTCGTGCTCGGGCTCAACCACGAGCAGCAGCATCAGGAGCTGATGCTGATGGACCTGAAGGCGACGTTCGCCGAAAATCCGCTGGCGCCCGCGCTCTGGCCCGCCGCGCCGGCGGCGGCAGGCGGCGCGCCGGGGCCGATGGGCTGGATCGAGGGGCGCGAGGGCTTGGCCGAGATCGGTCATGACGGCGCCGCCCCTTCGACGTCGCTCAGGACAAGTTTCGCTTTCGATTGCGAAGGGCCGCGCCACAAGATCTTCCTCCACCCGCATGCGCTGGCCGACCGGCTGGTGACGAACGGCGAGTGGGCGGAGTTCATCGATGCGGGCGGCTATCGCGATCCGCTGCTCTGGCTCGCCGACGGCTGGGCGTGGGTCCGGCAACACGGGATCGAGGCGCCGCTTTACTGGCGGCGGGCGGACGGCGGCCGGCGGCGCTTCGGGCTGGACGGCATGCGCGCCGTCGATCCGGCCGAGCCGGTCTGCCACATCAGCTATTACGAGGCCGACGCCTTCGCCCGCTGGGCCGGGGCGCGGCTGCCGACCGAGGCGGAATGGGAGAGCGCGGCCGCCGGGCTGGACCCGGACGGGGGCAACCAGCTCGACCAGGCCGGCGCGGTTCGGCCGCTGCCTTCGCAAGGGCATGCACCGGGCGTTCTGGGCCAGATGTTCGGCGACGTGTGGGAATGGACCGGCAGCGCCTATCTTCCCTATCCCGGCTTCCGCCCCGCCG
>CAZTPD010000202.1:0-3329 GCA_964614625.1 uncultured Sphingosinicella sp. | reverse complement strand
TGTCGGGCAGGACCGGGCCTGGTCCCGGGAGCTGCGAAACCGGCGAGAGCCCAGGGCTTCGGCTCATGGACTCGCCAGGCGGAACCAGCGGCTTCGGCCAAGGATCCCGCCGGCTCCGGCACCAAGGCTTCGGCGGCGGTGACGGGAAGGCGGGAAGCGGGACGCGAGTTCCAAATCCGCCAAGCGGCGAACCGCCAGGGCTTCGGCCCTGACGGGGAGCCAGCGGGGACATCCCGAACGAGGCCTGCGCCTCGGAACGGAACCCCGGGAACCGGCGCCCGGACCCCCGGTCCGGACAAGGTTCCGAAACCGCCCTCGCGGACTGCCTCGCCTCCCAGGCCTGGTGTCCACCCGCGAAGGGACAGTGGGGGCCGGCGGCGACGTCGGCCCCCATTGCTGTTTCAGGCCTATTGCTGTTTCCGGAAAGCGCCATTCCGGTTCCGCTCCGAATCCCGCGCGCTTGATCTGGCGCAAGACAGACGCGATAGTCGCGCCCAGGCAGGGAGGCGCAGCATGTTCTCACGCAAGGATTCGAAGCCGGGCGCGCGGCCCGGCAGGCCGGCTCCGTCCGGCCTGTCCTTCATCGGGCCGGAGGTCGTGATCGGCGGCGATCTCGCCACCAGCGCGCAGCTGCATGTCGACGGGCGAATCGACGGCCATGTCCGCTGCGGTCAGCTTTGCCAGGGCGAAAGCGGCATCATCGCCGGCGATATCGTCGCCGACGAGGCGCGAATCGCGGGCCTGGTCGAAGGCACGGTCAATGCCGGGACGCTGATCGTCGAGGCGACGGGCCGCGTGACCGGCGACGTGACCTACGAGACGATCAGCATCGCGGCCGGCGCGCGAATCGACGGCCGACTGGCCCGGCGCGAGGCCCTGCGCCCCGCCGAGGATGCCGAGACGATGCTGATCGTCTCGCCCGCCGCGCCGCTGCCCGAAAGCAAGCGCGGCAAGTCCGCGAGCAGCACCGATCTGTTCCCGGCGGGCGGCAAGCCGCCGGCGCTGGTCGTCGACTGACGGCTCCCGTCGCCGGTTCGCCGACGGGCCTTACAGTCCCCACCAGGGCAGCTTGGCGTAATAGCCCGTCACGTCCTCATAATCGCGAGGCTGCGGGCGATCGGCCTGGTCGAGCCGCAGCGTCGGCGCCGCCAGCAGCTGCTCGCGGGTGAGATCGACGATATAGGCGTCGAGATCGACATCGTAGGTCAGCACGTCCCACGGCACCGGATAGGCGTTCTCGCTGACGCCGAGGAAGCCGCCGAAGGTGAGCACCGCATAGGCGACCTGGCCGCTGCTCTTGTCGATCATCACCGAATGGATCGCGCCGAGTCGCTCCGATCCGCGATTGTAGACCGGCGTGCCCTCGACGCGCCGCGACGAGATCAGCGCGTGCCGCCGATCGAGCGCCTCGGTCTCGTTGAGCAGAGGCCGCGCATGTTGAGACATGATCCGTCTCCTTTCAGCCCCCGGTGCCGCGATCATAGCAGAATCGGGGGGTGAAAGCACGTCTTCCCAGCGGTTTGACCGGTTCCGCGGGTGGCGGGGCGCGAGGCTATGCCGTTTCGCCCCGCGCCGCCGCGCGGCGGGCGAGGCTCTCCGCCGGCCACAGCGCCGCCATGTCGTAATAGACGTCGAAAACTGGCGCGCCGTCCTCGGGGAGCTGGACCCAGGGCAGCCTGGATCGGGTGAAGATATGGGCGTCGGGCGGGCAGAGCGCGGGCCGGTCCAGCGTGCCGACGCGGACGAAATGGATGCGCGGGCCGGCCCCCGCATAGTTGCTCCACAGGGAGACCCGGCAGGCGGGGCAGCGCCAGACGGTCTGGCCGCGCCCGCTCTCGGACGGGGTGGGCAGGGGCTCCGGCGCCCCGGCGAGCGGCAAGACTCGATCGGCTTCGATCAGCGCGTTGACCGCGAAGGCCGAGCCCGTCTCGGTCTGGCAGCTCGTGCAATGGCAGCAGTTCACGAACATCGGCGGGCCGGCCAGGCGGTAACGCACCGCACCGCAGGCACAGCCGCCGTCGAGGGTGGCGGAGTCGGTCATCGCCGATATCTAGAGTCTGATCCGGCAGTGTTGAAGCAACGCATTCCTCCCTCCCCCTTGATGGGGGAGGGCCGGGGTGGGGGTGAACGTCAATGAAGGGCTGGCCCTTTCCGGAGACTCCACCCCACCCCAAACCCCTCCCCATCAAGGGGAGGGGCTTTGAAGTGGAGCGCGCCGGACCTCGCTGAATGTCGATTGAGCCTGGAGCATTGAGGAGTTGAGTTGAATCACCTCTTCCGTTCGGCCCCGGACTTGATCCGGGGTTTCGAAGCCCTGTCTTTCTTTTCTGCCTCAAGAGAAGGGCAGGGCTTCGACAGGCTCAGCCCGAACGGAGTGTGGTTCGCGGGCCGATGCAATTGTCCGGCGCGCGGCCGGCGGAAGCGGGAAGGGCGAGCCATGACCCCGAAAGCAATGAGGGCCGGCGTCGCCGCCGGCCCCCACTTCGCCCGAATCCGAATCCCGCGCCGGTGAGGGCTTGGGCTCGTCCCGGGAGAGGTTCCGGCCGAGGCCTTGCGGCCTCGGTCGGTCCCTTGGGTTCCTTCTGAACGGTCTTGCGACCTTCGTCCGGTTCCCTGACCTGAAACGTCTCGAAACATCGCTGCTTCGTCACCTTTCAAGTCGAGATCATATCTCCGCCGAAGCATCGACATGGTCTCTTCGCGTTCCTTCCGTCCGGGGACGTCCGGTCCGCCGGAGAGACTGGAAAAGTGGGTTCGGCTTGCGCCTCGCGCTTCTTTCCAATTCCCCGTCCAGTGCTTCTTCGGCTTCCTTCCTTGCGGAGATCCGCCGTTCCCACTCTGGCCGCTTCCGGTTCCGATTGGTCGTTTCCGACCGCTCATTCCCGATAGCGAAATTGCAGTCTGACTCGGCCTTGCGAGTCGCGCCAAGCGGAATCTCGCGAGTCCGGCCTGTGGATAGCGGGGATATCGTGGATAAGACTCAGTTGGCGGGCTTCGCGCCGGCGCCGCCGGGCGCGGCGACGGGCGTCGCGTCCTCGTCCGGCGTCATCCCGGCCGCGCCGGGAACGTTCTCGCGGATGCACTGCATCGTCGCGTCCTGCGCCCCGGTCCGCGACACGTCGTCGCCCTCGCCCATCAGCTCGGTCGCGCTCTTGCCCGCCATGTGCCGGTCGACCGCGCATTCGCAGATGCGCTGGAAATCGACCCCGGCGGGGGCGGGCGCCCCCTGCGATCCCCGCAGGCAGCCCTCGACCGCCTTTTCGCGGTAGGATTCGCGGAAGCTGTTGTCGAACGCGCTGCCCGGCCCGCAGGCCGCGAGCAGGACGATG
>CAZTPD010000201.1:0-3409 GCA_964614625.1 uncultured Sphingosinicella sp. | reverse complement strand
CGCTCGAATGGACGCTGTCGAGCCCGCCGCCCTTCCACCAGTTCGAGACCCTGCCCAAGGTGGATTGACCCGCGCCGCTCCGGCGAGGCCGAAGGCGGGATCAGGCGCGGCGGTGGCTGCGCATCGCGAAGCTCGACGTGATCCGCGACACGCCGGGCAGGCGGGAGAGCACGGTCCGGTGGAATTCCCCGTAATCGTCGATCCCGGCGATCCGGACATGCAGGAAATAATCGCCCGCGCCGGTCATCAGGTGCCATTCCTCGATCTCGGGATGCCCGCGCAGCGCGTCCTCGAAGCGGGTCAGATAGTCGTCGCTCTGCCGGTCCAGCTCGACCTGGACGATCGCGGTCGTCCCCTCCCCCGGCGCCGCGCCGGCGACGATCGCGGTATAGCCGCGAATGACGCCGGACCGCTCGAGCAGCCGGACGCGGCGCAGGCAGGCGGAGGGCGACAGGCCAACCCGCTCCGCCAGCGCGCTGTTGGTGATGCGCGCGTCGAGGCGCAATTGCGTGAGGATGCGGCGGTCGGTCTCATCCGGCATGGCCATGCGGATTGTTCCATTTCGTGGGAGAATATTCCGGATTATATCATTTCGGCGCGTTTCCGCACGTCAATTAGACCGGACATTCGAACGATCATCGGCTAATCTCCGGCAACGGAGATTGTTATGGCAGGCGACGTCGATCCGGGCTTCAGCAGCAGGCTGACCGTCGACCTTGGCGCGATAGGCGCCAATTACCGGACCGTCGCGGCGCGGGCCGCGCCGGCCGCCTGCGGCGCCGTCGTCAAGGCGAACGCCTACGGGCTCGGCGTCGCGCGGGTCGGCCCGGCGCTGCGCCGCGCGGGGTGCGAGACCTTCTTCGTCGCCCATCTCGCCGAGGCCGACGAACTGGAGCGCGCGATCGGCGCCGGCGACGCCGCCACCATCTTCGTCCTGAACGGCCTCGCCCCCGGCAGCGAGGCCCTGTGCGCGGAGCGGGGCTTCCTGCCCGTCCTCAGCGCGCCGGACCAGATCGAGCGGTGGCGGGCGCTGGGCCGCGCGCGGGGCCGGCCGCTGCCGGCGGCGTTGCAGGTCGACAGCGGCATGTCGCGCCTGGGCGTGGACGCCGGCCTGGCGGCGCGCCTCGCCGCCGATCCCGATTTAACCGGCGAGGCGGCGCTGCGGCTGGTCATGACCCATCTCGCCTGCGCCGACGTGCCGGACCAGGCCGCCAACCGCGACCAGCTCGACCAGTTCCGCGAAATCCGCGCGCTGTTCCCCGATGTCCCCGCGTCGATCGCCAACAGCGGCGGCGTTTTCCTGTCGCCGGACTTCCGGTGCGATCTGGTCCGTCCCGGCATCGCGCTCTGGGGCGTGGCGCCCAATCCGGCCGCGCCGCCGCTCCGCCCGGTCGCGCGCCTGGACGCGCGCGTGCTCCAGATCCACCGGATCGCGCCCGGCACCGGGGTCGGCTACGGCCTCGACTATCGCGCCACGTCCCCGCGCCGGATCGCGACGATCGGGATCGGCTATGGCGACGGCTGGCCGCGCCGCCTCGGCGGCCGGGGCGCGGCCTGGTTCGACGGCCAGCGCCTGCCGATCATCGGCCGCGTCTCGATGGACAGCCTGACGATCGATGCCAGCGACCTGCCGGACGAGATGCTCGCCGAGGGCGACCTGGTCGAGTTGATCGGCCCCAGCCAGTCGCTGGAGGACGTCGCCCGGGACGCCGGCACGATCGCCTACGAGATCCTGACCTCGCTCGGCGCCCGGCACCGGCGCGTCTATGTCGAGGACGACGCGGCCGGAGGCGCGCGATGAAGGTCGTCATCCTCGGCGCGGGCGTCATCGGCGTCACCGCGGCCTATTATCTGGCCGAGGCCGGCCATGAGGTGACGGTCATCGACCGCCGGAGCGGCCCCGCGCTGGAGACCAGCTTCGCCAATGCCGGCGAGGTGTCGCCCGGCTACGCCTCGCCCTGGGCCGGCCCCGGCATCCCGGCCAAGGCGGTGCGCTGGCTGCTGATGCGCCATGCCCCGCTCATCCTCCAGCCGCGGATCGATTTCGCCATGCTGCGCTGGGTGCTGGCGATGCTGCGCAACTGCACCGCCGCGCGCTACGCGCTGAACAAGAGCCGCATGGTCCGCCTCGCGGAGCACAGCCGCGACGAGCTGATCGCGCTGCGCGGGCGGCTCGGCCTGGACTACGACCAGCGTTCGCAAGGCACGCTCCAGCTCTTCCGCACCCAGAAACAGCTCGACGCCAGCGCCGGCGACATCGCGGTGCTGAAGTCCTACGACGTGCCCTACGAATTGCTCGACCGCGACGGCTGCGTCGCCGCCGAGCCGGGGCTGGCGACCTCACGCGACCATTTCGTCGGCGGCCTGCGCCTGCCCAATGACGAGACCGGGGACTGCTACAAGTTCACCACGGCGCTCGCCGCGCATCTCGCCGCGCGCGGCGTCGACTTCCGCTACGACACGCGGATCTCGGCGCTGGAGACGGCGGCGGGCCGGATCGCCGGGGTCCGCACCGATGCCGGCCTCGTCGAAGGCGATGCCTATCTGGTGGCGCTGGCCAGCTATTCGCCCGCGCTGCTGCGCCCGCTCGGGCTGCGGCTGCCGGTCTATCCGGTGAAGGGCTATTCGATCACCGTGCCGGTCGCCGATCCCGACCGGGCGCCGGTCTCGACCCTGCTCGACGAGAGCTACAAGGTCGCCATCACCCGGCTGGGCGACCGCATCCGCGTGGGCGGCATGGCGGAGCTTTCGAGCTTCGATCACCGGCTCCCGCCGCGCCGGCAGGCGACCCTGCTCCATTGCCTCCACGACCTCTTCCCCGGGGCGGCGCTGCCCGGCGAGACGAACTACTGGAGCGGGCTGCGCCCGATGACGCCGGACGGGCCGCCGATCGTCGGCGCGACCGCGATCCCCAACCTGTTCCTCAGCACCGGCCACGGCACGCTGGGCTGGACCATGGCCTGCGGCTCCGGCCACCTGATCGCGAGCCTGATCGGCGGTACGCCGCCGCCGGTCGATCCGGCGGGCCTGGGGCTCGACCGCTATTCCGGCTGACCTTTCGACCAACAGGAGATTGATGATGAGCATAAGGCGACTCAAATCCGGCGCGCGCATGAGCCAGGCCGTGATCCATAACGGCCTCGTCTACCTCGCCGGCCAGGTCGGCGCGCCGGGCGAGGACGCGGCGGCCCAGACCCGGGCGATCCTCGCCGCGATCGACGCGCTGCTGGCGGAGGCGGGCACCGATCGCTCGCGCCTGCTCCAGGCGACGATCTGGCTCGCCGACATGGCCGATTTCGACGCGATGAACGCGGTCTGGGAAGACTGGATCGGCGGCGCCGACGCCCCCACCCGCGCCACCGGCGAAGTCCGCCTCGCGACCCCGGACTACAAGGTGGAGATCATCGTC
>CAZTPD010000200.1:0-3424 GCA_964614625.1 uncultured Sphingosinicella sp. | reverse complement strand
TACCCGATCAACAAAAGCTATCACTTTTACGCAAAAGTCATACAGTTAAATTGCAGCAACTGATGGCCGGCAAAAATCCGTGAAAAGATACTAGATATTTAACGTAAAATAAACTGTCAATATTGCATAGAATTGACAGTCATATTCATGCAATTTAGCCTCAAGAATATTGCGTAGAAATAACCGTCAAATTAATGCAATTTAGAGCGTAGAATATTGCGCAAAAGAAACGAATAATTTGATGCAAAACTTGCAGTTAAACTCCATGCAATTACTGCAGTCAAATAACACGAATTATTAATTTTTATCAAAATCATTTATTTCATAACAAAAATTATATTGTTACATTATACAAGGGAATGCAAATGTTTTCATCTATTTTATCCGACGGGAGTAACCAACATTTCTTATCAATATCATTAATACCTATTATGGTTACGCTATTTGATAATTTGCTAACTTTAATTATTCCTAAAATTTTACTTTCACACGGACAAGTGAACAAGTTGTCCGAGTGTTTGAATTTTCTACAATTTATATGTTTTTTATCTTTACTTATACTACTTATAACAACTACTTTCCCATCCTTTAATATAAAACAATGATCCTTTCCGTTCGATTTTATAATACAGTGTCTATTTAAATTCACAGGGGACTGGTACTTATGATTTTCTCTCTCAGCAGTGCGATTCACAGTTTGCTCAAAAGGTTTATAGTGAGCTCGTAGCGAGCGCTTTATTACTTGCATATTATTTTCGAAATCGAAAGCACTAAAAGAATCTAACGGGCCATGCTTTAAAGCGTCATCACTAATATGTATAAGAGAATGCATATTATATGATAAGAACTCTTCTTCATATAAATTGGGAACATTTTTAACAAACTTCAATAAAAGCTGTCGTGCATAATCGTTCCAATTATTTGCTTGCGCCTTGGTAGTTATAAGAATCGTGACTGCTACGCAAAGATTTAAAAAATGTGTATACTTTTTCGGCGACAATAATCCTTTTAAAGCGACGGGTCCTGTATAAAGAAGAAAAGTTCTAAACTCTGTCGCTTTCCACATATCTAACTCTTTTACTGACCTCGGCTTACGACAAAATTCTTTAGGGCAACTATGCGAAAATAATACTAATTTACTTGATAAAGTTGAAATATCACGAGAAGATAATTTAAATGGCAATGGACCTTTTACCCAACTTCTTAATAGTTTTCTAACCACACCTAAGCAAATGAGGTGCATGTAGTCAAGAGGAACCGAAGAAATCATCAAAATTTTAAGCTCCGTAAACGGGGAAATGCCTACATGGTGGTGTTTATCTTTTTGAACATAAAAATCTTGATCTGTCCTAAGTGGACTATCGAATGTTCTGAAAATTACACGTCCCTTCCAGAAACCTGGATCTATACATTTCTCGCATCCATTGTATGCATTATGACTTTTACATTGCTTTAAAAAACTCCTGGCTGGCGCATCAGCTATTATTTTTGAAACCTTACAAAATATTTTCAAATTATTGTAACTAATCCCAACTCGCAAACTTTTTAACTCTGCTATCAAATCCATCAAGTATTCGTCAATACTTTCTGGTTTTGTCTTGCCATAAAATAAACCCACGACAAATACGCCGTACGTACTTTCTTCACACTTTGCTTGAATTGGCCAAAACTGGTTACTGTTACTCTTAGAAATGGGCAATCCATCAAAACTAAATATAAGGTTTAATTTAATTTCGCTACCAGAAGCAAGAATACAATTGGAATCTATTTGCCGTTTTATATTTTGAATAACATCAAAGTGTGCATATTGACCCTGACCGATAGTTTTCATAGAGTATTTAATTGAGTTTTTAAGCAATGTCCTACTATCCAATGGAAGAAATCTAAATTCTTGATAAAAGTTAAATATGCGTAGAAGATCGTTTAAAGCTACTCCCGTTATGTTATGTCGAAGCGACCAGTCCCTCAAGTCCCGTGTTAAATCTAAAATATTCCTATTATTTTCTACTACACCATTGTCGCTTAGTGAATCGGAAACTAATGGCTCGTCACTATTATGGATAACATTACTGCTTCTATCATTATTGCTAATATTACTACCTGAATCGCTATCCTCAACGACAGAATCACATATATCTAAATTTACAAGATTATTACTAATAGCAGGTATGTTTTTTGCACGAGTGAGATTCTCTCTAACCCGTTTTGCAATTATTCGCCTAATGTTTCTCGGTGATTTTCCATCTCGATCCATGATTATGATGCAATTCCCGAGGGAGCGTCGTCGTTGCACCTACTTTTTGAAGAACGAAACCAATTCATTGCTGCAGTTTGAATTATATCATCGGTGGGAATACGGCCGCTGGGATTTTTGGGATCGGGAACGGACTCAACTGTAAAGACGTTTCGCACGGTTTCTGAAATTTGCAATCCAATTAAACATTAAATAGAGACCAACAATTAGAAAATTTTCTTCATTTTAGAATATATTTTAGCACCTTTTACGACTTCCAATAGTTTTAGGTTTTTCATCGATGTCTTGTTTCCTTTACCCGTAAAATTAATTCGCCTGCCAAATTCATTCGTAAATAATTTTTTCAAGATTTTTCTAGTGCTCGCCTCGATCTGTGTCGCAGTTGAAAATGCCAAATATTCAACCTAGTATCAAATATAAGAAAAAACATTAAAGTTTAATTATGCATGTAAAATATCTCGATTAAATCGTACCAGTAATTCGCGATTTGAATCCACCTCGAGCCAAGATTCAAACTCCGCCAGTGCTACCTCGTTGTCGAGGGGTAATTTTGGAATGGCACTGAAATTGGGAGCCTTCCTACCATCCGGCCTTTGTTTCACATTAATCAGTAAAGCCTTAATGTCTTTAATGTCTTCAGCCTGCTTTTCCAACAAAGTTAGCACACTTTGCGTTGTCCCTGCAACGTGATTACAAAGCGTTAACATAATACATCAATTTTAATAAAATTATTTTGCTTGTACTAACTTGAAATCAACAGCCGTAAATCATTTAACTCCTGCGAATTTACAACAACAAAAGAGGTGTCTCCAGTTTCAACTTGATTTCCTACTTGTAGATTGCTTTGCTCTTCAGTTTCGGGAATTATTTCAGGAATGCTCAATGGTTGGTCTAAAAAGCATCACCATAATGATTAGTATAAAATATTTGTGGCAGTATTATAAGCCTACCCAGCTCCAAATTATCCAGAAGTGAGCCAGACGGAGGACTGTTTTTGTTCGCGTCGCTATCCTCCTCATCGGATGAAGACGTTACATCCCCTCGTGTGCTGCTGGGCTGAATATCGGGAATTATCTTCTTGCTCCTTAATCTGCTTTCTGGTTCTGTTTCACTTTCCAAGTTGGAAGTGTCCTCGGCTACTTGAAGTTTTTTTGTCGCAACTTCATAATC
>CAZTPD010000199.1:0-3452 GCA_964614625.1 uncultured Sphingosinicella sp. | reverse complement strand
ACCCGCCGCGCCATCGCCAGCGACAAGGAGGCGATGCTCGCCACCTACGGCATGGCGCTCGGCCAGGGCCGCTATCTGCCGGTCAAGAACGTCTTCGTCCCCCTCCACATCGGCGGCCGCCGCTGGGGCAATTTCGAGCTGGCCTATCGGGACGACGAGGAGCGTTGAGGCGAAACGAACGGCCGGCCGTCGCTCCCAATCCGCCACCCGCTCTCAATCCGTCACCCGCGCCCAATCCGTCACCCTGAACTTGTTTCAGGGTCCATCTTCGCGCTCTCGCTATCTTCATCGGAATGGATGCTGAAACAAGTTCAGCATGACGATAGGCAAACTGCCCGGCCCCCATGAGCCGAAGGTCCGGGCGTCCTACCCCCCCTGCCGCCGGCTCATGAACGCCAGCCGCTCGAACAGCATCACGTCCTGCTCGTTCTTGAGCAAGGCGCCGTGGAGCGGTGGGATCGCCTTCGACGGGTCTTTCGATTGCAGCACGTCGAGCGGCAGATCCTCGTGCAGCAGCAGCTTCAGCCAGTCGATCAGCTCGCTCGTCGAGGGCTTCTTCTTGAGCCCCGGCACGTCGCGGACGGAATAGAAGATGTCCATCGCCTTCTGGACCAGGATCGTCTGGATGCCCGGGAAGTGGACGTCGATGATCGCCTGCATCGTCTCGCGGTCGGGGAACTTGATATAGTGGAAGAAGCAGCGGCGCAGGAAGGCGTCGGGCAGCTCCTTCTCGTTGTTGGAGGTGATGACGACGACGGGGCGCTCCTTCGCCGCGATCGTCTCGTGCGTCTCGTAGACGTCGAAGCTCATGCGATCGAGTTCCTGGAGCAGATCGTTCGGGAACTCGATATCGGCCTTGTCGATCTCGTCGATCAGCAGGACGGGGAGCTTCTCGGAAGTGAACGCCTCCCAGAGCTTCCCCCGCTTGATATAGTTCCTGATGTCGTGGACCCGCTCGTCGCCGAGCTGCCCGTCGCGCAGCCGCGCCACCGCGTCATATTCGTAGAGGCCCTGATGCGCCTTGGTGGTGGATTTCACATGCCATTCGATCAGCGGCGCCTCCAATGCGGCGGCGATCTCGTGCGCCAGCACCGTCTTGCCCGTCCCCGGCTCGCCCTTCACCAGCAGCGGCCGCCGCAGCGTCACCGCCGCGTTGACCGCGACCTTGAGGTCTTCCGTGGCGACATAGGAGGAAGTGCCTTCGAAGCGCATGCGGCTGCCCTTTACGCGAACGTCAACGTCGCGAAGGGCTTAAGCATGGCGGGGAGGAGGGCGCAAGGGTGCGCCGGAGGGTTCAATTCCCCCGCCGCGCCTGTTCCCTTGCCTCGAGCAAATCCCACAGGCCGTGATGCTGGAGCGCGAGCTGCTGGGCGCCGAACAGGAGGGCGCGTTCCACGGCGGGGGTGGCGCCGCAGCCGTCGGCGATGGCGGCCAGCGTCTCGGCGTCGCCCAGGCCGCAGGGCGGCGCGTCCACGCCGAGCCGGCGGGCGGCGGCGTCGAGCAGGCGGCGCACCGCGATCCAGTCGGCCGCGAAGGCGAGGCCGGCGCCGAGCGCGCAGCCGCGCCGGTCGGACTGGGCGAGGGTGGCGAGCGCGGCGCGCTGGCCGATCACCGCCGTCTCGCTGCTCGTGCCTCCCGGCGTGCCCGGCGGGGCGCCGGCCGCGACGGCGAGGCGGGTGAGCCAGCCGCGCTCGACGGCGATCGCGTCGCAGGCTTCGTCCAGCCAGCCCTTCGCCGCCGGCTCGATCGAGCGCAGCGCGACCAGCTCGACGATGCCGGGATGGCGGCCGTGCAGCGCGCACAGGAAATGGATCGCGTCGGCGACGTTGCGCGCCGAATCCGGGCCGGCGAGCAGCGCGTCGCTCCGGACATAGGCGTGGGCCGCGCTGCCATGTTCGGCGACTCGCGCGAACAGCAGCGCCCCGGTGCGTATCCCTGTTTTCGCGACCGAAACCGATGCCATTCCATTCCTCCGCCACGCCGCGACCGGCTGTTGTCGAAACGCCGGTCTACACGAGGGGCCGTAAAGAGGAGGTAAAGCCGGCCCCGGCGCGGCCGCGAAGCCGGGCTCAGGCGGCCAGCGGCAGCGGCTCCCCGGCGGCCTGCGTGTTCGCCTCCGCTTCGACCGGCGGGGCGGACGACGGCGCGGCGGCTTTGCGGCGCGGATTGGGCATGACGAGCCGGGTGGCGAGGACGACGACGCCCATCGCCAGGTAGATGCCGACGATCGCGAAGGGGTTCCAGATCAGCCCGACGCCCAATGCGGCGCGCAGCCAGTTCGGGTTGAAGCCCAGATCCTCGCCCAGCCCCTCGCAGATGCCCAGCATCGTGTCGTCGCGGGTGAAGAGATTGCCGTTCTCGCTCGTCATGTTACGCATCCTTTGACATCGGGGCCGTGGCCCGTCGGTGATGCCGGACCCTGAGCACGGGCCATGCCAAAAGAAGGAAATTCTTTTATTACAGGATGATAGCTGAAACCGGCCCGTCGGCCGGCGACCACGGCACCCGGCTTATCCGCCAAAAGTTGGGAAAGGCCGCCAACCGGCGCGGGCCGTCTGTCCGTTTCCGGACTGTCGCTGTCCGCCTCCGGACGGCGGGCCGGGTCGCGGACCGGGCGATGAGCCGGGCGATCCGGGGCGAAGTTGTAAATTCGCGCGCCTTTCGCTATATCGGCCCGGCTGACGTCGCCTGCGAGCGAGACTGACGCCCGCGGGCGTCTCCTTTCCTTTCGAGCTTCACCGGCCCCGCCGCGCCTTTTGCGCGCGGGCAATCCTTACATGCGAAAGGGCCAGACATGCCCACCGGAACCGTCAAATTCTTCAACCAGGACCGTGGCTACGGCTTCATCACCAACGATGAGGGCGGCAAGGACGCCTTCGTCCACATCACCGCCGTCGAGCGTTCGGGCCTGGCCTCGCTCAGCGAAGGCCAGAAGCTCAGCTACGAGCTCGAGGCCGGGCGCGACGGCAAGACCTCCGCGGTCAATCTCGTCGCGGCCGAATAGAAGCGTGGCGAAGGAAGAGCTGCTGGTCATGGAGGGGCTGATCGACGAGATCTACCCCGACGGCCGCTTCGGCGTGACGCTCGACAACGAGCACCGGATCATCGCCTACACCGCCGGCAAGATGCGGCGTTTCCGCATCAAGTCGGTGGTGGGTGATCGCGTCCATGTCGAGATGACGCCCTACGACCTGTCCAAGGGCAGGATAGTGTTCCGCGAGAAGACGCCCGGCGGTCCGGGCGGCGGCGGACCGAGGCGGCGGACGTTCCGCCGCTGACCCGGCCCGGCGCGACACCACCATCGAAACGAATGAAATGATCGAGACGAGAACGAAAAGAACGAAGAGAACCGCACGACCCAGGCTCTATCCGCCGCTGGCGCTGACCGCGCCGAAGCCCGCCGCCGCCTCTCCCCGGCTGCCGCCGGACGAGCTCAGGCGGCTGGTCGCGGC
>CAZTPD010000198.1:0-3568 GCA_964614625.1 uncultured Sphingosinicella sp. | reverse complement strand
CGCCCAGCACCTTCTGCCAGGAGAAGGTGGCGACATCGATCCTGTCCCAGGGCAGATCATAGGCGAACACGGCCGAGGTGGCGTCCGCGAAGGTCAGGCCCTCGCGATCCGCCGGAATCCAGTCCCCGTCCGGCACGCGCACGCCGCTGGTCGTGCCGTTCCAGGTGAACAGCACATCGGTGGACCAGTCGATGGCGGTCAGATCGGGAAGCCGGCCGTAATCGGCGCGAATCACCGTCGGATCGAGCCTGAGCTGCTTCGCCGCATCGGTGACCCAGCCCTCGCCGAAACTTTCCCAGGCCAAGGTCGTCACACCGCGCGCGCCGAGCATCGTCCACATCGCCATCTCGAAGGCGCCTGTGTCGGAGCCGGGGACGATGCCGATCCGGTGCGTGTCGGGCAGCTTCAGCAGCTCGCGCATCAGATCGATGGCATATTGCAGCCGCGCCTTGCCGATCTTCGAGCGGTGCGAGCGCCCGAGCGCGTCGATGTTGAGTTTTTCGGGGGACCAGCCCGGCGGCTTCGCGCAGGGACCGGAAGAGAAGTAAGGACGCGCCGGCTTGGCCGCCGGACGGGCATTCGATTCAGTCATGTCAGACTCTCCTTGCAGAGAGCACGCGCGGCGTTGGGACCGCGTGGCCCGTCGACGGCGTTAGGGGAGAAGGGGGTCCGCCGCAAGCGCCTCTCGCTTCGACTCGTCTTTCTTGACCGGCGCGCGCGGGCGACTCAGGGTCGGATCATGCGGCGGGGGATGCTTCTGGCGATGATGCTGGTGCTGGCGGGATGCATCCCGCGCAGCGAGCCGCGCGCGCCGCCCCGGCCCGGCCCGCCGCCGCGCGCCGCTCAGCCCGACGCATCGACCCGGCAATGCTTCGGCGAGCTGTCGCGCGAGGGCGTGCGCTTCCAGGCGCTGCCGGACCGGCATTTCCAGAACGGCTGCTCGGCGCTCGGCGCGGTGCAGCTCGAGGATATCGGCACGCCGGTCGCCAATCTCGGCGCGATGACCTGTCCGCTCGCCCGCCAGTTCGCGCGCTGGACGCGCGAGGCGGTGCAGCCCGCCGCCGGCCGCTTTTTGGGATCGCCGGTGCGGCGGATCGAGACGTTCGGCACCTATTCGTGCCGCAGCGTCAACAGCCGTCCCGGCGCGCGGCTGTCCGAACATGCCTCCGCCAATGCGGTGGACGTCGCCGCCTTCGTCCTCGCCGACGGCCGCCGGGTCACGGTGGAGCAGGGCTGGCGTGGCGACCGGCGCGAGCGGGAGTTCCTGCGCGCGATCCACGCGGCGGGCTGCCGCCGCTTCAACATCACGATCGGCCCCGACGCCGACGCCTATCACCAGGATCATCTCCATTTCGACATGGGGCGCGGACCCTATTGCCGCTGAATCGGGCGTTTCGCGGTTAAGGATTCACCTTGCCGTGATTCCGCTCTAAAGCCGGGTGATGACAGACCCAGTTCCGCCGAAGCGCGTCTTCCATCCCGCCCGCGAGGAGGCCGAAACGGCCGCGCACGCGACCGTCAGCCCGCAGACCGTCACCCCGGCCTACCGCCTGGCCTTCCAGGACATGGACTTCCTGCTGCGCGAGGATCTGCGCCCGGTGCGCTTCCAGCTCGAATTGCTGAAGCCCGAACTGCTGCTCGACGAGGCGAACATCGCCACCACCTTCGTCTTCTACGGATCGGCGCGCATCCCGGAGCCGGCCAAGGCGCAGGCGCTGGTCGACGCCGCCGCCACCGACCATCAGCGGCTGGTCGCCGAGCGGCTGAAGGCGAAATCCAGATATTATGACGAGGCGCGCAAGCTCGCCCGGATCGTCAGCAAGGTCGGGCCGGACGCCGAGGGGCGCCGCCAGTTCGTCGTCTGCTCGGGCGGCGGCCCGTCGATCATGGAGGCCGCCAATCGCGGCGCCGACGACGAGGGCAAGGAATCGATCGGGCTCAACATCGTGCTGCCGCACGAGCAGCATCCCAATCCCTATGTGACCCCGGACCTCAGCTTCCAGTTCCACTATTTCGCATTGAGGAAGATGCACTTCCTGCTGCGCGCGCGGGCGGTGGCGGTGTTTCCGGGCGGATTCGGGACGTTCGACGAATCGTTCGAGCTGCTGACCCTGATCCAGACCGGCAAGATCAAGCCGATGCCGATCATCTTCTTCTGCCGCGAATTCTGGGACCGGGTGGTCAATTTCCAGGCGCTGGTCGACGAAGGCGTGATCTCACAGGCCGACCTCGACCTCTTCACCTTCTGCGAGACGGCGGAAGAGGCCTGGGCCTGCGTGTGCGATCACTATTCGGCGCTGGCCGAGGATCTCGGCTGCTGCTGACGCCTTATTCGGCGGCGTCCGGCGCGGCCTCGTTGGCTTCGGCCGGCGGCGCCGCCTCGTCGCCTTCCGCCGGGGCGGCTTCGTTGCCCTCGGCCTCGGCTTCCTCGGCCGCCGGCTCTTCCACCGCCGGCGGCGGCGGAAGCTGGAGACCGCCGCCCTGCTGGTTCATGTAGAGCAGCAGGTCGGCCCGCTCCTGCGGATTGGAAAGACCCGCGAAGGTCATCCGCGTGCCCGGCGCGAAGGTCCGGGGCGAGGCGAGCCAGGCGCTCATCGTGTCCCAGTCCCAGGTGCCGCCGCGCGAGCGCAGCGCGTCCGAGAAGTTGAACCCGGCATGGCCGGTACCCACGCTTTCGCCCATCACGCCCCACAGATTCGGGCCGAGGCCGTTGGCGCCGCCCTGGTTGATCGTGTGGCAGGCGGCGCACTTGCGGAACGCGCCCTCGCCGCGCGACGCGTCGGCGGTCTGGAGGAAGTGGGCGATCGGCGGCTCGGCTGCGGCGCCGGACGATTCCTCCTCGACGCCCTCGATCGGGTAGCCCATCGTCTCGGGCCGCTCCGCCTTGAAGACCTGCCCGGTGACCAGAGTGGCGCCCAAGAGGACGATGCCCGCGCCCAGCACCCATCCCGCAATCGTGTTGAACCGGTCGTCCATGCCGCTTTCGTACCTCCGAAGGTGCGCGGCCTCCCCTGGCCGGCTTCAAGCTGATTGGCGCCTCCTTTATGCGGGCGCGACACCGACCGCAAGCCGGGCGCTTCGCGAGGCGATGCGGGGGCGAACGCTTTTATTCCCGTTATCCTCGTTATCCACAGGCAGAATCCGTTTGGAGCGACTCACTTTTCGTGACAGCCTTCCATTCGTGGCAAGAGACGATCGACCGGCAACGGACGAAAGCCTTCCCGCCACAGCCCGAGCGAAGCGGCCTCATGTCCCACCAGGCAGAAAGGCGGCCAGCGAAGGCGGGGCGGCTGACGAAGCCGCCGCCAGGCGGAAGCTGCGGGCTTGCCCTTTAGCGGATGCGAAAGCGGCAGGCTTCGTGAAGCGCCCAACCGGGACCGGAGGCCTTCGGGCGGAAGGAACCGGACAGGCGGGACGGAAATCCTTCGGGATGGACGGCCTGCCCGGCGGAAAGCGGGATCTTCGGATTTACGCACCGCCACCGGCGAGAAGGGAGGCTTCGGCCGAACGGACTGTCGGGCAGGACCGGGCCTGGTCCCGGGAGCTGCGAAACCGGCGAGAGCCCAGG
>CAZTPD010000197.1:0-3577 GCA_964614625.1 uncultured Sphingosinicella sp. | reverse complement strand
GCGACATCGTCGTCTTCCGCTATCCGGGGCCGGAGGAGGAGGATTATGTGAAGCGCGTCATCGGCCTGCCCGGCGACACGGTGGAGGTGCGGCGCGGCATCGTCATCCTGAACGGCGCGCCTCTGCCCCGCCAACGCATCGCCGATTTCGCCATGCCGATCAGCCCGAACAGCCCGTGCCGCGCCGTGACGCGCGAGGGCGCCCGGCGGATCGACAATGCGGACGGCACCGCGACCTGCGCCTATCCGCGCTTCCGCGAGACGTTGCCCGGCGGGCGCGGCTATGATGTGCTCGACCAGACCGAGGCCGGCCCCGGCGACAATATGGCTCCGGTGGTCGTGCCGGACGGGCAGCTTTTCGTGATGGGCGACAATCGCGACGACAGCCTCGACAGCCGCTTCTCGGTGCGGGACGGCGGCGTCGGCCTGCTACCGGTCGAGAACCTGCTCGGCCGCGCGCTCATCGCCTTCTGGTCGACGGACGGCACGGCGGAATGGGTGAAACCCTGGACCTGGTTCACCGCCGCGCGCTGGAGCCGGATGGGAGAGACCTGGTGACGCAGAGCCTCGCCGAGTGGATCGCCGAAGCGACCGGCCACCGCCCGAACGACCTCGCCTTGTTCGAGCGCGCGCTGACCCATGGCAGCCACGGCGCGCCCGATTACGAGCGGCTGGAGTTTCTCGGCGATCGCGTCCTCGGCCTGATCGTCGCGCGCTGGCTCTACGAGAGCTATCCCGACGAACCGGAAGGCAAGCTCTCGCACCGGCTCAACGCCCTCGTCACCCGCGAGGTCTGCGCCGAGATCGCGCGCGAGATCGGCGTCGCCTCCCGCCTGCGCCTCGGCAAGCAGGCGATCGACGACGGCGTGTTCCGGAGCGACAACGTGCTCGGCGACATCGTCGAGGCGCTGATCGGCGCGCTCTATCTCGACGCCGGGCTGAAGACCGCGCAGGCCTTCGTGCGCGCCGCGTGGCGGGACCGCGTCACCCGCCTCTCCGCCCCGCCCAAGCATCCCAAGGCCGCGCTCCAGGAATGGACCGCCGCCGCCAAGCGCCGCCCGCCCGAATATCGCGTGATCGACACCAGCGGGCCGGACCATGCCCGGCGCTTCACCGTCTCGGTCAGCGTGAACGGCATGGGCGAGGCGACGGGCACGGGCCTCTCCAAGCAGGAAGCCGAGACCGAGGCCGCCAAGGCGTTGCTGGGAGAGTTGAAATGACCACGCGCTGCGGTTTCGTCGCCGTCGTCGGCGCGCCCAATGCGGGCAAGTCCACCCTGGTCAACGCGCTGGTCGGGCAGAAGGTCGCGATCGTCACGCCCAAGGCGCAGACGACGCGGGTGCGGCTGATGGGCGTCGCGATTGAGGGCGAGGCGCAGATCATGCTGCTCGACACGCCCGGCATCTTCGAGCCGAAGCGCCGGCTCGACCGGGCGATGGTCGCCGCCGCCTGGGGCAGCGCGCAGGACGCCGACCTGATCGCGTTGGTGGTCGACGCCAGCGCCGGCCTGAAGCGCGGCGTCACCGATCTGCTCGACGTGCTGAAGGACCGGCGCGAGCCGAAGATCCTGATCCTCAACAAGGTCGATCTGGTGAAGAAGGAGGCGCTTCTCGCCCTCGCCGCCCAGTTCGACGGGCGCGGATCGTTCGAGGAGATTTTCATGATCTCCGCCGCGACCGGCGACGGCGTCGCGGACCTGAAGACGACGCTCGCGGCGCGGATGCCGGACGGGCCGTGGCATTTCCCGGAAGACCAGGTGTCCGACGCCACCGACCGGATGATGGCCGCCGAGATCACCCGCGAGCAGCTCTATCTCCAGCTCCACAACGAGCTGCCCTATGCGAGCGCGATCGAGACCGAGAAATACGAGGAGCGCAAGGACGGCTCCGTCGTCATCCACCAGCAGATCCTGGTCGGCCGCGACAGCCAGAAGGCGATCGTGCTGGGCAAGGGCGGCGCCCGCATCAAGGCGATCGGCGCCGCCGCCCGCCAGGAACTCGCCGCCGCCTTCGGCCGCAAGGTCCACCTCTTCCTCCACGTCAAGGTGAACCCGAAATGGGAAGAGGATCGCGGGCTGTATCGGGAGATCGGGCTGGATTGGGTGGAGTGACTCTCCCTTCCACTTCGTCATTCCCGCGAACGCGGGAATCCAGCTGACCTTATGAAAGGCGGCTGGGTCTATTTCCTCGCCAACCGCTATCGCGGCACGATCTATACGGGCGTAACCGCGGTCCTGTCCCGGCGCATGGGTCAGCACCGCGAAGGCAAAGGCTCCCAATTCGCCGCGCGATATGGCGTCACCCGGCTCGTCTATGCCGAGGAATATCCGACGATCGAAGAAGCCATCGCGCGGGAAAAGGCGTTGAAGAAATGGCGGCGGGAATGGAAGATCGAGCTGATTGAGGAGGGAAATCCGGACTGGGACGACCTCTACGACCATCTCATCGGTTTGTAGAAAAGCTGGATTCCCGCGTTCGCGGGAATGACGGGAAACACATCGTCATCCCGGACTTGATCCGGGATCCAGCTTCCTTCTCTACCTACCAGCTCGCCCCGTCGATCAGGGATCGCGGCAGCCCTTCCCAAATCTCCGGATCGAACATCCTGAAATTGACGCCCATCCGCTCATAGGCCGGGTCGCGCGGGGACCAGTGGGTGGTGCAGCCGCAGGTGCCGCAATGCCAGGTGGTGAGGGTTTCGTCGCCCTGGACGTAGCCGACGAGGCGCGCGCCCGGATCGCGGACGTCCACCTCGTCCGGGCGGTAATAGCCCCAGAGGCCGCCGATGCGGCGGCAGATCGAGCAGTTGCAGCTCGCCAGCTCCGCCGGCGCTTCCGGGACGCTCAGGCGGATCGCGCCGCAATGGCAGCTACCCGCGATCATCCAGCACCTCCTCCACCCAGTCCGGCACGAGCGCCCCCGCCGGCCCCGTCCGGCTCTCGTGGAAATGGTAGCTGCCCAGGCTCGGCTCCAGATTCATCTCCAGCGTCCGCGCGCCGACATAGCGGGCGGTCTGGACGAAACCGGCGGCGGGATAGACATTGCCCGACGTGCCGATCGAGACGAACAGGTCGGCCTCCATCAGCGCCCGGTCGATCCGCTCCATCTCGTAGGGCATCTCCCCGAACCAGACGATGTCCGGCCGCAAATGTCCCGCCGCGCCGCAGCCGGGACAGGCGGGATGGTCGCCCAGCCCCTCCTCCCAAGGCGCGCGGCCGTCGCAAGCCAGGCACCAGGCGGAGCGCAATTCGCCGTGCATGTGCAGCACGCGCCGCGCCCCGGCCCGCTCGTGCAGGTCGTCGACATTCTGCGTGACGATCAGCAGCTCGCCCGGCCATTCGGCGTCGAGCCGCGCCAGCGCCCGGTGCGCCGCATTGGGCTCCACCGTCTTCAGGTTCGCCCGCCGCGCATCGTAGAAACGCTGCACCAGCACCGGATCGCGCGCGAAAGCCTCCGGCGTCGCCACGTCCTCGACGCGATGGCCCTCCCACAGCCCGTCCGGCCCGCGAAAGGTCGCCAGCCCACTCTCGGCGGAGATGCCGGCGCCGGTGAGGATCACGATGTTGCGGATACCGCCCA
>CAZTPD010000196.1:0-3599 GCA_964614625.1 uncultured Sphingosinicella sp. | reverse complement strand
TGCAGCTTTCGGTCTTCTACTTCCTGCCCTCGATCCTGCTGTCCGGCTTCCTCTTCCCGTTCCGGGGGATGCCGGACTGGGCGCAGTGGCTCGGCACGCTGCTGCCGGTGACGCATTTCCTGCGCGTGGTGCGCGGCGCTTTGCTCAAGGGCCAGAGCTTCGCCGACATGGGGCCGAGCCTGCTGGCGCTGGCGGTCTTCATGTGCGCCGTCGCGGCGCTGGCGCTGGCGCGGTATCGCACGACGCTGGATTAGCGGGCTCCCCGTTCAGAAATTATCGGCACAAGCTGAACGGATCGCCGCGGAAGGTTCCAAGGTTCCCACCCCCAAGGCGCGAAAACCGGCCTCGTGCGGATCGCGACGCACAGCGGGGCCGCTGCGGCGGAAGAAGCAATGCGGAAGCGGGGCGATCGGGGGCGTCATCCCGCCAGCGTGACAGAGGATTTCCTACATTGCCAGCGGGCGGACGGAGGCCGGATTCGGTTCGCGCAGAGACGCAGAGGCGCGGAGAGGCCGAACATTTCCCGACAGCCGCGAATAGCCTCGGCCGTCCCGCCTCACAAATCTCTCCGCGCCTCTGCGTCTCTGCGCGAACCTTGAAAAGTGGCGGGGTCGCGCCGGGGCTGGTGCGGTATCGCACGACGCTCGATTGATCGGCGGCGCATTTCGCTTCATGCTCGCGCCATGCCTATTATCTCGATGTTCTTCGGGATCGTGATCCGGATGTATCACGACGATCATCCGCCGCCGCACTTTCACGCCGCCTATCAAGGATTCGAAGCGTTCGTCGCGATCGAAACCGGAGAGATATTGGCCGGCAATCTGCCGAAGAAGGCGGCGAAGATCGTGCGCCAATGGGCGCTGGACCATCGCGCCGAACTCATGGCAAACTGGGCGCTGGGCGAAGCCCTGTTGCCGATGGAGATGATCCCGGGAGCCGATGTCGATGATTAAGCTGATCAATTTCGGGGTGGCGGGTCCGGCCGAGATCGAGTTGGGCTTCAGCGACGGATCGCACGGGCGCTGGTCGGCGATGGAACTGATCGCGCGCGACACGGTCCTGACCCGTCCGCTCGCCGATCCGGACTATTTCGCGCGGGCCTTCATCGAGGCCGGCGCGCTGGCCTGGCCGAACGGCCTCGAACTGTCCGCGCCAAGCCTTCACCGCAAGCTCGACGAGGCCGGTCTTCTGATCCGTCGCGCCGCCTGAAGGCGGATCAAGCCGGGAGGCTCGCGCCGATCAGCAGCATGCCGTCCTGCTCGTCCGAGACCTGGAGGCGGCCATTGCCTTCCTCGACGAGGGCCTGGACCAGCCAGGCGGCGGCGGCGCGCGGTGCCACTTCGTCTTCGCCGGTCTTGCCGACCAGCACGTCGCGCAGCTCGGGATCGAGGACGATGCGCGGGCCTTCGGCGCGCACGACGATGTCGAGCCCGCTGTCATGCTTCTCCGCGCCGATGTCGAGGCTGCCGCCGCGCACCAGCGAATCCCCGGCGATCAGGACGATGTTGAGCAGCACCTTCAGCGCCGCCTTGCTCATCGTCGGCTCGTCCACCATCCAGCCCAGCCGGATACGGCCGTCGCCGCCGAACAGACCCTCGATCGCGGCGCGGGCCTCGCGCGTGTCCACCTCGTCGCCGAAGCCGCCCGCCGCCCCGAAGGCGAGGCGGAAGAATTTGAGCTTGTTGGCGCTCGCCCGCGCGCTTTCGGCGAGCAGATCGAGGCAGCGGGCGCGCATTTCCGGGTCGTGCTCGTCGGCGAGCAACTCGATCCCGTTGTTGAGCGCGCCGACCGGCGACAGGAGATCGTGACACAGGCGCGAGCAGAGCAGACTGGCGAATTCGTGCGATTTCATTCCGCTGGGCCTTGATCCTCTCACGCGATGCGCCCTCTATTGGGCCTTGCGAGTCCGTGTTGCAAGGGCGAGGTGTGAGGAAGAAGAGGCAGAGCGGGGCTTCGACACGCTCAGCCCGAACGGCGGTGAGGACGCGCGGACTTACCCCCCAATCTCCGTTCGGGCTGAGCCTGTCGAAGCCCTCTCCTTTTCTTTCTCTTCCGAGTTGCGGGCAAGCGCGCCGATCCGCGTCCAGTCGCCGCGGATCAAGGCGAGTTTCTTGGCCCGACTCCACCCCTTGATCCGGCGTTCCGCCTGGAGCGCCTCATAGCGAGACGGGAATTCCTCCGCCCAGACCAGCTTCACCGGCAGACGCGTCGACGTATAGCCTTTGATCAGGCCGGATTGGTGAGCACCGATGCGTGCGTCGAGATCATCGGTATGGCCGACATAGAAGCTGCTGTCGGCGCAATGGAGCATATAGGTCCAGAAGCCCATGGGTTCGCAGTCAGAACAGAAAGGGAGGGCTTCGACAAGCTCAGCCCGAACGGGAGTGGTGGGAATCATGAGCACTCAGGCGGACACCCTCCACCTTGAAAATCGCCGCAAAATCCCCATTTCCAACATCCGATGTCCGGGGGGTTTTCGATCATTCAGGCGCGCGTGGCGGAGGACGCGGCGGGCATGCGGCTGGACCGGGCGCTGGCGATCGCCATTCCCACCCTATCGCGCGAGCGGCTGAAGGCGCTGATCAGCGGCGGGGCGGTGACCGGGCCGGAGGGCAAGGCGGTGCGCGATCCGGCGGTGAAGGCCGTGCCGGGCGCCATCTACGAAATTTCCGTGCCGGAGCCGAAGCCGGCGCACAACGAAGCGCAGGACATCGCGCTGGAGATCCTGTTCGAGGACGATCATCTGCTGGTCGTCGACAAGCCGGCGGGGATGGTCGTCCATCCCGCGGCGGGCAATCCGGACGGGACTTTGGTCAACGCCCTGCTCCACCATTGCGCGGGCCGCCTGAGCGGGATCGGCGGGGTGGCGCGGCCGGGGATTGTCCACCGGATCGACAAGGACACGTCCGGGCTGCTGGTGGTCGCCAAGACCGACGTGGCACATGAGGGGCTGGCCGCGCAGTTCGCGAAGCACAGCATCGACCGGCTTTATCTGGCGATCGTGTCGGGCCTGCCCATCCCGCCGAGCGGGACGGTGGACGCGCCCCTCGCCCGCTCCGCGACGAACCGCAAGAAGATCGCGGTGCAGGCCGAAGGCAAGGGCAAGCGCGCGGTGACGCATTACCGAATCGTCACGCCGCTTCGGGACGCCGCGATGGTCGAATGTCGGCTGGAAACCGGGCGCACCCATCAGGTGCGGGTCCACATGGCCGCGATCGGCCACTCCCTGCTCGGCGATCCGGTCTATGGCCGACCGCGAGCATCGCATCGGGAGTTGTTGAAAAGGCTCGATTTTCATCGCCAGGCGCTGCACGCCGCCGCGCTCGGCTTCATCCATCCAGTTTCTAAAGAAAACCTATCGTTCCAAAGCGCCCTTCCTTGTGATATTCAGGAACTGTTCGGGGCGCTTGCCGTATAGAAGCCAGGTGCCGGCGCGGCAGCACGAAGCCCGGCACGCAGGGAGTTTGAAAGACCATGGCAGGACGCAATGTTCCGGCGACGATCCCCGCGACCGGCGGCGAGGCGGGACTCAACCGCTATCTGGCGGAGATCAAGAAGTTTCCGATCCTGACGCCGGAAGAGGAATATATGCTGGCCAA
>CAZTPD010000195.1:0-3647 GCA_964614625.1 uncultured Sphingosinicella sp. | reverse complement strand
TTCCAACAAAAAGGGAATCCCCGCGCGATTCAACCAAATGTCATCCCGCTCTAGCAGTTCAGAAATCGCGGGCCAACCACAACCCGGCGCCGCTCCATCTTGGCGTCGAGCGAGATCTAGCAGTTCAGAAATCGCGGGCCAACCACAACGAATTGCGCGCGCGCCAGCTGGACGGCACCGATCTAGCAGTTCAGAAATCGCGGGCCAACCACAACGGATCAGGCCAGCGCTCGCGCCTATTTCGAGATCTAGCAGTTCAGAAATCGCGGGCCAACCACAACCTTCCTATGAGGTCGCAATAATCATGGGGGGATCTAGCAGTTCAGAAATCGCGGGCCAACCACAACCCAACGGCCGCTATGTCGGCACCAAGGCCGGATCTAGCAGTTCAGAAATCGCGCCACAGCCACGCCGCGCCCTGGAAGCGCGCCCCGCCTCCCGATCAAGCAGGAAGGGTGGCGGTGTCGAAGAACAGGGCCTGGGCGATCGCCGCTTTCACGGTGGCGCGCTGGAAGGGCTTGGTGATGAGGAAGGTCGGCTCCGGCCGTTCGCCGGTGAGCAGCCGCTCCGGGAAGGCGGTAATGAAGATCACGGGTACCTGGAATTCGGCCAGGATGTCTTTCACCGCGTCGATGCCCGAGCTGTCGTCGGCGAGCTGGATGTCGGCGAGCACCAGGCCGGGCCGCGTCGCCATCGCCTGGGCGACCGCCTCGTCGCGGGTGACGGCGACGCCGGTGACGTTGTGGCCGAGATCGCGCACGATCGTCTCGATGTCCATCGCGATGATCGGCTCGTCCTCGATGATCAGGACGTCGGCGCGGGTCTGCCGCTCGATCTCGGCGAGCGCCTCGCCGACCAGCCCCTCGACCTCGTCGGCCGAAGCGCCGATCAGATAGCCGGCATCGTCGGGGGTGAAGCCCTCCATCGCGGTCAGCAGCAGCGCCTGGCGCGACAGCGGCGTGACCCGCGCGAGCCGCGCCTGGGCGATGCCCTCGGCCTCGCTGGACGCGGCGAAGCCGGGCGACTCCTCGATATTCGCGGACGACCAGATGGCGTGGAAGGTCCGGTAGAGGCCGAGCCGGGGATCGACCCCGCGCGGGAAATCGCCCGGCGCCGCCACGATCGCCTCCAGCGAGGCGCGGACGAAGGCGTCGCCATGGCCCTGGCTGCCGGTCAGCGCGCGCGCATAGCGGCGCAGAAAGGGAAGATGCGGCGCGAGTTCCTGGCCCAGCGACATTCGTTCGACTCCTCTCGATACCCAAAGGCAGGCTATGAGATGGACGCCCGCCCCGCGCAAGCCCGCGAAGGACGGGCGTTCCAACCGTCCCAACGCCGGACGCAGCCGAAACGATCCCCGCCCGCCCTTCGCGCGGGAGTGGAACAATCGACGGAGTTTTTTGTTTCCAAGCTCGCGCGGTCCCATTATCCGGGACTGCCCTGACTGGGCACGGCTGCGGCGGGGACCGGAGCGATCTTGCCCGATCAGACAGATCGAAGCTGCGGGCGCGGCTTGGCACGGGTCGCGAGGGGTAAGGACGTTGAGCTCTCAGGGCGAGGACAAAAAAGGCAAGACGAAATCCCGCCCGGCCGCGGCCGGGACGGCGCCGCCGGATCCCGCCCCCGACAAGAAGCGCACCGCCCCGAACGATGTCGGCGCCGCGCTGCGATCGGCCTATCAGCGCACCATCGATGAGGACATTCCGGCCGAGATGCTCGACCTGCTGGGCCGGCTGACCTAGCGGAATGCCATAGTGACCGAAGCGCCAGACAAGCGGCCGGAAGGATTCTGGGCGCGGCTGGCGACCGGCCCGAAGATGCTGGTCGTGCTGACGCTCGGCCTGCTGCCGATCGGCATCGTCGCCATCTTCGCGACCATCCACAATGCCCGCGAGGACAGCGCCGATCGCGCCGCCCAGACCCTGTCGCGCCTCGACGACAAGGCGGAGCGGCTGAACGAGCTGATCGCCCGCAGCGCCGGGACGATCCGGGCGGCCAATGCCGCCGTAAGCCTCGCGCCGTCCGGATCGCCGATCTGCGAGGTCGCGCTGCGCCGGCTGGGCACGCTCCAGGCGGTGGCCGGCCGCTTCGCGCTCTACCGGGCGGACGGCCAGCCGGTCTGCGCGACGCCCGGCTTCGCGCCGGCGGTCGCGCTGGAAGGACGGCCGGGAACGGTCCTTTCGATCAATCGCGACGGCGCCATGCTGCGGCTCAGCCTCTATGACGAGACCGGGCGTCTCGAGGGCGTCGCCGAGTTTCCCCGGGAAGGCCTGGCCGAGCTCACCTTCATTCCCGGCACCGTCGCCGATTTCAGTCTCGAGCTGATCGGCGGCGGGCGGCGCATGCTGATCCGCGACGATTATCGGCCGGTGCCGTTCGTCCACACCGTCACCAGCGCCACCTCGGTCGGCGACGGGGATTTCCAGCTCCGCATCCGCCTGGGCGCCGTGCCGATCCGCATCGTCGACGTGCTGCTCATCCTGCTGCCGCTGATGATGTGGCTGGCGGCGGCGCTGATCGGCTGGCTGATCGTCAACCGGCTGCTGCTGCTGCCTTTGGCCCGTATCCAGCGCGTGGTTTCGGATTACCGGCCGGGCGATCGTCCGCTCGACCTGCCGAGGCTGAACTCGCCGGCGCGCGAGATCGGCGAGCTGGGCGAGGCCTTCCACACGATGACGCGCACGGTGGCGGGGCACGAGGCCGAGCTGGAGGCCGCGGTCGAGCGCCAGAAGAAGCTGGTGCGCGAGGTGCATCACCGGGTGAAGAACAACCTCCAGGTCGTCGCCTCGCTGCTCAACCTCCATTCGCGCGGGGCCGAGAGCGAGGATGTCGCCGCCGCCTATGCCTCCATCCAGCGCCGCGTGGACGCGCTCGCGGTCGTCCACCGCAACCATTATGCCGAGCTGGAGGAGACGCGCGGCGTCGCGCTGCGGCCTTTGGTGTCGGAGCTGGCCGCCAATCTGCGCGCGACCGCGCCGGCCAGCGCCGGCGCGATGCAGATCCGGCTGGACGTGGCGCCGCTCCATGTCGGCCAGGACGCCGCCGTGTCGGTGGCCTTCCTCGTCACCGAGGTGGTCGAATTCGGCATGCTGTGCGGGGCCAGCCTGGTGTCGATCGTGCTGGAGGCGGCGGCCGGCAACATGGCGCGGCTGACGATCGAGGTGGACAGCCTGACCGGCCCGTTCGAGTGCGATCCGGCGCTGACGGAACGGTTCGAGCGGATCATCACCGGCCTCGCCCGCCAGCTCCGCTCGACGCTGGACCACGACCCCGATCACGGCCGCTATTCGGTCACGCTGGCGGTCATGTCCGGACCGGAATCGCCCGGCCCGGAGTGACCGAATCCGGCCCGCGCGCGACGGCCCGAGGCACGGGCGAGACGGGCCGAAAATTTTACGGATTCGGGGGGAACCAGCGCCGTTCTGCATCGTTGTGCGGTTCGGATAGTGACCTTTTGCCCCCCCGCTCTCGCTATCCAGAACATGGACCCGGATGCGCCGACCTCCCCCCCCCGGTAGCGCGTCCGGGTCCGACTTTTTCGGGGCACCCTCCCTTCTCCCGCATTCGACGCGTCCGCCGCCCGCTTCGTCACGCACGCGGAACCGATAGGCCGATCCGGGCATTGCTTCATCGGTACGACAGGGCCGGCA
>CAZTPD010000194.1:0-3698 GCA_964614625.1 uncultured Sphingosinicella sp. | reverse complement strand
AACCCCGGCAGAGCGTTTTGAAGCCTGTGTTGCGACGACCGACTGAATCGGCAGTCGATAGCGATCATTCGTCGTCCGCTTCCAATGTAGGAAATGCTCTGTCAGGCTCGCCCTCGACTCGGGGTCTCGGCTCCGGCTCGCGGCTCTTTGAAAAACACGGTTCGATGTTCGCCATCGACACCCCGCCAAAACACCCCTCACCCTGTCAACTTAGTAAACTTGACAGAGGGGCGCGCAGCGAAAAGGGCGGCCGGCCTTGGCCGCCGGCCGCCCTTCCGGAAGGGAGTTTCGAGGCTCCCGGGAACTCAGGCGTCGCGGACCGCCTCATCGGCGTAGCGGGCGGCCCAGCGGATCGCGGCGTCGCCGGCATTTTCGCGCACGAAGCATTCGCCGCCCTGCGCCCGGATCGATCCGCACAGGCGGCGCGCATCCCCCTCGCTCGCGAAGCCGGCGACGGCGACGCGGTGCAGGGTGCGGCCCCGGTGATCGATCGTGACGGTGAGCGGCGCATAGGGGGTCAGGCCGAAGCGGCCCTGCGTCGCCACCCAGGCGCGCTCGGCATTGGCCTCGTTCGAGAAAGCGCCGAGCTGGACGACATAGCGGCTGTCGCCGGCGCGGACCTGCGCGATGCGCGGCGCGGCGCGGTTGAAGCGCGGCGCGGGCGGCAGCGACACGGCGGCGGCCTGCACGACGGCGGGCTCCGGCCGGTTGAGCGTCTGGACGGCCAGCGCCTCCCGCACCTCGTGCGCGCTCGGCGCTTCGGGCTCGGGCCGCGGCGCGGGCAGATAGTAAGACGGCGCCTCGGCGATCCGGACCGGCGCTTCGGCGGGCAGGCCCCAATCGGAATCGCCGGAAAGCGCGGGCGCGGCGGGCGCGAGCGCGACCCGCTGGTGGGGCGCGCCCCCCGGATCGAGCAGCGGCGGCGCCTCGGCGGTCCGCATCGGCGCGTCGGCCGGCCGGGAGAGCGCGAGGCGGACCGGCTGGCCCGGATCGGCCGCGACCGGCGTCACGTCGAGCAGGCCGGCGACGCGGATCATGCCCGAATCGGGCCGGGCGAGCGCCGCCCAGTGCGTCATCCGCGCCTCGACGTCGCCGGGCGAGATGTCCTGCGCCGCGATCGCGCGGGCGCGGCGCCAGTCCCCGGCCAGCGCGTGCGCCAGCGCCAGGTTCTGGCGGATGCGCGCCGTCGCCGTCTGGCCGCGGGCCAGCGGCTCGAGCAGGGCGATGCCGCGCTCGGGATGGCCGGCCAGCGCGTAGGCGAGGCCGAGATCGGCGTCGGAGGCGATGCCGCGCATTTCGTCGAGCCGGGCGACCGCCGAAGCCGGGCGGCCGAGCGCGATCTGGGTGAGCGCGAAGCTCATCCCGGCGCGCCGGTTGGACGGGTCCAGCTCCAGCACGTCGGCATAGGTGGCGCGCGCCGAATCGAAGCGGCCGGCCTTCAGGTAGATGTCGGCGAGCAGCAGGCGATAGCCGGCGTCGCGCGGCGCGGCGGCGACCGCGCGCTCGATCGCCTCGCGCGCCTCTTCGAGCCGGTTCTCGCGCAGCGCGCGGGCTCCCTGCTCGTGCGCCCGGGCCGCCTCGCGGTCGGCCGGCGCGCTGGCGGGCCGGCTCCGCATCTGGCCGGACAGCGCCGTGCCCGAGGTCAGGGTCAGGCTGGCGATCAGGGTCGAGGCGGCGATCTTGAAGGCGGTGCTGCTCATCGCGCTGGTCCTTCGTCGTTGCTCAATCGTGCTTGGGCTCAGTTGCGCTTGGCGCCGGCGGGCACCTGCCCGGCGAGCGAGTCGAGCTCCGGCAGCGTGGCCAGGAACTCGTCGAGCGCGCCGGTGACGAGCTGCTGCGCCGAGCGGCCGGTGACCGCGCAGGCGAGCCGCAGCTTGAGGTGCCGGTCCGGATCGAGGCGCAGCGTGAAGGCGGCTTTCCTGCCGGCGCTGACCGTGGCGGGGCGCTTGGGCAGCGCCAGCACCTTGGCCTTGCGCGGCGCGGGCGCGGCGGGCGCTTCGACCTCGACGGCATCGTCCTCGGCGTCGAAATGCTCGGCGATCGCGCGCTGCTGCGCGGTCACGGCGGGCTCGTCGCCCCTGGGCAGCGGGGTCAGCGCGGAGATCGAGCTGGGCACATGCTCCGGGGTGTAATCGGCGACATCGGCCTGGGCCTGGCCCATGTCGTTCCAGCCGAGATCCTCGAAGCCGGTATAGCCTTGCGGGCGCATCGCCGGCTTGGCGGCGCCCTTACGGGCCAGCAGCCCCGAGGAGAGCGAGGCGTAGGGGCGGGCGTCGTTCATGATGGCGCCCTCCGTCACTGGCCGATCACGCGGCGGCCGAAGCCGGGCGCGGGCCGCTGCGCCGCCGGGTGCGGCACGGGGCCGCCGGGCGCGGAAAAGACGGTGCGGCGGAAATTCTTCTCGAGCCGGTCGGCGATATAGTCCCACAGCTCGGCGACCTCGCGGGCCGACTTGCCGTTGGGCTCGACCTCCATCACGGTGCGGCCGTCGATCATCGAGGCGGCGAAATCGGTGCGGTGGTGGAGCGTGATCGGCGCGACCGTGCCGTGCTGCGACAGCGCGATCGCGGCCTCGAAGGTGATCTTGGCCTTGGGCGTCGCGCCGTTGACGACGAAGATGAGCGGCTTGCCGGCGCGCTCGCACAGGTCAACGGTGGCGCCGACGGCGCGCAGGTCGTGCGGGCTGGGGCGGGTCGGGATGATGATGAGCTCGGCGACCTGGATGACGCTCTGGATCGCCATCGTGATCGCCGGCGGCGTGTCGATGACGGCGAGGCGGAAGCCCTGCTGGCGCAGCACCTCCAGATCCGAGCCGAGCCGGGCCACCGTGGTCTGGGCGAAGGCGGGCATGTCGTCCTCGCGCTCGTTCCACCAGTCGGCGAGCGAGCCTTGCGGGTCGATGTCGATCAGGCAGACGGGGCCGTATCCGGCGCGCTGCGCCTGGACGGCGAGATGGCCGGACAGGGTGGTCTTCCCCGAACCGCCCTTCTGCGAAGAAAGAGCCAGGACGCGCATGCAAATATCCCTTGATGGTTCCCCACGTGGACGCCGGGTTTGCGCCGCCGAACCTAAAATCCGGTTAACGGCGCGGCAGGGTTCCACCCCCGTTCCGGCGGCTTCCCCGCATGGGCAAGGGACTGATCTTGATGCTAAAGCGGCGTTAAGCATTCGCCGCTAGAGCGAGGCCATTGTCCGGTGGAGATAGCAATGACGATCCGTTTCGGCCGAACGGGCCTTTCGATCGCGGCGGCGGTCGCGCTGGCCGCGCCGCTGCCCGCGCAGCAGAGCCTGACCGGGCCGAGCGTCGAGGCGGGCTTCGCCGCCTGGCAGACCGGCGACTATGACGCGGCGGTGCGCAACTGGCGCCCGCTCGCCGACCGGGGCGACGCCGACGCCCAGTTCAACCTCGGCCACGCCTACCGGCTCGGCCGGGGCGTCCCGCAGAATCTCACCCTCGCCGAGCAATGGTATGAGCGCGCCGCGCGCTCCGGCCATATGGAGGCGCAGGCCATGTACGGCGTGATCCTGTTCCAGAACGGCCGCCGGACCGAGGCGATGCCCTTCATCCAGCGCGGCGCCGAGGCCGGCGATCCGCGCGCGCAATATGTCTACGGCACCGCGCTCTTCAACGGCGATCTCGCCTCGCGCGACTGGGTGCGCGCCTATGCGCTGATGAGCCGCGCCGCCGCCCAGGGCCT
>CAZTPD010000193.1:0-3709 GCA_964614625.1 uncultured Sphingosinicella sp. | reverse complement strand
CCCACCCCGGCGGCGCGCGCCATCGCCATGTCGTAGCTGGTGTCGCCGATCATCACGGTCCGTTCCGCCGCCGCGCCCGCCTCCGCCATCGCCTGGTCGATCATCGACGGGTGCGGCTTGGAAGGGTGGCGGTCGGCGGTCTGGAGGCTGACGAAGCGGCCGCCGAGCCCGTGATGCTCCAGGCAGAGCGCCAGCCCCCGATCGGACTTGCCGGTGGCGACGGCGAGCAGCCAGCCGTCCGCCTCCAGCGCGTCGATCAGCTCGGCGATCCCCTCGTAGAGCGGCTCCTCGTCCAGCCCGCGCGCGCGCATCTCCTGAAAGGCGCGCTTGTAATCCTCGGCGAGCGCGGCGTGGAAGTCCGGCTCCGCCTCCGGCAGCATCGCGCGCATCGCCTCGACCAGGCTGAGGCCGACCACCCGGCGGGTCTGCGCGTGCGGCGGCGGCGCCAGCCCGGCGGCGCCGAAGCACTCCGCCATCGCCGCGCAGATATTGTGCTGGCTGTCCACAAGGGTGCCGTCGCAATCGAAGATGGCGAGGCGCGTCACCTATTTTCCTCCCCGGCATTTGCCGGGGAGGGGGACCACCCGAAGGGTGGTGGAGGGGTATCTTCGAAAGCTCCGGAAGTTACCCCTCCACCATGCTGCGCATGGTCCCCCTCCCCACGAAATCGTGGGGAGGAAATGTTCATCAACTCCGCCATCACCGGGTCGAACGGCGCCAATCCCGCCGCCGCGCCCGCGCGCTCGGCATCGCTCTTGTGCTGCCCCAGCTTGCGCGTCCCCCGCAGCTCCTCGATCGTCAGCTCGTAGCCGATGATCGCCTTCAGCATCCCCTCGAACCGCCCCGGCGCCATCTTGCCGCGCGTCCAGGCCGGCTTGGGCGCGAGCCGGGCCTCGTGCAGCGCGCTCAGATCGTCGAGCAAGGCGGCCAGTTCGTCCGTGTCGAGCCGCCGCAGCGGCCCCTCCGCCTCGACGCTCACATAATTCCAGGTCGGCACCTGATCCGCCGTCCCGTACCAGTCCGGGCTGATATAGGTGTCCGGGCCGAGGAATGAGGCGAGGGCGCGCGCGCCGTCCAGCGCCTGCGCCGCCCGGTTGCCGCGCGCGATGTGGAAGCGCAGCCGGTCCGGCGCGGCGACGACGACCGGCGTGTGGACCATGAACGGCCCGTCCACCGCGATCGTCGCGAAAGACACGTCCGCGACAAAGGCGAGCATCTCCTCGCGATCGGCCCAGGCGAAGGCGCGGTTGGGATGCATCAGCCGCGCCGGCGCGAACGGCGCTCGCCCTTGCGCTCGCGGCGCTTGGCCTTGGCGGCGGCGGAGGCCGCCTTGCGCTTGCCCTCCGCCGTCTCGGAATATTTCACCTCGTCGAGCGGCAGCGCGTCGCCCAGCGCGGGATCGAAGCCGAGGCTGGCGAGGCTCGCCGCGAAATGCTCGGGCAGCTCGGCGGTGGCGTCGATCCGCCCGCCGTCGGGATGGTCGATCCGGAGGCGCCGGGCGTGGAGGTGCAGCTTGCGGCTGATCGTGCCGGTCAGGAAGGCGTCCTGCCCGCCATATTTGCCGTCGCCGACGATCGGGTGGCCGATCGCCAGCATATGGACGCGAAGCTGGTGCGTGCGCCCGGTCAGCGGCTGCAATTCCACCCAGGCGGCGCGGTTGCCGGCCCGCTCGATCACCCGGTAGCGGGTGCGCGCCGGCTGCCCCTCTTCCTCGTCGACATGCATCTTCTCGCCGCCCGTGCCGGGCTGCTTGGCGAGGGGGAGATCGATCATCCCGTCCTCGACCGAGGGCACGCCGGTGACCAGCGCCCAATAGACCTTGCGCGCCGTCCGCCCGGAGAAGGACTTGGAGAAGAAGGCCGCCGCGCGCGGGGTGCGGGCGACGAGCAAGGCGCCGGACGTGTCCTTGTCGAGCCGGTGGACCAGCTTCGGGCGCGGCTGGCCCTCGTCGACCAGCCCGTCGAGCAGCCGGTCGAGATGGTCCTTCGTCTTGGTGCCGCCCTGCGTGGCGAGGCCCGGCGGCTTGTTGAGGACGATGCCGGCGGGATCGGCTTGGATCACCATGTCGCGGACGAACGCGATCTCGTCCTCGCTCAGCGCCTCGCGTTGGCGCTGCGGGCGGGCGCTCGCGGCCGGGGCTTCCTCGCCTTGCGGCGGCACGCGGATGATCTGGCCCGCCGCGATCCGGTCGCCCGGCGTCGCGCGCTTGCCGTCGATCCGGAGCTGCCCGGTGCGCGCCCAGCGCGACACCTGGCCGAAGCTGGCGTCCGGCAGGTTGCGCTTGAACCAGCGGTCGAGCCGGATGCCGTCATCGTCGTCCGAGACGGTGAACTGGCGGACGTCCGCGCTCATGGCAGCGCCCGCATCAGCCACAGCCCGGCGAAGAAGAGCAGGACGGAGCCGAGCACGGAGGCGCAGATATAGGCGGCGGCGATGGCCAGCTCGCCGCGCTGGATCATCGATCCGACCTCCAGGCTGAACGCCGAGAAGGTGGTGAACCCGCCGAGCAGGCCGACGACGAGGAACAATCGCATCCCCTCCGTCGCCCCGGCCCTTGCGAACCAGCCGGCGATCAGCCCGATCAGCGCGCCGCCGACCAGATTGACGAACAAGGTCCCCCACGGAAAGCCCGGCCCGAACCGGGCGAGCGCCAGCCGCCCCGCCTCATGGCGCAGCCCGGCGCCGATCGCGCCGCCCAGCATGACGAGAAGGAGATTGGGCATGGCCGCGCATGTAGCGATGCGCGGGGCAGGGCGCCAGAGCGCGCGGATTGTCTTTCCGGATCGTCATTGCGAGCGGCGAAGCCGCGCGGCAATCCAGACGCCGTTCTGGATCGCCACGGCGCTGCGCGCCTCGCGATGACGGGAAAGAATGGCGATCACCGCCCGTTATTGACGATCAGCGCCACGTCGGACCCCGCATTGGTGGGCGTGACGATCAGATAATAGGCGCCGTCGGTCTGCTCGTTGACGCCGCCCAGCACATGGTCGGCGCCCCGCCGCTGCTCTTCGGCGTTGTAGCCGGCGCGGGTGACGGCGCCGCGATAATAAGCGATCACGCGCTCATAGCGGTCGGCGGTGCGGAAGGTGACGACGCGCAGCCGGCGCTCGTCGGCGTTGCTGCCCGCCGCCTCGGTCAGCCGCGCGCCGGGATACATGGCGAACTCGGTCGGCAGGCGCTGCGCCCATTCCGGGCCATATTGCAGGTCCGCGCCGATCCGCGCGGCGGCGTTCTGGGCGCTGCCGGCCGGATATTGCGACTGGACCGGCGTCTCGGGCCGGCGGGCGCTGTTCGGATTGGCCTGCTGGACCAGATTGGGATCGACCAGGATCTGGTCCTCCAGCGCGCTGGTCAGCGCCGGGTCCGCGCCGTTGGCGAGCAGCTCGTTGTCGAGCTCGGCGACGTCGCCCCGGCCGGAGCAGGCGGCGAGCAGCATCAGCCCGGCGAGCGGGGCGGCGCGAAGAGCGGAAGCAGGACGGGTCGGCATGCGTGGATTCCTTTCGGTCGCGCTTGCTATGCCCGATTCCGGGGCCTCATGCGTGCGAGGAAATGGTTAATCCGGGACCGTTCCGGCCTCTGTCCCGTCTTGGGACTGCCACCAGGCGAAGGTTTCGGCCTGCACGGAGCGGATGAAGCGCGCTGCCTCCGGCCCTTCCCACGGCCCCTCATAGCCGCGCGAGCGCGCCCCGCCGGCCACCCACCAGCCCTG
>CAZTPD010000192.1:0-3725 GCA_964614625.1 uncultured Sphingosinicella sp. | reverse complement strand
ACCGGCAAGCGCACCGCCAAGGCGGCGCTCAAGATCGCGGTCGAGATGGCGGGCGAGGGACTGGTCACGCAGGAGGAGGCGGTGCTGCGCGTCGATCCCGCGGCGCTCGATCAGCTCCTGCACCCGACGCTCGATCCCGACGCCCCGCGCGAGGTGATCGCCAAGGGCCTGCCCGCCTCGCCCGGCGCGGCCTGCGGCAAGGCGGTGTTCGACGCCGACACGGCCGAGAAATGGGCGGAAGCGGGCGAGAAGGTGATCCTGGTCCGGGTCGAGACCTCGCCGGAGGACATTCACGGCATGCACGCGGCGCAGGGCATCCTCACCGCGCGCGGCGGCATGACCAGCCACGCCGCCGTGGTGGCGCGCGGCATGGGCCGCCCCTGCGTCTCCGGCGCGGGCGGCCTCGCCATCGATTACAAGGCGAAGCTGATGCGTGTGGGATCGCGTGAGGTGCGGGAGGGCGAAATCGTCACCCTCGACGGCTCGACCGGCGAGGTGATGCTCGGCGAGGTGCCGACCGTCCAGCCCGAGCTGTCCGGCGATTTCGGCACGCTGATGGCCTGGGCCGACGCGAAGCGCCGGCTGCGCGTGCGGACCAATGCCGAGACGCCGGCGGATTGCCGCGCCGCGCGCGAGTTCGGCGCGGAAGGGGTCGGCCTGTGCCGCACCGAGCATATGTTCTTCGATGCCGAGCGGATCGCCAATGTCCGCCAGATGATCCTGGCCGACAGCGAGACCGGGCGCCGCGCCGCGCTCGACAAGCTGCTCCCCGCCCAGCGCGGCGATTTCGAGGAGATCTTCCGGGTCATGGCGGGCCTGCCCGTCACCATCCGCCTGCTCGATCCGCCGCTGCACGAATTCCTGCCGCATGAGGAGGAGGAGTTCGCCGAGGTCGCCCGCGCCTCCGGGCTCGACGTCGAGACGCTGCGCCGCCGCGCCGGCGAGCTTGCGGAGAGCAACCCGATGCTCGGCCATCGCGGCTGCCGGCTCGGCATCACCTATCCGGAAATCTACGAGATGCAGGCCCGCGCCATCTTCGAGGCCGCCGTCGCGGTGGCCGGCGAGGGAGGCGAGGCGCCGATCCCCGAGGTGATGGTCCCGCTCGTCGCGACCCGGGCGGAGCTGGCGATCATCAAGGCGCTGATCGACAGGACCGCCGAGGCGGTGTTCGCCGAAACCGGCACGCGCCTCGACTATCTGGTCGGCACGATGATCGAGCTGCCCCGCGCCGCCCTGCGCGCCGGGGAGATCGCCGGGGAGGCGGAGTTCTTCAGCTTCGGCACCAACGATCTCACCCAGACAGCTCTGGGCGTCAGCCGCGACGATGCCGGCCGCTTCCTCACCCATTATGTCGACAAGGGCATCTTCGCGCGCGATCCCTTCGTCAGCATCGACGTGGAGGGCGTGGGCGAGCTCATCTCGATCGCCGCGACCCGCGGCCGCGCGACCCGCCCGGACATCAAGCTCGGCATCTGCGGCGAGCATGGCGGCGATCCGGCCAGCATCGCCTTCTGCGAGACGACAGGCCTCGATTACGTCTCCGCCTCGCCCTACCGCGTGCCGATCGCGCGGCTGGCGGCGGCGCAGGCTGCCCTGCGGGGGCAGTCCTGAGCGAAGTCGAAGGGCGGCCGATCGACGTGCGGCACGAGGCGCTTCCGGCGCGACGTCTTGCACTGGCGCTGGCTTCCGCGGATCGGGCTGCTACGATCCCTGCGCGAGTTTCTCGGCGACGAGGATAAGCGCCAGGGCGATCATGATCGCGCCCGAGGTCCGGCCAACGGCCCGGGCAGCCTTCGGCCGGGCGCGCAGCGCCGCCCGCGAACCGTGGCCGACCATGAGATAGACGACCCCGCAGTTCAGCACATGCACGCCTCCGAGGGCCATCATCTGGACAGGGAGAGACCAGGCTCCCGCCGGATCGACGAACTGGGGCAGCAGCGCCAGGAACAGCAGGAAGAGCTTCGGATTGAGGCCGCTGACGCAGAAACCCTTGAAGGCCCATCGTGCCGGCGAGTTATCCTCTTGCTGCCCGGCGGTCGTCGGAACCGGAGGATCGCGGACCAATCCGATGCCCAGCCACAGCAGATAGGCCGCACCGATAAATGTCAGGACCGTCATGGCAACAGGCACGCCGGCAATCAGGGCGCCGACACCGGCCGCGACGATCAATGTCGCCAAGAGGTGCCCCAGCAGGAGTCCGCCAATCGCCGGCAGGATCGCACGCTCGCGCATGCCGGATGAGATCGTGTAGGCCCAATCCGCGCCCGGCGTGATGACGAACAGGATCGAGACGGCCCAGAAGGCCGCGAACAGACTCGCGTTCATAGAGGTTGCTCCGGGAGTAAGGCGTCAGGCGCCGAGCGGCGCCGGCACGATGCTCTGCTGCATGGCCGCGCATAGGCGGTCGTCCGCGTCGAATATGTCGACGCGCGTGACGATGACCGAGCGCCCGGCGCGCAGCACCTCACCCCGCGCCGTCAGCACTGCGCCGGTCGCCGGACGCACGAAGTTGATCTTGTATTCGAGCGTCAGCACGTCGCGGCCGGCTTCGACCATCGTCATCGCCGCATAGCCTCCCGCCACATCGGCGAGCGTGCCGACCACGCCGCCGTGGAAGAAGCCGTGCTGCTGGGATACGGCGTCACCGAACGGCAGCTCGATCGTGCAATGGCCTGCGCTCAGATGCGCCAAGCGCGCGCGGATGGTGCGCAGGAAGCCCTGACGATCGAAGCTCGCGGCAATCGCGGCCCGCCGCTCCTCGCTTATTCCATTCGCATTTTCACTCGACATTGATCTCTCCTGCCGACCGCGTCCGTCGTTTCGACCGACTGAATAGCGTGGCCGCGCGCGATGCGGGTTGCGAATATGCTATGAAACTCGCTATGAATTAGCACTCATATATCATTTTTGCATGAAATAGAGCATTGGATGCCAAATAAGATCGATGTCATCGACCGCCGTATCCTGCGCGCCCTTCAGCGGAACGGACGATACGCGAATAACGAACTGGCGCGCGAGGTCGGCCTGTCACCGTCACCATGCCTGCGCCGTGTCCGGTTGCTGGAGGAAGCAGGCGTTATCGCGGGCTATCGCGCCGTGGTGGACCCCGCAAAGGTCGGCATGGGGATAATGGTCTTTGTTCGCGTCTGGATGACGGGACGGGACGAAGGCCAGGCGGAGCATTTCATGGAGGAGGTGTGCAAGCACGAGCAGATCGTCGAGTGCCATGTCATGGCCGGGGACTGCGACTTCCTCCTCCGCATCTATGCCGAGGATCTCGATGGCGTCATGCGCTTCCAGAGCACCAAGCTCGCCCGCATCAGGGGCGTGCAGAGCATCAAGACCGACATCCCGATGAAGCAGGTCAAGCTCTCGCAGGAAGTGCCGCTGGACTCAGGCTGAATGGGCTGATGCCACCTGAAAGCGGCCGGTGGTTTTCGCACAGCTTGGGGGCATGCGCCTAAGCCGTCGCTGCGCTCGCAATGACGGAAGGATCAGAGCGTCGGCGGCTCCTCATCCTCGCGCCGCCGGGCCTCGTCCCGGGCGGCGGCTTGGCGCAGCGAGTCCATCTCGGCGGCCTCGCGGCGGAGGCGTTCGGTCTCGGCCTCGGCCGCTTCGCGCCGCGCCACCTCCTCGCGGTAGCGCAGCTTCCATTTGGGGCTGGCGAGGAAGGCCATGCCGAGGAACAGGCCGAGCAGGAAGACGAGCAGCAGCACCAGCCACTG
>CAZTPD010000191.1:0-3758 GCA_964614625.1 uncultured Sphingosinicella sp. | reverse complement strand
GCCTCGCAGCCTTCGCCCAGCTCCGCCGGGCGGTATCCGGGGCCGAGCGCGCTCGTCCACACCAGCCTCTCGCGCACCACCACGTCCAGCACGCAGCCGGCATTGCCGTGGCCGGTGTCGAACCCGTCCGGGCCGGTCATGCGCAGGCGGAAGATGCCGCCGGGCCGCAGATCCAGCTCCAGCTCGCTGATCTCATAGGGCCTGGGCGCGAACCATTGCTTCAGATGCTCGGGATCGGTCCACGCCTTCCAGACGAGGTCGCGCGGGGCGTTCAGGGTGCGCTCCAGCACCAGATCGTTATGGTCGTCGCTCATGCTGTCTCTCCTTGGTCCTGCAGGGCCGCGAGATAGGATTCGAGCCGGTCGGCGCGCGCTTCCCAGATCGATCTCTGCTCCGCGAACCAGCTTTCCGCGGCGCTCATCGTCGCGGGTTCGATCGAAACGGTCCGCACCCGCCCCTTCTTCTCCGAAGTCACCAGTCCGCCCGCTTCCAGCGCCTGGAGATGCTGGAGCACGGCCGGAAGGCTCATCGGCAAGGGCCGGGCGAGATCGCTCACCGATGCCGGGCCGCGACTCAACCGGGCCACGATGCCGCGCCGCGTCGGATCGGCGAGGGCCTGGAATGTCCGGTCGAGCAGGGCCGAATCGTTAAGCATTAGCTTAAGTATTCCGAGTCGGTCACGCCGTCAAGGAAACTTTAGCCATCGCTTAACCTTTGGCGCCGCCGATCAGCGCGGGCAGGTCGTCTCCGGCCCCGCATCGAGATCGAGGCAGCGGCCGTCGATCGTTCCCGCTTCCACCGGCAGGCCGATCAGCGCCGCCAGCGTCGGCATGATGTCCACCGTCTCCACCGCCTGCGGCTGCTCGAACGGCGCCATGCCGCGCCGCCAGAACAGGATCGGCACGCGCCGGTCATGCTCCGCGCCGACGCTGTGGGTCGCGATGGAATCCAGGCTGGGCGTCGGGATCGGCGTCACATCGGGGCGCAGGATCACATAGAAATCGCCGGACCGCTCCGGATGCCATGACGCGCGCACGCGCTGGATCGGGGTCCAGGCGTCGGGCGGGCCGGCCGGGTCCGCGCCCGCCGCGATCTCGGCGCGGGTGAAGACCATCGCGACCTGCGGATGCGCCCGATAGGCCGCCACCGCCGCGTCGAGCACGCGCGCCCGATCCGCTTCGGACAGGTTGCGGTCGATATAGCGCTCACCGGTGACCCCGGCGGCGAACAGCACCGGCCCGGCGAGACCCAGTTGCTCGCCGATCGCGCGGCCCATGTTCCGGGCGCGGAGACCGGCGTCCGCGCGCTCGCCGCGTCCCGCCTGCATGTTGGTCCGCTCGGGAATGTCCTGCCCGCCATGGTCCGCGGTCAGCGCGACGACATAGTCCACGCCCGCCGCGTCGAGCCGATCGAAGAAGCCGCCCAGCGCCGCGTCGAGCGCGAGGAGCTGGCCGCACATTTCCGGCCCCTGCGTGCCGAAGCGGTGGCCGACATAATCGGTCGCCGAGAGGCTGATCGCCAGCAGGTCGGCCGCCTCGCCCTCGCCCAGCGCCATGTCGGCGCGCAGCCGCTCCGCCAGCTTCAGCGTGAAATGGTCCAGCTCCGGCGAAGCGCGGAAGCGCAGGCGATCGCCGCCCTCGCGCTCGAACCGCCCCTCGCCCACCGGCCCGGCGGGCAGCACGATCTCGTGCCGCAGCGCTTCGCAGACCGGCGCCATCGGTCGAGGCCCGCGCGGCGCGGCATAGGCGGTCGCGACCTCCGCGTTGATCGCGGCGACGGCGGCGGGCGCGTCGACGCCGGCCTCGCCGACGAAAGCCGTCCGGTCCCACCACCAGCGCTGGCTGGGATCGTGCCCGCCCATCATCATCGCCGAGCGGTCCTTGCCCGTGACCGCCACGACGCGCGATCTCGGGTCGCGCTGGCGCATCAGATCGCCGAGCGTGGGGACGAGGAGATGGCGCGGCGAGGCGGTATAGGCGCTGGACGTGCTGCCCGGCACGCGCGTGTCCTCCGCGCAATAGACCTGCTTGTCGTCGCGCGCCATGGCGAGGTCGAACCAGTCGTTGGCGATGATCCCGCTGCGGCTCGGCCGCGCGCCGGTCAGGATGGTGGCGTGGCCGGCGCAGGTCGTGGTCGAGGCATGCGACTGATAGCCGGACGGGAAGACCGCGCCTTCGCTCAGCCGCCGGAGCCCGCCCGTGAAATGCTGCCGGTACTGGGCGAAGAGATCGGCGGAGAACTGGTCCACCGAGATGGCGACGATGAGGCGGGGCGGTTCGGCGGGCGACTGAGCGGAGGCGGGAACGGCGGCAAGGAGCGCCAATGCGGCGGCGGCAATACGGATTTTCACAATCCCCCTTTCGATCTGGCGCGCCGACCATGCCACGCCTTTGTGACGATTCCAAAACCCCTCGCTTTACAAAGCCGGGGGCGGCTGCCTATCGCCCGGCCATGACGATCCAGCCCAGCGACTCCATCCTCATCGTCGATTTCGGCAGCCAGGTGACGCAGCTCATCGCCCGGCGGGTGCGCGAGGCGGGGGTCTATAGTGAGATCGCGCCGTTCACCCAGGCCGAAGCCGCCTTCGCGCGGTTGCAGCCCAAGGGCATCATCCTGTCGGGCTCGCCGGCCAGCGTGCCGGGCGAAGGATCGCCCCGCGCCCCGCAGGCTTTGTTCGAGGCGGGCATCCCGATCCTCGGCATCTGCTATGGCCAGCAGGTGATGACCCATCAGCTCGGCGGCGAGGTGCTGCCGGGGCACGAGACCGGCGAAGGCGGCGAGTTCGGCCGGGCCTTCCTCACCGTGACCGAGGATTGCGTGCTGTTCGACGGGCTCTGGAAGGTCGGCGAGCGCCATCAGGTGTGGATGAGCCACGGCGACAAGGTGACGCGCTTCGCGCCCGGCTTCCGCATCGTCGCGACATCGGACGGCGCGCCCTTCGCGCTGATCGCGGACGACGCGCGCCGCTTCTACGGCACGCAATTCCACCCCGAGGCCGTCCACACGCCGGACGGCGCGAAGCTGATCGCCAATTTCGTCCGCCATGTCTGCGGGCTGGCCGGCGACTGGACGATGGCCGAGTTCCGCGCGACCAAGATCGCCGACATCCGCGCACAGGTGGGCGACGGCCGGGTGATCTGCGGCCTCTCCGGCGGCGTCGATTCCGCCGTCGCCGCGGTGCTGATCCACGAGGCGATCGGCAGCCAATTGACCTGCGTCTTCGTCGATCACGGCCTGATGCGCGCGAAGGAGGCCGAGCAGGTCGTGAGCCTGTTCCGCAATAGCTACAACATCCCGCTCGTCCATGTGGAGGCCGAGCGGCTCTTCCTCTCCGGCCTTGCCGGCGTCTCCGACCCGGAGGCCAAGCGCAAGTTCATCGGCAAGACCTTCATCGACGTGTTCGAGCAGGAGGCGAGGAAGATCGGCGGCGCCGATTTCCTGGCGCAAGGCACGCTCTATCCGGACGTGATCGAAAGCGTCAGCTTCACCGGCGGGCCGAGCGTGACGATCAAGAGCCACCACAATGTCGGCGGCCTGCCCGAGCGGATGAACATGCAGCTCGTCGAGCCCCTGCGCGAGCTGTTCAAGGACGAGGTGCGCGAACTGGGCCGGGAACTGGGCCTTCCGGACGCCTTCGTCGGCCGCCACCCCTTCCCCGGCCCCGGCCTCGCCATCCGCATCCCCGGCGAGGTGACGCGCGAGAAGTGCGACATCCTGCGCAAGGCCGACACCATCTATCTGGAGGAGATCCGCAATGC
>CAZTPD010000190.1:0-3762 GCA_964614625.1 uncultured Sphingosinicella sp. | reverse complement strand
ATTACGCCGAGCCGAAGAAGAAGCCCACCTTGGCTTCGCTGGACGAGCTCGACCCCGAAATCCGCCGCACCTACGAGAAGCTCGGCATCCCGATCGAGGAGCAGAAGGTGCTGGCCGGCGTCGAGGGCGCGCGCAAGGTCGCGGTCGACGCGGTGTTCGACAGCGTCTCCGTCGCCACCACCTTTCGCGACGAGCTGCGCAAGGCCGGCGTCATCTTCCTCTCCATCTCCGAGGCGATCCGCGAATTCCCGGAGCTGGTGAAGAAATATCTCGGCTCCGTCGTGCCGCAGCGCGACAATTTCTACGCCTGCCTCAACAGCGCGGTCTTTTCCGACGGCACCTTCGTCTACGTGCCGGAGGGCGTGCGCTGCCCGATGGAGCTTTCCACCTATTTCCGGATCAACGCCGAGAATACCGGCCAGTTCGAGCGCACGCTCATCGTCGCCGACAAGGGCAGCTACGTCTCCTATCTGGAGGGCTGCACCGCCCCGATGCGCGACGAGAACCAGCTCCACGCGGCGGTGGTGGAAATCTATGCCCACGAGGACGCGGAGGTGAAATATTCCACCGTCCAGAACTGGTATCCGGGCGATGCCGAGGGCAAGGGCGGCATCTACAATTTCGTCACCAAGCGGGCGCTCTGCGCCGGGGACCGCTCCAAGGTCTCCTGGACGCAGGTCGAGACCGGCAGCGCGATCACCTGGAAATATCCGTCCTGCATATTGAAGGGCGCGGACAGCGTCGGCGAATTCTATTCCGTCGCGCTCACCAACAACATGCAGCAGGCCGATACCGGCACCAAGATGATCCACCTCGGCAAGGGCAGCCGATCGACCATCGTGTCGAAGGGGATCAGCGCCGGCAAATCGAACAACACCTATCGCGGCCTGGTCCGCGTCAACGCCAATGCCGAGGGCGTGCGCAACTTCACCCAGTGCGACTCCCTACTGCTCGGCGACCGGTGCGGCGCCCACACCGTCCCCTATATCGAGGTCCGCAACCCCTCCGCCCAGATCGAGCATGAGGCGACCACCTCCAAGATCAGCGACGACCAGCTCTTCTACGCGATGTCGCGCGGCCTCAATGCCGAGGACGCCGTCGCCCTGATCGTCAACGGCTTCGCCCGCGAGGTGCTGCAACAGCTCCCGATGGAGTTCGCGGTGGAGGCGCAGAAGCTGCTGGGGGTCAGTCTGGAGGGGAGTGTGGGATGATGCTGGCTCTTGCCATGAGCATGGCGGCCGCCCCTACCCCAGCGGAACGGCAGCTTTTTGAACCTTATCGCCAATGTGTGCTGGTCGCCGCGCGCTACAATGGCCCCCAAGATCCGATCGAAGCCGTCCGAACCTCGGCCGAAGGGATGTGTCGTGGCCAAGTGCCGATCGGCTTCATGAGCCAGACCGGCTTTGAGATGCGCCGCACCTCTGATCGAGAACGCATCGCTCCAGATGTTCAGGCCGCGCTCGTTTCAGAACTTCGCGAGGAATTGGCCCGACAACATGCCGAGCGCCGACAAGAGAGACCCAATGCTCAAGATCGATAACCTCCACGCCGAAATCGACGGCAAGCCGATCCTCAAGGGGATCAGCCTCGAACTGAATCCGGGCGAGATCCATGCGATCATGGGGCCGAACGGGTCGGGCAAGTCGACCCTCGCCTACGTCCTCGCCGGGCGGCCGGGCTATGAGGTGACGGACGGGTCGGTGACATTCACGCCCTCCCGTCACCCCGGCGAAGGCCGGGGTCCAGAACCTCAAACAAACGAATCTTTCTCTGGGCTGGACCCCGGCCTTCGCCGGGGTGACGAGGAGGGGATCGACCTCCTCGCCCTCGAACCGCACGAGCGCGCCGCGCTCGGCATGTTCCTCGGCTTTCAATATCCGGTCGAAATCCCCGGCGTCTCCAACGTCCAGTTCCTGCGCACTGCCTTGAACGCCCAGCGCAAGGCGCGGGGCGAGGCGGAGCTTTCGGCGGGCGATTTCCTGCGCCTCGCGCGCGAACAGGCCGACGCGCTCGGGCTCGACATGGAGATGATGAAGCGGGCCGTGAATGTCGGCTTCTCGGGCGGCGAGAAGAAGCGCAACGAGATGGTGCAGATGGGGATCATCGATCCCGCCCTCGCCATCCTCGACGAGACCGATTCCGGCCTCGATATCGACGCGCTGCGCGTCGTCGGCGAGGGGATCAACCGGATCATGCGGCGGCCCGACAAGGCGGTGCTCCTCATCACCCATTATCAGCGGCTGCTCGATCTCGTCCGCCCCGATTTCGTCCATGTGCTGGCGGGCGGCCGCATCGTGCGCTCCGGCGGCGCGGAGCTCGCGCTCGAGCTGGAGCGCGAAGGCTATGCGGCGGTGGCGGCGTGATGCGGACTGTTTCTTTCCTCCCCTGCATTTGCAGGGGAGGGGGACCGCACGAAGTGCGGTGGAGGGGCCTCTTTTGTGAGGAAAGAAGCCCCTCCACCATGCTTCGCATGGTCCCCCTCCCCTCGAAATCGAGGGGAGGATTGGCGTGAACGCGATTGTCTTTCCCTCGAAGCGCGACGAGCATTGGCGCTGGAGCGCGCTGGACGCCCTGCCCACGCTCGCCGAGACCGCGCCGACGGGCGAAGTGCCGGACGATCTGCCGTGGATCGCGACGGAGCGGCCGGGGCCGCGCCTGCTGTTCGTGGACGGCGCGTTCGTTCCCGGGCGCAGCGATCCGCGCGGCGTGAAGGTCGCGCCCGCCCGCGACAGGCCCGGCAACAATCCGCTCGCCGATCTCGCCTGCGCCGAAGCCCAGGCCGGCTATGTGATCGCGCTCGGGCCGGACGGCGCGACCGACGGCCTCGTCCAGATCGTCCATGTCTCGACCGGCGGCGCGGCGCACCAGTCCAGCCGCATCGTGCTGGAGGCGGGCGCGCAGGCCTCCGTCGTCGAGACCCATGTCGGCGTCGGCTGGAGCAACGCGACGGCGATCTTCGAGCTGGCCAAGGGCGCGCGGCTGATGCGAGCGCTGCGCGTGCTGAAGACGGGCGGCGCGCATACCGATTTCGCCTTCGTCACCGTCGGCGAAGGCGCGAGCTATGATGGCGTCGCGCTGGTGACCGGCGCGGACAGTGCGCGGATCGAGCATGAGCTGATCCTGGCCGGCCCCGGCGCCTATGCCGAAGCGGGCGGCGCGCTGCTGGCGCGGGGCGCCGAGCGGCTGGAGGGCGTCACCGTGCTGCGCCATGCCATGCCGGAGGGCACCAGCCGGCAGGTGTGGCGCTCGGTCGCCGACGACCGCGCCGCCTGCTCGGTCGCCGCGCGGGTCGAGGTGGATCGCGGCGCGCAGAAGACGGACGGCGAGCAGAGCCTGAAGGGCCTCCTCCTCGACCGCGCCGCCCAGATCAACGCCAAGCCGGAGCTGGAGATCTTCGCCGACGACGTCAAATGCGCCCACGGCGCGACGGTCGGCGAACTGGACCGGCAGGCGCTCTTCTATCTCGAAAGCCGGGGCGTGACGCCGGACGAGGCGAAAAGCCTGCTCACCCGCGCCTTCGTCGCCGACGCGCTGGACAGGATCGGCGAGCCGGACGTGCGCGCGGCCTGCTATGCGGATGTGGATGCGTGGTTCGCCACCACCTCGCTCGTCCCGAGCGAAGTCGAGGGGCGCCCGTGATGACTCTGGACCAGCGCCCCTCGACTTCGCTCGGGACGAACGAGACTGGGAATGGAGCGACCCGCCCGCTCGACTGGCTCGCCGATTTCCCGGCGATTCCCGAGGGCTGGGCCTATCTCGACA
>CAZTPD010000189.1:0-3778 GCA_964614625.1 uncultured Sphingosinicella sp. | reverse complement strand
CGCCACCGGCGAAGTCCGCCTCGCGACCCCGGACTACAAGGTGGAGATCATCGTCGTCGCCGCGCTTCCCTGAGCCCGGCGGACTTGCACCCGAGGCGGATATAGAAAGGGCGGCTATCTCTATGAGAAGCCGCCCTTTTCAATGGTGGGCGTGGCAAGGATTGAACTTGCGACCCCTGCGATGTCAACACAGTGCTCTACCACTGAGCTACACGCCCACATGAAACCCGATCCGGGGTCAGGCGCCGCGATGTAGCGAGGGGGCGGGCATGGCGCAACCCCGCGCCGGTCACAATCTTCCGTGCTCGTCCTCGCTCTGGAACATCCGCTCCACCTCGTCGACCAGATCCTTGAGGTGGAAAGGCTTGGAGAGCACGCGCGCGTCGGGCGTCTTGCGCCCGGCTTTCAGCGCCACGGCGGCGAAGCCGGTGATGAACATGACGCGGATGTCGGGCGCGATCGCCGCCGCCTTCTGCGCCAGCTCGATGCCGTCCATTTCGGGCATGACGATGTCGGTGAGCAGCAGGTCGAAGCTTTCGCGCTCGAGCAGCGGCAGCGCCGCCGTCCCGCGATCGACCGCCGTCACCTTGTAGCCCACGCGCTCCAGCGCGCGGGCGAGATAGACGCGCATCGAATCGTCATCCTCGGCGAGGAGGATGCTCAGCGCGCTCGAATTCCTGCCGGCTTGTTCCACGCTTCGGCTTATGCGCGAAATCCGGCCGCTTTTCCAGCGCCCGCGCGTCATCGAGATTGCGCCTGTCCCAGCCTGGTTCTACTTCTCCGGAGGATATGACCGCAGCCGCCAGCGACCCGCCCTTCCTGCGCGTCGGGCCAGAGCGCCCGGAATCGCCGGTGGTGATCTCGGTGCCGCACGCCGGGCGCGCCTATCGCGCGGAGCTGCTGTCGGCGGCGCGGGTCGGCCTGCCGGCGCTGGAGCTGCTGGAGGACCGCTATGCCGACCGGCTGGTCTGGCGGGCGGCCGAGGCGGGCGCGACCGCTTTCATCGCCCGCGCGCCGCGCGCCGAGATCGATCTCAACCGCGACGAGCGCGAGATCGATCCGGCGCTGGTCTCGCCGCCGCTGCCGCCGGCCAGCGTGATCCCCTCGCCCCGCGCGCGCGGCGGCATCGGCCTGGTGCCCTCGCGAATCGCCGGCCACGGCCCGATCTGGCGGGGCCGGATCGCGCGCGAGGAGCTGGTCCGCCGGATCACGGAGATCCACCAGCCCTATCATGCCGCGCTGGCGGCGGCGCTGCGCCATGCCCGCGAGCGGTTCGGCGCCGCGATCCTGCTCGATTGCCATTCGATGCCGCCGGGCGCGGGCGGCGAGGCCGGGGTGGTGTTCGGCGATTGCCACGGCACGACGATCGCGCCGGACCTGCTCGACGCGGCGCTGGGCGCGGCGCGCGCCGAGGGCTATGCCACGGCGGTGAACGCGCCTTATGCCGGCGGCTATGTCGTCATCCGCCACGGCCGGCCCGCCCGCGCCGTCCACGCCTTGCAGATCGAGATCGACCGGGCGGTCTATCTGGACGCATCGCTGCGCGAACCGGGGCCGGGCTTCGCCGCCGCCTGCCGGCTCGTCGCGGCGGTGGCGGACGCGCTGGCCGCCCGCCTGCTCGGCGCCGGGCAGCCGCTCGCGGCCGAGTGATTCGCCTGAAATAAAAAAAGCCGCCTCACGAAAATCGTGAGGCGGCCAGGTTCAGGGAGGTGCACCTCGAAGGGAGGTGCGCCGCGCCGCCGCAAAGGGGGGAAAGATACGGCGACGCTGACCCTAAGATAGGGCCGTTTTTTTCCGTTGCAATGACAGACGCGTCTCTTTTTGCACGCGCCGCCTGCGGGGCCGGTTCAGGCGTTGGCGGGCTCCGGCTGCGGCACCTGCTCGGGCACCTTGCCGAGCATCATCTGCCGCCCGAAAATGTCGCGGATCAGCGGCAGCGAGAAGATGTGCGCCATCACCAGCGGCAGGATGCCGTTCTGGTTGATCTTCCTCAGCTGATCGCCGTGCATGTCGCGCAGCTTCTCCTCGGCGACCATCTGGAAGCCGCGATAGATGAAGGGCTGGTCGCTGTCGTTCGGCTGGATCGAGACCTCGCCGTCGATCAGCAGGTCCATCTCCTTCAGCTCGGTCATGAAGGCGTTGGTGCGCTGCGCCGACATCTCGAAATCCTCGCAGAATTTCAGGATGCTGTTAAGCTGATCGGTCGGCTTCTCGCCGTCGAACAGCGCCTCGCCCTCGCCGCCGTCGCCGATCAGGTCGCTGGTCGGATCGAAGCAGAGCGACAATTCCTGCGCGTCGGGCTGGAGCCGGGCGAGCATGTAGGGATAGCGGCGCACATAGGCCGGGACGTAGAAGGGATTGAACGGCACGCCCTCGTCGTCGACGAAGACGTTGACGCCCTCGTTGAGCCCGAGCAGCGCCAGCGGCACCGGATTGTCGCCGACCGAGAAGACGATCGGATAGTAACGCTGGGCATGGACGAACTCGTCGATCGTCAGCGGCACGGCGTGGACGTTGGCGAAGAACGGCGCCCTGTCGCTCGGGCGGCTGCGATAGCCGCCATGGACATTGCTCGAAAGCGGCTGAAGATCCTTGTAGAGGACCGGAAGGTTGGCCGGCGGCTGCGACGCCATAGGATGTCTCCATCGAAACGGGTGAAAGCGGCTGGCCGGGACCGACCGCGAATTAAGCGCCACCGTCTATGAGCGCGACGGCATTTAGGCAAGTCCGTCCTCGGCGAAGTCGACGGGCGGCACCAGCTTGCCCGGATTCATGATTCCGTCCGGGTCGATCGCCCGCTTGATCGCCCGCAGCGCGCCGAGCCGGGCCGCGCCGCCCAGCCGGGCGAACTCGGCGAGCTTCATCCGGCCGATGCCGTGCTCGGCCGAGATCGACCCGCCGGCGGCGGTGACGAGATCGTGGACGAAGGCGGTGATCGCGGGCGCGTCGTCCTCCAGCCACGCTGCCCCGGCGCCGTCCGGGGCCATCACGTTGAAATGGATGTTGCCGTCGCCGAGATGGCCGAAGGCGTTGACCCGCGCGCCGGGGAAGCGCGCCTCGACCTCGGCCCCGGCCGTCTCGACGAAGCCGGCCATGTCGGCGACCGCGACCGAGATGTCGTGCTTGGCGGCCGGCCCGGCGGCCTTCTCGCCCTCCGCGATGCTCTCGCGCAGCCGCCACAGCGCCTCGGCCTGCGCCTCGCTCGCCGCGATCGTCGCGTCGGCGGCGATGCCCGTCTCCAGCGCCGCGCGCAGCGCCTCGTAGAGCGCCGCGTCGGGCGGCGGCGCCGACATCGGCGCGGTCGCCTCGATCAGCGCGTACCAGAGGTGCGGCGCCTCGAGCGGGTCGCGCGTCCCCGGCACATGGGCCAGCACCAGGTCGAGCGAGCGGCGCGGGATCAGCTCGAAGCTCTCCACCGCATCGCCGATCGCCGCCTCCAGGTGGCGCAGCAGCCGCATCGCCGCCGCCGGCGTCTCCAGCCCCACCCACGCCACCGACCGCGCGCCGACCGCCGGGGCGAGCCGGAGGCTCGCGGCGGTGACGATGCCGAGCGTGCCTTCCGCCCCGATCAGGAGCTGGCCGAGATCATAGCCGCGATTGTCCTTCCTGAGCGCGGTCAGCCCCTCGAACAGGCTGCCGTCGGGCAGCACCGCCTCGATCCCCTGGACCAGCCGGCGCATCGTGCCGAAGCGCAGCACCTGGGTGCCGCCCGCATTGGTCGAAACAAGGCCGCCGATCGTCGCCGAGCCCTTCGCGCCGAGCGACAGCGGGAAGCGCC
>CAZTPD010000188.1:0-3792 GCA_964614625.1 uncultured Sphingosinicella sp. | reverse complement strand
AGTCGGTCGGCACGGTCGGCGGCTTCTGCGTCTCCAACCATCCCAAGTTCGAGATCCTCCGCCTCGTCTGCCGCCCCTATGTCTTCACCGCGTCGCTGCCGCCCAGCGTCGTCGCCACCGCCGCGACCTCGATCCGCAAGCTGATGCATGTGCCGGAAAAGCGCGCCCATCTGTGGAAGAACAGCCAGCGGCTCCATGCCGGGCTCAAGGCGCTCGGCTTCACGCTCGGCTCCGAGACGCCGCAATCGGCGATCGTCGCGGTGATCGTGCCCGATCTCGAAAAGGGCGCGGCGCTGTGGGAGGCGCTGCTGAACGAGGGCCTCTACGTCAATCTCGCCCGCCCGCCCGCGACCCCGGCGAACATGACGCTGCTGCGCTGCTCGCTCTGCGCCGAGCATTCGGACGGCGAGGTCGGCGAGATCCTCGCCATGTTCGAGCGCGCGGGCAAGGCGACGGGGGTGATCTGAGGCTTCCGCCCGGCGCGGCCGAAATGCTTTCCATCTTGTTAACCTTGTTCTACTAATCCGCCGCCATGGCGGACGAAGGGACCGACACCGTTCCCGAGGAGGGCGGCCCGTCGATATGGCGGGCGGTATGGGTGAGTGCCTCCGCCCTGCTAGCGACGCTCGCGCTGATCGCGCTCATCTTCATGATCACCTGGACCAATCGCGCCCGCGACGAGGCGATCGAATGGGAACGGCGCAGCTACGAGGTGGTCGCGCTGACCCGGACGATCGACGCCGGCGTCGCCCGCTCCGAGGCCGCGCTCGGCCGCTACGTGCTCGACGAGCAGCGTCAGACCGGCACCGACTATTACAACGAATGGCGCGCGGCGGGCTATCAGATCGGCCAGCTCCGCCGCCTGCTGCGCCAGGATTCCGCGCAGGAGAGCCGCGCGGTGCGGCTCGCCGAGCTGTTCGACCAGCGCAACCGGGAGCTGGCGCCGGCCGCGACCGCCGCCGAGCAGGGCCAGGGCCAGGGCGGGCTCGGCCTGCTCTACCAGGCCGCCGCCTCGCCGACCCTGCCGGAGCTGCGCGGCCTGCTCCGGGAGATCGCCAGCGCCGAGCGCGCCAATCTCAACCGCCGCATCGACCAGACGCGCGGCTTCGTCGCCCGCGCCGACGCCTATACGGACTGGCTCGGCTGGCTCGCCATCCTGATCGGGCTGGGCGCCGTCGGCCTCGCCGTGCTCGCCTGGCGCGCCTTCCTCGAGGGCATGCGCGCCCGCCGCGAAGCCGAAAGCGAGGCGATCCGCGCGCTTCGGCTGGAAGACGCGGTGCAGGCGCGCACCAGCGAGCTCAGCGACGCCTATGCCGCGCTGAAGACCGAGGCGGCCGAGCGCGCCGCCGCCGAGGCGAAGCTGCGCCAGGTCCAGAAGATGGAGGCGGTCGGCCAGCTCACCGGCGGCATCGCCCATGATTTCAACAACATGCTCGCCGTCGTCGTCGGCGGGCTCGATCTGGCCCGGCGCAAGCTGCACGGCCCGGCGCGCGAGGTCGAGCTGCACCTCGACAATGCGATGGACGGCGCCACCCGCGCCGCCGCGCTGACCCGCCGCCTGCTGTCCTTCGCCCGCGCCGAGCCGCTGCTGCCCGAGGCGATCGCGCCGTCCGAGCTGGTCGAGGACATGCTGGAGCTGGCCGACCGGGCGATCGGCGAGCGCATCCAGGTCCGCACCCGCTTCGCCGACGAGCCCTGGCATGTCTGGGCCGATCGCACCCAGCTCGAAAACGCCATCCTCAACCTCGCCGTCAACGCCCGCGACGCGATGGACGGCAGCGGCGAGCTCACCATCGCGGTGGACAATGTCACGCGCGACGGCGCCGGCGACGTGCTCCAGCCGGGCGACTATGTCCGCATCCAGGTGATCGACACCGGGCGCGGCATCCCGCCGGAAAATCTGCACCGCGTGTTCGAGCCCTTCTTCACCACCAAGCCGCTCGGCAAGGGCACCGGGCTGGGCCTCTCCCAATTGTTCGGCTTCGCGCGCCAGTCGGGCGGCGACGTCACCATCGAATCCGAGGTCGGCAAGGGAACCACCGTGTCCGTCCTGCTGCCGCGCTCGCTCGCCGCCATGGACAAGGCGCCCGCCCGGGCGCCGTCCGCCCCGGCATCCGCGCCGGCTGGCGGCGCCCCCGCCCAGGCGCGGGGCCATGCGATCCTGGTCGTCGAGGACGATCCGCGCGTCAGCCGCTCGACCGTCGGCGCGCTGGAGGAGCTGGGCCATCATGTGCTCGCCTGCGCCAGCGGCCGCGAGGCGCTGGACCTGCTCGCCGGGGGCACGGCGGTGGATCTGGTCGTCACCGACGTGATGATGCCGGAGATGACCGGCACCGAGCTCGCCGCCCTGATCCGCCGGCAACACCCCGATCTGCCGATCATGTTCGTGACCGGCTATGTCGGCGAGGCGGGCGAGACCCAGGATCTGGCCGGCGGCGAGGTGCTGCGCAAGCCGTTCACCGTCTCAGCTCTGGCCGACAGCGTGGCGGCCGCGCTGGCCGGCGCCGTCAGCGGATCGCCCCGCGCCGCCACAGGCGGGGCAACAGCGTAAGCGCGCCCAGGATCGGCCAGCGCCGCTGCCAGGGCTTCACCTCGATCGCCGTGCCGGCATGGCGGTTGATCTTCCAGGCGATGTAATCGACCCCGCCCGCGAAGGTGGTGGTCGCCTTGGCGAGACGCAGCAGGGTCAGCGCCTTGCCCTTCCAGCGCGTCCGGCGCCAGGCGGCGGCGCTGGCCTTGCCATCGGCGTCCGGCAGCGGCCCGGCAAGGACAACGCGCCCGATCCGCCGATAATAGGCCGCGTCCGTATCGACGATCGACTCCGGCCGCCCCGACCGTTCGGCGCGCAGCTCGGCGCCGTAGGTCAGCGCGAAGCCGGCCCGAAACACGGCCAGCGGATCGCCGCGCCCCTCGTCCATCATCGGCAGGGTGAGCGCGAACAGGGTTGGCGCGCAGCGCGCCACGCTCCCGACCGTGGCGTGCCGCGCCGCCTCGTCCTTCGCCCAGGCCAGCCGCGAAGGTTGCGCGAAGCGCGCCCAGACCGAGACGCTGCCCGCCCCGATCCCGCATTCCCGCGCGAAGTCCTCCTCGCTCAGCACCGCATATTTGGCGATCAGCCCGTCATGCTCGAACGGGAAGACGTTGGGCGGCACCGCCTTGTTGGCGAAGACCAGCCAGCTGCTCTCATAGGCGTCGCGATAGTCCGAGACGATCAGGTAGAAATCGAGCATCAGCCCGTCCAGCTCGCGCTGGCGCAGGCACGAGCCGTAGAACAGCACCGCCCGCGCCGCCCGCGGATACTCCGCCGCCAGCGCCGCCGCCATCGCGCCCACGCGCGGATCGACGGGCAGCGCCAGTTCGGCGGCGACAAGATCGCGGAGGCTTTCGGTCATGTTCCTGCCGGAACCGAGCTTAGGCGCGGGAGCGTCAGGCCGCCAGCCGCAGGAAGGGCACCGGCGCGGTCGGCTTCAGGATGATCGGCCGGTCGTCATTGGCCTCGAACATCTCGCCGTCCAGGATCACGCTCGATCGGCTGCCCTCGATCCGGATCTCGTCGCCGCGCTCGAGATGAACGCCGGTCATCGGGCTCAGCCCCAGCCGGCCGCGCAGGGCGGCGACGAAGGCGCGCATCAGCGCCGGGATGCTGCGGTCAATCACCAGCAGCTGCATCGATCCGGCCTGCTGCCCGGCGCCGCCCATATTGCCGTTGAACAGCAGCCTTTGCAGCGTCGTCACCATCAGGAAGGCGAAGCGCCCCTGGAGCACGCCGCTCTTCGTCACCGAGACGGTGAG
>CAZTPD010000187.1:0-3813 GCA_964614625.1 uncultured Sphingosinicella sp. | reverse complement strand
TCAGCCGTTTCTCCGCGCCGATGCTGTCGAAGCCCGCGCGCCGCTCGTGCGCGCCGGCCAAGGGTTCTGGCGAGATGATCTCCGCCGCCGCCAGCCGCGCCAGCTCGGCGTCGAGCGCCCCGGCCGGGACGGAGCCCAGCTCGAAGCGGCCGGTCGAGATGTCGGCCGCCGCGATGCCGTAGCGTTCGCCCGTCTTGGCCACCGCCGCCAGCCAGTTGGCCGCGCGCGAATCGAGCAGCGCCTCCTCGGTCAGCGTGCCGGCGGTGACGACGCGCACGATGGCGCGGTTGACCACCGACTTGGAGCCGCGCTTCTTCGCCTCGGCCGGGCTTTCGGTCTGCTCGGCGATGGCGACGCGGTGGCCGGCGCGGATCAGCCGGGCGAGATAGGATTCGGCGGCATGGACCGGCACGCCGCACATCGGGATCGGCCTGCCCTCATGCTCGCCGCGCGCGGTGAGCGCGATGTCGAGATCGGCGGCGGCGATCCGGGCGTCCTCGAAGAACAATTCGAAAAAGTCGCCCATCCGGTAGAAGAGCAGGCAGTCCCCGGCCTCGGCCTTCAGCGCGAGATATTGCGCCATCATGGGCGTCGGGGCGTCGGACGGGGGCTTTGCGGCGGCGCTGGCCATGAGGGACCGATAGAAGGTCCGGATTGGTTGCGGAACCTGTTTTCACCTCTGGAGACGGACGAAATGGCGCATGTCCCCGACATTTCGCGCCCCCGCCCCTTCTTCGATTCGACGCCGCCCTTGCGGTTGCCGCGAATCCCCGCTTACTGCTTCCTGCAAACAGGGAGCGTGCGATGAGCGAGGGCAGCAACGTCAAATTCTCGGAAGCCGAGGCGCTGGAATTCCATTCCCAGGGCCGGCCCGGCAAGATCGAGATCGTCGCCTGCAAGCCGATGGCGACGCAGCGCGACCTGAGCCTGGCCTACTCGCCGGGCGTCGCCGTCCCGGTGCGGGCCATCGCCGAGGATCCCGGCAAGGCCTATGACTATACCGCCAAGGGCAATCTCGTCGCCGTCATCTCGAACGGCACCGCGATTCTCGGCCTCGGCAATCTCGGCGCGCTGGCGTCGAAGCCGGTGATGGAGGGCAAGGCGGTGCTCTTCAAGCGTTTCGCCGACGTCGATTCGATCGACATCGAGCTCGACACCGAAGACCCCGACAAGTTCATCGAGGCGGTGGCGCTGATGGAGCCGAGCTTCGGCGGCATCAACCTGGAGGACATCAAGGCGCCGGAATGCTTCATCATCGAGCAGACCCTGCGCGAGCGCATGAACATCCCGGTGATGCACGACGACCAGCACGGCACCGCGATCATCAGCGCGGCCGGGCTCATCAACGCCTGCTATCTCACCGGGCGCGATCTCAAGGACGTGAAGGTCGTCGTGAACGGCGCGGGCGCGGCGGCGATCGCCTGCACCGAGCTGATCAAGGCGATGGGTGTCGCGCACGGCAACGTGATCATGTGCGATCGCACCGGCGTCATCTGGCAGGGCCGGACCGACGGCATGGACCAGTGGAAGTCCGCGCATGCCGTGCCGACCGAGGCGCGCAGCCTGGGCGAGGCGCTGAAAGGCGCGGACGTTTTCCTGGGCCTCTCCGCCGCCGGCGCGCTGAAGCCGGACATGGTCAAGGACATGGCGAAGCAGCCGATCATCTTCGCGATGGCCAATCCCGATCCGGAGATCACCCCGCCGGAGGCGAAGGCGGTGCGCCCCGACGCGATCGTCGCCACCGGGCGCTCGGATTATCCCAATCAGGTCAACAACGTGCTCGGCTTCCCCTTCATCTTCCGGGGCGCGCTCGACGTGCGGGCGACCGCGATCAACGACGAGATGAAGATCGCCGCCGCCCGCGCGCTGGCCGAGCTGGCGCGCGAGGCGGTGCCGGAGGAGGTGGCGGCGGCCTATGGCGGCCGGGCGCACAGCTTCGGCGCCGATTACATCATCCCGGCGCCGTTCGATCCCCGGCTGATGGAGGTCGTGCCCGCCGCCGTCGCGCAGGCGGCGATCGACAGCGGCGTCGCGCGCCTGCCGATCGCGGACATGGCCGAATATCGCACCCGGCTGCGCGCCCGGCTCAATCCCACCACCTCGGTGCTGACCCTCGCCTACGAAGCCGCCCGCGCCAATCCCCGCCGCGTGCTGTTCGCGGAAGGGGAGGAGGATGTGGTGCTGCGCGCGGCGGTGGCCTTCCGCGACGGCGGCTACGGCATTCCGATGCTGGTCGGGCGCGACGACGTGCACGATCGCCTGCGCGCGCTCGGCGTGGACGATCCGGAATCCTTCACCGTGTTCAACAGCCGCAACTATCCGCGCGTGAAGGAGCTGGCCGACCGGCTCTACCGGCGCCTCCAGCGGCGCGGCTATCTGCCGCGCGAGGTGGAGCGGGTGGTCAACCAGGACCGCAACATCTTCGCCTCGCTGCTGCTCGACGCGGGCGAGGCGGACGTGATGATCACCGGCGTGACGCGCACCTATGCCCAGAATCTGCGGCAGATCCGCCGGGTGCTCGATCCGCAGCCGGGCGTCACGCCTTTCGGCATCCATGTCATGGTCGGCCAGTCCCACACCGTGTTCATCGCCGACACGACGGTGACGGAGCGCCCCGGCCCCGAGCAGCTCGTCGAGATCGCGACCCGCACCGCCGAGGTGGCGCGCGGCATGGGGCATGAGCCCCGCGTCGCCTTCCTCTCTTATTCCACCTTCGGCAATCCGGAGGGCAGCTTCCTCGATCGCATCCGCGACGCGGTGAAGCTGATGGACGCGCGCGACGATATCGACTTCGAATATGAAGGCGAGATGCCGCCGGACGTCGCGCTCAACCCGGCGATGCACAAGGTCTATCCGTTCAGCCGCCTCACCGGCCCGGCCAACGTGCTGGTCATGCCGGGCCTCCAGACCGCCAACATCTCGGCCAAGCTGGTCAAGGAGCTGGGCGGCGATTCGGTGATCGGCCCGATGCTGGTCGGCATGGAGCACCAGGTCCAGATCGCCCCGATGACCGCGAGCGCGTCCGATCTGGTGACCCTCGCCGTGCTCGCGGCGGGACGGATCGTTCGGTAGGAGGTCGGCTTGGGGATATCCGCTGTGGGGAGACGCGTTTGACCCGCGACAAGGTGATTGAAGCCGTCCAGGCGGCGGCGCGGGAGTATGCCGGCGCTCTGGAATCCTTGAAAGCGGCCGCTGTCGTGCACGGCAGCGATCCCGATTGGCCTTGGAACGGAATCGTGTTGTCGGCCGCGACGCTGGGCGGATCATGGCGATGGGACAAGCGCGTCAAGCCGATCTACGATGCAGAGCTTTCGTGGGCTGCCCTCGACGGATTGTCGATGGAGGAACGGCGGGAGCGCTTCAACAAGGTCGGGCGCTATTGGCGGCGCACCTCGGCCTTTCTGGAACACATGTACGGACGCTTGCTGCAAGAGGGCGGTCCGAAAGCGACACGGTCCAAGCTGGCGGCGATGACGGGCGGGGAGGCGATCACATTCTGGTCAGCCTTCGATGGTGTTGGCCCGAAATACGCCCGCAACATCATGATGGACGTGCATCATCCGAGTTTTCGCAAGAACCACTTCGCCATCGACTCGCGCATTCAGAAACTCCTGCCGGTGCTGGGATATTCCGGTCCCAAGCGCTATGACGCGATGGAGTCGTTTCTGACGGAACTGGCTGCCGAGATCGGCATCGACGGCTGGGATCTGGACCGTTTGTTGTATCAACGACATGACGACCTGATCGCCCACTTGAAATCCTAGAGCATGATGACATCAGGCTGCACCGTATCCTGAGTTTCTGAGGTATTTG
>CAZTPD010000186.1:0-3913 GCA_964614625.1 uncultured Sphingosinicella sp. | reverse complement strand
TGAAGGCGGCGTCGAGATCGGGCGCGGCGCCGAGCATGTGGAGCAGGGTCCACAAGGCGAAGCGGCGGTTGCGGTCCTTTTCGAGGCCGAACTCGACCCGCATCCGCTCGACCCCCGCCGAGATCGCGTCTGGCGAAAGCGTGTCGAGATCGGTGGTCCCGAAATGGCGGCGGAGCTGATCGTCGAAATCCATCGCGCGATTATAGAGAGGAACGGCGCGCAGGGCGAGGCTAGTGCGCGAGGTTGCTCCACGGCGTTAGCATCCACACCGCCATCGCGATCATCATCAGATTCTCGGTCAGCGAGACGAAGCCCAAAGGCACGTTGCTGCCGCCGCCGACGCAGGCGCATTTGAGCTCGCGCCGGTCGACATAGACCGCCTTGAACACGGAAACCGCGCCGATCGTGCCGATGAAGAGCGCGACGGGAATGGAAAGCCAGTCCAGCGCATGGGCGACCATCAGTGCGCCCGCGCCCAGCTCCGCGACCGGGTAGATGTAGCCGTAGGGCACCCAGCGCTGCGCCAGCAGATCGTAATTGAGGAACATGCTGGAGAAGGATTCGATATCCTGGAGCTTCAGCATCGCCAGCGTCATCATGGTGAGGCCGATGAACCATTCGGCGGCGCGGATCGTGAACGGCGTGCCCTGGCTGAACTGGCTGAAGGCGAGCGCCATCAGCGCGGTGACGGCGAAGACCGCCAGCACCGGCACATAGGAGGTCGCCTTGGGATCGCGCACCTTCAGGCCGAAATGGGCGCGCAGATCGGTATAGCCGCCGATCCGGATGCCATCGATGAAGATCTGCGGCGTGGTCGTCACGTCATGTTCGGCCTTGAAGGCGTCGGTCTGTGCGCGGGTGGTGAGCCACCGGTCGTCCACCTCATAGCCCTTGCGCCGCAGCAGCCAGAGCGCCTTGCGACCATAGGGGCAGACATGGTCCGGCATCACCATGCGATAAAGCGTGGCGCGGCGTGGGGCGGGGGCGGTCATCCCGGGTTCCTTTCCAGCGCCGGGCGAGGCCGGCGCGTGCTTGCTGCTGAACGTGCCGCATGCATATAAGGTCTGTACCATGGTACGGAGTCAAGCGATGGCGGCGATGACCATAAAGCGGCTGGCCGAAGCAGGCGGCGTCGGGGTGGAGACGGTGCGCTATTATCAGCGGCGCGGGCTGCTGGAGACGCCCGAAAAGTCCGGCGGGGTTCGCCGTTACGGCGCGCGGGATGTCCGGCGGCTCGGCTTCATCCGATCCGCGCAGGCGGCGGGGTTCACGCTGGAGCAGATCGGCGAATTGCTGGCGCTGGACGCAGGCGAGGACCGGGCGCGGGCGCGAGAGCTGGCGCGGGAACGGATCGCGGCGCTCGACGCGAAGATCGATCAGCTGAAGGCGGCCCGGGCGTCGCTGGCGCGGCTGGCATCGGTCTGCGCCGCGTCCGCGCAGGGGCCGTGCCCGATCATCGCGGCATTCGAGGACGGCCCGCAAGAAAATGCTGGATTCCACGCGGCGCGCGGCTGACCATGGCGGGAGGAGGGGCCATGTCCGAAGAGCAGATCCTCGTCATCGACGAAGGCACGACGAGCACGCGCGCGATGCTCTTCTCGGCCGACGGCCGCTGCCTGGACAGCGCGGGCCGGGAGATCGCGCAATCCTATCCCCGGCCCGGCTGGGTCGAGCATGATCCGGAGGAGATCTGGCTGGCGAGCCTGGGCTGCGCGCGCCGTGTGGCGGACGGCGGCGCGCGGGTCGGGGCGATCGGCATCACCAATCAGCGCGAGACGATCCTGTTCTGGAACCGCCGCACCGGCCGCCCCCTCGGCCCCGCCATCGTCTGGCAGGACCGCCGCACCGCCGATCTGTGCGCGCGGCTGAAGGAGGCGAGGCACGAGCCGGCGGTGCAGGCGAAGACGGGCCTGCTGCTCGATCCCTATTTCTCCGCGTCGAAGATCGCCTGGGCGCTGGAGCACTGGCCGCAGCTCCGGGAGGCGGGCGGCGAGTTGGCCGTGGGCACGATCGAAAGCTGGCTGGTCTTCCGGTTGACCGGCGGGCTGCACGTCACCGACGCCACCAACGCGGCGCGCACGGCCCTGATGGACATCCATGCCGGGGGCTGGGACGAGGGGCTGTGCGACCTGTTCGGCGTGCCACGCCATGCGTTGCCGGAGATCGTCGATTGCGCGGGCGATTTCGGCACGACTGACTTGCTCGGATCGCCGGTCAGGATCGCCGGGCTGGCGGGCGATCAGCAGGCGGCCTCGATCGGCCAGGCCTGCCTGTCGCCCGGCGACACCAAGGCGACCTACGGCACCGGCGCCTTCGTGCTCACCAATACGGGGGCGGAGGCGCGCGCGTCGCATAGCCGGCTGCTGACCACGGTGGCGTGGCAGCTCGGCGGCGAACGGGCCTATGCGTTGGAAGGATCGGTGTTCGTCGCGGGCAGCGTGGTCAAATGGCTGCGCGACGCGATCGGGCTGGTCGCGACCGCGGCGGAGACCGAGGCGCTGGCGCGCTCCGTGGACGACAATGGCGGCGTCTATCTGGTGCCGGCCCATGTCGGGCTCGGCGCGCCGCACTGGGCGCCCGACGCGCGCGGCGCGATCACGGGCCTCAGCTTCGGCGCCGGCCGCGCCCATGTCGTGCGCGCCGCGCTGGAGGCGATGGCGCACCAGACCCACGACCTGATGACCGCCTTCGCCGCCGACGGCGCGCGATGGGCGAGCTTGCGCATCGACGGCGGCATGACCGCCAATGACTGGGTGGCGCAGGATCTGGCCGACATGCTCGATCTCGAGGTGGAGCGGCCGGAGTTCGTCGAGACGACGGCGCTCGGCGCGGCGATGCTGGCCGGGATCGGCGCCGGCCTGTTCGGATCGCTCGACGAGGCGGCGGCGATGCGCGGCACGGTGGAGCGGTTCAGCCCGGCGATGGACGCGCAGGCGCGCGCGACCCGGCTCGATGGGTGGCGGGAGGCGGTGGCGGGCGTGCTTACCTGATTTCCTCCTCTCGATTTCGAGGGGAGGGGGACCATGCGCAGCATGGTGGAGGGGCTCTTCTACCGCAAGAAGCCCCTCCACCGCACTGCGTGCGGTCCCCATGGGCAGGTTCGGATCGCCCCGCGATCCGAAGCCATGTCCGGGGGACATGGCGACCTGCCCATCCTGCAAATGCAGGGGAGGAAAAGCGGTCAATCCTTCGCCGGCGGCGTCCAGCTGTCGTCGATCATCTGGATGATCGCGGAAAAGTCCTTGCCGCCGCCGCCCAGTGCTTCGGCGAAGCGGGTGTAGAGCTCTTCGGCGTGGGAACCCATCGGCGTATAGGAGTCCGCGCTCCTCGCCGCTTCCATCGCGAGGCGCAGATCCTTCAGCATCAGCGCCGCCGCGAAGCCGCCCTCATAGTCGCGGTCGGCCGGGGTCTCCGGGCCGACGCCGGGGACCGGGCAGTAGCTGGTCATCGACCAGCACTGGCCGGATGCCTTGGACGAGATGTCGAAGAAGGTCTGGAGATCGAGCCCCAGCTTCCGGGCCATCGCGAAGGTCTCGCAGGTCGCGACCATCGAGGCGCCGAGCAGCATGTTGTTGCAGATCTTGGCGGCTTGGCCCGCCCCGGCCGTGCCGGCGTGGATCACGGCCTTGCCCATCAGGGAAAGGAACGGCTCGGCGCGCTTGAACGCCTCCTCGGTGCCGCCGACCATGAAGGTGAGCGTGCCGCCCTCGGCCGCGGCGATGCCGCCGGAGACGGGGCCGTCCACCATCAGATAGGACGCGGCCTGCGTCTGCCCGATCACGTCGCGGGCGCTCTCCACGTCGATCGTCGAGCAATCCATCAGGATCGCGCTGGTGGGCGCCTTGCCGATGATCGAGTCGGCATAGACCTGCCGGACATGCTTGCCGGCGGGCAGCATGGTGACGACCGCCTC
>CAZTPD010000185.1:0-3934 GCA_964614625.1 uncultured Sphingosinicella sp. | reverse complement strand
GAGCGACGCGGCCTATAGCGGCGGGGGCGAAAAGGGTCAACGGGGTAGGTGGGGCAAGGGTGTCTCAGGCTTCGACGAGGTCGAGCCGCCGCTTGATCAGCGAGATGTCCGCGCGGATATCGTCCAGCTCGATCCGGATTTGCGCCATATCGCCGGACATGGTCGCATAATGCTGCTCCAGCGACGACAGCCGCATCCGGGCGCTGGCCTGCTCCCGGCGATAGTCGGTGAACTCGGCATGGAACCGCTTCAGCAGTTCCAGGGTATGATCGGCGACTTCGCTCATGCCCGTTCCATACACCAGAAGAGATTAACAGGCCAGAACGCCCCTCAGATATGCAACGGCCTTCCATAAGCCGCCAGCACGCTCTCGTGCATCATCTCGCTGAGCGTCGGGTGGGGGAAGGTGGTGCCCATCAGCTCCAGCTCGGTCGTCTCCAGCTCGCGCGCGACGGTGTAGCCCTGGATCAGCTCGGTGACTTCCGCGCCGACCATGTGGGCGCCGAGCAATTCGCCGGTCGCCTCGTCGAACACGGTCTTGATGAAGCCCTCGGCCTCGCCGAGCGCGATCGCCTTGCCGTTGCCGATGAAGGGGAATTTGCCGGCCTTCACCTTGTAGCCGGCCTCCTTCGCCTTCGCCTCGGTCAGGCCGACGCTGGCGACCTGCGGGCGCGAATAGGTGCAGCCCGGGATGTTGCCGTTGGTGAAGGCGTGGACGTCCTTCACGCCGGCCAGCTTCTCGACGCAGACCACCGCCTCGTGCATCGCCTTGTGGGCGAGCCAGGGCGGGCCGGTCACGTCGCCGAAGGCGAGCACGCCGTCCACATTGGTGCGGCCATAGCCGTCGACGACGATATGGCCGCGATCGGTCTTCACTCCGAGCGCCTCCAGCCCGATATTCTCGGTGTTCGGCACGATGCCGACGGCGACGATGACATGGCTGAACTCACTGGTCTCGCTCTTGCCGTCCTTGTTCTTGATCACTGCCTTCACGCCGCTCTTCGACGTCTCCAGCTTCTCGACGCCGGCGCCGGTCTGGATCTTCATCCCCTGCTTCTCGAACGCCTTGTGGACGAAGGCGGAGACCTCCTCGTCCTCGACGGGCAGGATTCGCGGCAGCATCTCGACGATCGTCACCTCGGCGCCGAGATCGGCATAGAAGCTGGCGAACTCGACCCCGATCGCGCCGGAGCCGATGACGAGGAGCTTCTTCGGCATTTCCTTGGGCACCAGCGCGTGGCGATAGGTCCATATCCGCTCGCCGTCCGCCTTGGCGAAGGGCAGATCGCGGGCGCGGGCGCCGGTGGCGACGATGATGTTCTTCGCTTGCAGCTCGGTCTTCTTGCCGTCCTTGGTGACGGTCAGCCTGCCCTTCCCCGCCAGCGCGCCGTCGCCGTCGTAGACGGTGATCTTGTGCTTCTTCATCAGCCCCTTGACGCCGGCATTGAGCTGATCGGCGACCTTGCGGCTGCGTTGCACCACGGCGGGGAGGTCGAAGCCGGGCTTCTCGACCGTGAGCCCGTAAGCGGCGGCATGGGTCATGTAGTGATAGATTTCGGACGAGCGCAGCAGCGCCTTGGTCGGGATGCACCCCCAGTTGAGGCAGATGCCCCCCAGCCGCTCCCGCTCGACGATCGCGACCTTGAGGCCGAGCTGCGACGCGCGGATCGCCCCGACATAGCCGCCGGGGCCGGAGCCGAGGACGATGAGATCGTAGGTGTCAGGCAAGGCGCAACTCCGATATAGATAGTTAACTTCTTGACAAGTAAATACGAATTTGTTCCGCTGATATATCTAATATATTAGGAGAAAATCTATGAATTATTCACTTATTGATTGGATTGACTCAGCTAAATCTACAAGAAAAGTAATTCAAAGAAAAATTGGCTGGATTAATTCACAAGGAAAAATGAGCGACGCAATCAGGAGGTCTGAAAAGAACGGTACTCAATGGATTAAAACTGAAACCCATCTGATTCTGAGTCACAGTGACAAGCTCACTGTCGGATTTAACGAATCGAATGTGGCAGTCGTCCAAGGGAACGAAATCATCGTCCGCAACCGCATTCCACTTGAAAAAATTGTGACTCGGATTCCGTCGAGTTCTCCACCCAAACTCCTTCGACTCAATGCGGTGAAATTGAAGCCGCCGGCAAATCATTGACAGCAGCCGCTTCTCTGCTTCCGTCGGATTGGCCCGCATCCGTTTGGCGCGGGCGAGCAGTTCTTTGCGTGTCGGTGCCTGTCCCTCACCCTCCCGCTCGGCTGACGCCGAGCGGGGGCCTCCCTTTCCCGCAAGGGGAGAGGGGTTGGAGGGAGACGAGCTCCTCAAATCAGCATCCCCATCGGATCCTCGACCAGTCGTTTGAACGCCTGCATGAGCCGTGCGCCGTCGGCGCCGTCGATGGCGCGGTGGTCGAAGCTGCCGGTGGCGCTCATGCCTCGCCAGCTTCGACAAAACGGACATTCGGGGTGGCCCAGACGGGCACGCCGGTGCCGAAAAAGTCCACGTCGTCCGACCAGATATCGGACTCCACAGCCATGGCCGCCGCCAGCACCGGCCAATCCGACTGCCCGCCCTCGCGAAGCCGCTCGGCCGCGACGGGCTCCAGATAATCATATTCCTCGGTCGCGATAAGCTCGAACGGCCGCAGCACCTCGACGAGAATGTCGCTTGCCTCGGCTTCGCTCAGCCCGACCTTCCCGATGAGGACATCCATCGCCTCGGCCGCATTCCGATCCGTCGTCGCCAGCGCAACGCCGCGTTTTCGCAGCTCCACGACGCGGCGCATCGCCCGGCCGCGACAACAGCGAAGCAATATGTTGGTGTCGGTGATGAGCAACGGCCTATCCGTCGATCTCGTCGGCCGCCAGCCCGGCGGCGATCAGCCGCTTGCGCCAGTCCGGCGTCCGTTTGCGCCAACTGTCCCGTCCGCGCTCCAGACCGGCCGCCCATGCCTCCAGATCCACGTCCTCGGCAGCCTTGCGGCGACCTTCCGGAATGAAACGGCCGACCCGTTTCCCGTGATTGGTGATGATGACGACCTCATTGCTCCGGGCGAGATCGCTGATCCGCTCCCGAAATTCCTTGATCCCCATCTTCATGCCGACACTCCAAAAGTGTCACTTATAGTGTCACAATTCGGCGCAAGACTCAAGCCAGCATCCCCATCGGATCCTCGACCAGCTTCTTGAACGCCTGCATGAGCCGTGCGCCGTCGGCGCCGTCGATGGCGCGGTGGTCGAAGCTGCCGGTGGCGCTCATGATCGTGGCGATCTGCAGGGCATCGTCGATCACGGTCGGGCGCTTCTCGCCAGCGCCGATCGCCATGATCATCCCCTGCGGCGGATTGATGACGGCGTCGAACTGGGTGATGCCGTACATGCCCATGTTCGAGATGGACGCGGTGCCGCCCTGATATTCGTGCGGCTGGAGCTTGCCCTCGCGGGCGCGCCCGGCGAGATCCTTCATCTCCGTGGCGATGGCGCTCAATGCCTTCGTGTCCGCGCCCGCGATGATCGGGGTGATGAGCCCGCCGGGGATCGAGACGGCGACCGAGATGTCGGCGCGGCTGTACTTGAAGAGCTGGTCGCCCGAGATCGAGACGTTGCACTCCGGCACCTCGACCAGCGCGACGGCCAGCGCCTTGATCAGCATGTCGTTGACGCTGAGCTTCACGCCCCGGCTTTCGAGGCTGGCGTTGAGTTGGCTGCGCAGCTTCAGGAGCGCGTCGAGGCGGATGTCCACCGTCAGATAGATGTGCGGGATCGTCTGCTTCGCCTCGGTGAGGCGGCGCGCGATCGTCTTGCGCATGTTGGAGAGCTTGACCGCCTCGTGCGGGATTTCGGTGTCGAACGCGGCGGGGGCGGCGGCCGGCGCCGGGGCGCCCTCGGGCGCCGAAGCGGCCGCAGGCCGCGCAGGCGCCTTGCCCGA
>CAZTPD010000184.1:0-3999 GCA_964614625.1 uncultured Sphingosinicella sp. | reverse complement strand
TCGAGGCGCAGCTCGACGAGCACGTTCGCGCCCTGCCCGTCCTCGGCGGCCTCGTCCGCGTCGAGCGCGACATATTGCATGTCGAGCCCGTCGACGCGGCCCGGCACGCCCATGATCTGGCTCACCGCCTGGAAGGCGGCGTCCAGCGCGCCCGGCGCGGAGGCCAGGTCGGTCAGCCGGCCGCGATCGCCGTGATCCAGCTCGACGCGGGCCACCGGCCAGGCCGTGGGCGACACCGGCGCGCGGATTTCGACGCGGGACAGCGCCCACATCTTCTCCTCCGCGTCGCCGTCCAGCGAGGCGAGCAAGGCGGCGAGGCGCGCGGTGTCGACGATGCCGATCTCGTCCGCCACGTCCTTGAACATGGCGAAGGCGCGGGCGAGCCGCTCGCCTTCCAGCATGTAGCCGAGCTCCTGCGCGCGGCGGGCGAGCGCGTGGCGCCCGCTATGTTTGCCAAGGACGATGCCGTCCGTCTCGAGGCCGATATCTTCGGGTTTCATGATCTCGTAGGTTTCCCGGTTTTGCAGCACGCCATGCTGATGGATGCCGGCCTCGTGCGCGAAGGCATTGGCCCCGACGATCGCCTTGTTCCTGGGCGGCGAGACGTTGGTGACCTGGGCGAGCATCCGGCTGGCGGCGATGATCTTGGTGGTATCGACGCTGGTGGAGGCGCCGTACGTGTCGGATCGGGTTTTCAGCGCCATCACGACATCCTCGAGCGCGCAATTGCCCGCCCTTTCACCGATGCCGTTGACGGCGCATTCTACCTGCCGCGCCCCGCCGCGTACCGCCGCGAGGCTGTTGGCGACCGCCATGCCGAGATCGTCATGGCAATGGGCGGAGAAGATCACCTCCGGCCCGCGCGCGACATGCTCCGCCAGATGGCGGAACAGCTCGTAAATCTCCTCGGGCGTCGTGTAGCCGACCGTGTCGGGCACGTTGAGCGTCGTCGCCCCGGCCTCGGCCGCGACCGACAGCGCCTCGACCAGGAAGTCCCGCTCGGTGCGGATCGCGTCCTCGGCGGAGAATTCGACATCGTCGGTGAATTCGCGCGCATAGGAAACGCTCTCGCGGATCGTCGCGATCACCTGCTCCTTCGTCAGATGGAGCTTGGCGTCGCGGTGGATCGGGCTGGTGCCGAGGAAGGTGTGGATGCGCTTGCGCGCCGCCGGGGCCAGCGCGTCCGCCGCCGCCTTGATGTCGCCGCGATGGGTGCGGGCCAGCGAGCAGATCACCGTCCCTTCCACCTCGCGCGCGATCCGCTCGATCGCGCGGAAATCGCCCGGCGAGGCGGCGGCGAAGCCGGCCTCGATCACGTCCACGTTCAGCGCGGCGAGCGCGCGGGCCATCTTGATCTTGCCGTCCTCGGTCATCGAGAAGCCCGGCGCCTGCTCGCCGTCGCGCAAGGTGGTGTCGAAGATGCGTACGATGCTCATGCTGCCTGGTCCTGGATGATCGCGGTTTCGTGCTCGATGCGGTGGACGCCGTGCAGGCGGCCGAGCTGGAGGGCGAGCACGTCGATGGAACGGCCGGGGTCGCGCCCCTCGGCCATGAAGGTGAGCGTGGCGCGGCGGCCGCAGGGCTGCTCGGCCATGGCGACGCGCCGGACGATGAAGCCGCGCCGCTCGACGAGGCCGATCATGCGGACGATCGCGCCTTCGCAGGGCTCGAATTCGATGAACATCCGCGCGCTGGGCGGCAAGTTCGTCATCGGGACTTCTCCATCATCTGGGTGTTGGCGCTGTTGGGCGGCACGAGCGGCCACACATTCTCGCGCGGGTCGATGCGGGCGTGGCACAGGATCGCGCCCTTCGTGTCCAGCAGGCGCCGGATCGCGCCGGGCACCTCGCTGCGATGGTCGATCGTGAACGCCTCGACGCCGAAGGCGCGGGCGACCTCGGCGAAATCGGGATTGTCGGACAGGTCGACCTCCGAGAAATTCTCGTCGAAGAACAGTTCCTGCCACTGGCGGACCATGCCGAGCTGGCTGTTGTCGATCAGCAGGATCTTCAGCGGCAGCCGGTAGCGGCGGATCGTCGCCAGCTCGTGGATGTTCATCATGATCGAGCCGTCGCCGCTGACCGTGATGACGGTCGCGTCCGGCTCGGCCAGCAGCGCACCGATCCCGGCCGGGATGCCATAGCCCATCGTGCCCAGCCCGGCGCTGGTGAGGTGCGCCTGCGGCCGGGTGAAGCGGCAATGCTGCGCGACCCACATCTGGTGCTGGCCGACGTCGCAGGTGACGATGAGATCGTCGCCCGCCGCCTCGCTCAACTGCTTGAGCAAAGCGGGCGCGTAGATGCCGTTGCCCGGCGCGTCGTAGGACGGCGCCCAGCGCGCGGCATTGGCGGCGCACTTGGCCTGCCAGGCCGCGATATCGCCCGGCGCGGCGGTCAGCGCGTCCAGCGCGCGCACGATGTCGCCGGGCATGGCGACCTCGACGCGGCGCAGCTTGCCGATCTCCGCCGCGTCGCCGTCCAGATGGATGATCTTCGCCCCCGGCGCGAACGTGTCGAGCTTGCCGGTCGCGCGGTCGTCGAAGCGCGCGCCGACGCAGATCAGCAGGTCGCATTCGTCGATCGCCATATTGGCGGCGCGGGTGCCGTGCATGCCCAGCATGCCCAGGAAGCCGGGCGCGTCGGTCGGGATGCCGCCCAGCCCCTTCAGCGTCGCGACCGCCGGGATGCCGGTGCGCGCGGCGAAATCGCGCAAGGCGCGCTCCGCGCGGGCGATGGCGATGCCGCCGCCGAAATAGAGGACCGGCCTTTCCGCCGCCGCGATCAGCGCGTTGGCCCGCGCGACCGCATCGCCGTCCGGCGCGCGCGCGACCGGCGCGGCGGCGGGCGCAGGATCGGCGGGCGGCACGATCTGCCTCTGGCCCATGTCCTTGGGCAGATCGATCAGCACCGGGCCGGGCCGCCCCGATTTGGCCAGCATGAACGCCTCGGCGAAGACCTGGGGGATCTCCTCGACGCTGCGGATCAGATAGCTGTGCTTCACGATCGGCAGCGTGATCCCGAAGATGTCGACTTCCTGGAACGCGTCGGTGCCCATCAGGGGCGAGGCGACCTGGCCGGTGATCGCGACCATCGGCACGCTGTCCATGAAGGCGTTGGCGATGCCGGTGACCAGGTTGGTCGCGCCGGGGCCGGACGTGGCGATGCACACGCCCGGCTCCCCGGTGACGCGGCCATAGGCGTCGGCGGCCAGCGCCGCCGCCTGCTCGTGCCGGACCAGGATATGGGTGAGGCCTGATCCCGGCAGCGCGTCATACACCGGCATGATCGCGCCGCCGGGATAGCCGAAGACATGGCGAACCCCTTCCCGCTCCAGCGCCTCGACGACGAGGCGGGCGCCGGAGACGAGCTCCGGCGCGGGCTTCGCCGCCGCCTTGGGGGATGGTGAGGCGATGGACGCGGGCATGGGGCTACGCCGCCTTCGAATCGGGCTGGCTCTGCAACCAGGCCATCTGGTTGCGCAGCCGGGCGCCGACCTTCTCGATCGGCTGTTCGAGATCGGCGTCGTACATCTGCCGGTATTTCGGCTTGCCGGCCTCGTTCTCCTCGATCCAGTCCTTGGCGAACTTGCCGTTGCGGATGTCGGCCAGAACCTCGCGCATCCGCGCGCGGGTCTCGTGATTGACGACGCGCGGGCCGGAGACGAAGTCGCCATATTTCGCCGTCTCGGAGACGAAGTGCAGCATCTTGGCGAGGCCGCCCTCGTACATCAGATCGACGATCAGCTTGAGCTCGTGCAGGCACTCGAAATAGGCGACCTCGGGCTTGTAGCCGGCCTCGACCAGGGTCTGGAACCCGGCGACCACCAGCTCGCTGGCGCCGCCGCAGAGCACCGCCTGCTCGCCGAACAGATCGGTCTCGGTCTCCTCGGCGAAGGTGGTCTCGATCGCGCCGCCCTTGGTGCCGCCGATGCCCTGCGCATAGGCGAGCGCCTTGTCGCGCGCGCCGCCGCTCGCGTCCTGCTGGACGGCGAACAGGCAGG
>CAZTPD010000183.1:0-4075 GCA_964614625.1 uncultured Sphingosinicella sp. | reverse complement strand
GGCCGCGCAGGTTGAGGGTGGCGACGCCGCCGCCCGGATTGTTCGAGAAGGAGTTCGCGCCCGGCACGACCTGGGGCAGCGTGTTGATGACCTGCTCGACGTTGACCGCGCCGGAGAGGGTGAATTCCTCGTCGCTCACCACCGCCAGCGGGCTGGTCGAAGTGAGGTCGCGGCGCGCGATGCGCGAGCCGGTGATGACGATCGCCTCGCCGCTGTCGGCCTCGGCTTCCGAAGAAATGGGCGGCTGGTCGTCCTGCGCGAAAGCGGGCGTCGCGATCGCGGCCGCGCCGATCAGCAGCGTCGACGTAAGCAGGCGCTGACGAAATGTCGTCTTCATGTGCATGTCCCCTAGCAATGGCGGCGAACCGCCAGATGAAACCGGCCGAACCGCGCCCGCTTCTGTCGGGTCGCCGATCTGACCGATAACAAACCAAAAAACGGCGCGATGGCCGTTTCAGGCGGCCCGTTTAGGCTACCTATCGAAAGTAAGGCAATCGCACTTTACTTCCGTTAGGCGAGTTGTGGGGAGCCTGTAGCAAAAAGGTCACAGAGGAGGAGCAGGGGGTGACGCCGTGCGACTCGACGGCTTCGGCGATCGATCTTGCCACCGCGCCCGGCGAGCCGCTAACGTCCGCGCCGCCATTCACCCGTATCTCGCGGAGTCATCATGCGCTTCCTGCCCTTCGCCGCCGCCGCGCTCGTCGCCGTCTGTGCGACCCCCGCCTCCGCCCAGTTGACGGGCACCGAACGGCCGGAAGCCCTCGACCGCCTGCTCGGCTGCCGCGCGCTCGAGGCGGCGGACGCGCGACTCGCCTGCTTCGACCGCGAGGTCGCCGCGTTCGAGGCGGCGCAGGCCGCCAACCAGCTCGTCGTGATGGACCGCCAGCAGGTGCGGCGCACCCGCCGTAGCCTGTTCGGCCTCGTCCTGCCGGATCTCGGCATCTTCGGCGACAACAACACCGATCCCGAGGAAGCCGTCGCCGAGATCCAGACGACGATCCGCAGCGCCTCCCAGAACGCGCTCAGCAAATGGGTCATCGTGCTGGAGGACGGCGCGCGCTGGATTCAGCTCGACACGCGCACCCTGCCCCGCGATCCGCGCGGCGGCATGCCGATCCGCATCCGCCGCGCCGCGATGGGCTCCTATCTCGCCAATATCGACGGCCAGATCGCGATCCGCATCCGCCGCGAGCGGTAGCGGAGCGGGCCGGCGGGTCAGTCCATCGCGCCGGCGACGGCCTGCGGATCGAGCCGCGCGCCGTTCCAGACCAGGCTCCAGTGGAGATGCGGCCCGGTCGCCCGGCCGGTCGCGCCGACCGTGCCGATCGGCTGGCCGCGCCGCACCACGTCGCCCTCGCGCACGTCGGCGCGGGCGAGGTGCAGGAAGGCGCTGTTCAGCCCCAGCCCGTGATCGATGATGACCAGATTGCCTTCCAGGCTGAAGGCCGGCGGCGGCGCCAGCACGACCACGCCGTCGGCCGGCGCGACGACCGTGGCGCCGGCGCCGGCGGCGACGTCGGTGCCGCTGTGATAGGCGGCTGGCACGCCGCCGCGATAGACGCGCTGCGATCCGAAGACGCCGCTGATCCGCCCGCGCGCCGGCCAGGTCATCCGCTGGCTCCAGCCCCGCGTCTCGCTCCGCCGCGCCCGCGCCGCGACGATCCGCGCCAGCTCGCCCTCGCGCAGCCGTTGATATTCCGGCGTCGGCCCGCCGGAGGGGCGCGCCATGTTGATCCGCTGGATCGGCCAGCCGCGCGGCGCGACGCGCAATATCTCCACCACCTCGCGCCCGTCGCCGAGCCGCGCGACCAGCCGCGCCGTCGCGTCCGCGTCGCGATCGAGGCCGAGCAGGAAGCGGCCGTCCGCCGCGAACGGCACGTCGCGTCCGTCGAGCGTCAGCGCCACCGTGCCCGCCGGCACGTTCGCTCGCAGCAGCGCGCCCTGGCGCGGCTCGCCGAGGATGCGGAAGGACTGCGCCTGCGCCGCTCCAGTCATGGCAAGGGCACACAAGGCGAGGAAAGCCGCCGGCGCGCGCATCAGCCGACGATCCTCACCGCCGCGCGCTCGGCCTCGGTCAGCAGCGGGTTCCAGGTGTCGAGGATCAGGATCGCGCGCGGCTTGTCGCTGTCGTTCCAGGCCTCGTGCTCGATCGTGTCGTCGAACGCCCAGGCCTCGCCGATCCGCCATTCGCGCGTCTCCGCGCCGACCCGGAAGCCGCAGCCTTCCGGGAGCACGAGCGGCAGGTGGACGGTCGTCCGGGCATTGGCGGAGCCGGTGTGCGGCGGGATGCGGGTGCGCGGCTCCAGGATCGAGAACATCACGGTCGGCGCCTTGCCCGGCACGTCGAGCAGCGGCAGCGTATCGAGCAGCGCGGCGGTCGCCGGGCAGCGCGCGCAGTTCGCCTCCTGCCGCGCGCCGTCCTTCCAGAAGAACCAGGCGCTCCAGCGCGGCGAATGGTTGAGCTCCGCCCACTGGTTGACCGGCTGGGTCGGATCGAAGGCGACATAGGGCCGGAAACCGTCATCGCCCTCGTGCCACAGCGACAGAAGCTCGCGGGCGATCTCGTCCGTCGCCGCCTCCAGCCTCGGGAACCAGTCGAACAGGTCGCGCTCGAAGAACTCGATCGCGGGGAGATAGGGGAAATGGCCGTCGGTCGGCTGCTGCTGATAGACCTTCCGCCGCCCCAGCCGCTGCTCGGCATAGGCGCGGGCGCGGCGCAGCTCGGCCTCGGGAAAGGCGGCGAACAATTCGGCGAGCGGCCCCTCGACCTTGCCCGCGCGCCGTTCGTCGTCGGCGCGCACGATCCCGCGCCCCTCGTCGAGCGCGCGCCGCACCGGCTCCGGCAGCTGCGCGCTGTCCGGGGTCGCGGCGAACAGCGCGCGATACACCTCCGCGCTCTCCGGATCGCGCCCCAGCCGGTGCAGCGCCTGCGCCTTCTGGAGCAGCGCCGGCATCAGATAGGGATCGAGCGCCAGCGCCCGGTCGAGGCTGGCGATCTCGCGCGCCGCGTCGCCGGCGGCGCGCTGGGCGATGGCGAGATTGAGCCAGAGCGGCGGCGCGGCCGGATCGGCGCGGGTGGCCTGCTCGAAGCTGCGCACCGCGCCGGCCGCGTCGCCCGCGCCCAGCGCCACCAGCCCGAGCGCGTTGAGCGCGCCGGCATGGCCGGGCTCGGCCGCGACCGCGCTCTCGAGCAGCCGCCGCGCCTCCCCCGCATCGCCGCGCCGCCGCGCCTCGCCGGCGCGCGCCAGCAGCTCGGCGGCGCCCATCACTCCTTCCCTTCGGCCTTCAGCGAGGCTTCGGCGGAGACATAGGGCTCCTGGCGCTCGACGCTCCAGTAGCGCAGCTCGGCGAGCGGGATCGGCTGGTGCGTCACCGCGCAGATCACATGATCGCCGGGGACGAGCATCCGGTAGGTGCCCGGGAGATAGTGGATGCGGGCCGCGCGGCCCTTGTTCGACATCAGCATGGCATCTTCCCAATCACAACAGCTTGGGCTGATCAAGCTTGCCGGAAGCTGAAGCGCCCTTTCGCGACGGCGGAGCGCCGCCCTCGGCGACCAGCGCGTCGACCTCGGCGTCCTGGAATTTGAGCCGTAGCGCCCGCGCTTGCCGGGCGGCGGCGGCGGAGGTCAGCACCTGCCCGTCCTTGTCCTTGACCAGCGCATAGCCGCGCCGCAGCGGCAGCTCCGGATGGGCCGCCTCGGCGATCCGCCACAGCGCCGCCAGCCGCTCGCGCGCGCTCCGATGCGCGCCCGCGAGCAGGCCCGGCCGCAGCGCCCCGGCGGCATGGCCCAGCTCGCCTCGCGCCCGGTCGATCCGCCCGCGCAGTGCGCGGGGCAGCCGCTCGGCCAGCTCGTCCACCCGCTGGCGCTGGGGCGCGAGCAGGCCGTCGCGGTCGGGCCAGTGGCGCAGCAGGGCCTGGAGCTGCTCGCCGCCCCGCTCGGCGGTGCGCCGCGCCGTGCGTTCGGCCCGCGCGCCCAGCTCGCGCACCTGCGCCGCCAGCTCGGCCCGCACCGGCACCGCCAGCTCGGCGGCGGCGGTCGGCGTCGGCGCGCGCATGTCGGCGGCGAAGTCGC
>CAZTPD010000182.1:0-4099 GCA_964614625.1 uncultured Sphingosinicella sp. | reverse complement strand
CCTGGGTGGGAAGCTGGTATGCGCGCAACCTGCGCATCCTCAACAATCTGCGCGCGATCGCCGGGCCGGGCGAGCGCATCGTCGCGATCTACGGTGCCGGGCACGGCTACCTTCTCGACCGGCAGGCGCGCGAATCCGGCTGGTTCGAGGTGGCCGACACGCTCGCCCATATTCCCGCCTCGCCGCCCGACGCATGGACGCGCTGCCCCGAATGACCCTAAGGGGCGGCGGATGACCGACATTCCCCGCTTCGCCTTCACCATCGCCGCCACCGACGGGCGCGCCCGCATGGGCGTGATCCGCATGCGCCGGGGCGAGATCGCGACACCCGCCTTCATGCCGGTGGGGACGGCGGCGACGGTGAAGGCGGTGAAGCCGGCCGACGTGTGCGCCAGCGGGGCCGACATCCTGCTCGGCAACACCTATCACCTGATGCTGCGGCCGGGCGCGGAGCGGGTGGCGCGGCTGGGCGGGCTGCACGCCTTCATGGGCTGGGAGCGGCCGATCCTCACCGATTCGGGCGGCTATCAGGTGATGAGCCTGTCGGAGCTGACCAAGGTGAGCGAGGAAGGGGTGTCCTTCGCCAGCCATCTCGACGGCAGCCGGCACATGCTGAGCCCCGAGCGGTCGATGGAGATCCAGACCCTGCTCGGCTCCGACATCGTGATGGCGTTCGATCAGCTCGTGAAGACGACCGACCCGGTCGATGGCCAGCGCGCGGCGATGGAGCGTTCGATGCGCTGGGCGCGGCGCTCGCGCGAGGCGTTCGACGCGCTGGGTAATGAGGGCGCGTTGTTCGGCATCCAGCAGGGTGGGCTGGACGAGGGGATGCGCGCCGCTTCGGCGGAGGCGCTGACCGGGATCGGTTTCGACGGCTATGCGGTCGGCGGGCTGGCGGTGGGCGAGGGGCAGGAGGCGATGTTCGGCTGCCTCGATTTCGCGCCGGGGCAGTTGCCGGAGGACAGGCCCCGCTACCTGATGGGCGTCGGCAAGCCGGACGATATCGTCGGCGCGGTCGAGCGCGGCATCGACATGTTCGATTGCGTGCTGCCCACCCGCAGCGGTCGCACGGGGCAGGCCTTCACCCGCGACGGCCCGATCAACATCCGCAACGCGAAATTCGCCGAAGACCCGGAGCCGATCGACCCGGCCTCGCCGGCGGGCGGCTGGTCGAAGGCCTATCTCCACCATCTCGTCCGATCGAACGAGATCCTCGGCGCGATGCTGATGACCGAGCACAATCTGTGGTTCTACCAGCGCCTGATGGCCGAGCTGCGGGAAGCGATCGCCGAGGGGCGGTTGGCGGAATATGCGGCGGTGTTCCGGGCGCGCTATCGCAAGGGGTAGGGATTCCACCACCCGTCACCCCAGCGAAGGCTGGGGTCCATACAGACTCAGCATGGACCCCAGCCTTCGCTGGGGTGACGGCTCGATCCAGACGGGGCGAGTCTTTAGCCCGCGCCGGTCAGTTCCGCCGTCCTCTTCACCGCGCAGAACTCGAAACCCAGCGTGGCGACATGGGTGTCGTGAACGGCCCGGCCCGGGATGATGCCGCCCTTGCCGTCGGGCAGGTCGAAGCAATCGCAGGCGTCGGCGGCGAGGATCATCTTCCAGCCCATGTTCGCGCCGGTGCGGATCGTGGTGGAGACGCACATGTCGGTCGAGACGCCGAACGCGACCACCGCCTCGGCGCCCAGCCGGCGCAGGCGCAGGTCGAGATCGGTACCGATGAAGGCGGAATTGACGCTCTTCGACACGACCGGCTCGCCGGGCAGCGGTTCGAAGCCGGGGCGGAACTCATTGCCCGGCTGGCCGGGCCGGAGCGAGGAGCCGGGCGTCGCCGAATCGTGGCGGACATGGACGATCGGCCCGCCTTGCGCCCGCCAGTGCGCGAGCAAAGCGTGGCCGTTGGCGGTGAAATCCGGGTTCCAGCGCGGCGGCCAGGCGGGATCGTCGAAGCCCTGCTGGATGTCGATGGGGAGCAGAACGGTGCGGGCGAGGTCGAGGGTCATGAACGTCTCCTTTCACCGGCCACCCTTGCCGTTTCGCTGCGCCGGTTTCATTGGGCAAGACGACGGCGGAACCGGCAATGTGCCGGTGGCGGGAGCGCGCGATGGACGAGAAGGACCGATTGCTGCTGACGCTTTTGAAGCGCGACGCCCGCGCGCCGGTGGTGGCGCTGGCGCGCGATCTCGGCCTGTCGCGCAGCGCCACGCAGGACCGACTCGCCAAATTGCGCGCATCGGGCGCCATCGCGGGCTTTACCGTGATCGAGGGGAAGGCCCAGGCGGCGGAGACGGCCTGGCTGACCGTCCGCTTCGCGCCGGGCTATCGCTGTCCGCAGGTGGTGCCGAAGCTGAAACGGGTGCCGGCGGTGGAGACGATCCATTCGGTGACCGGCGAGATCGACCTGATCGTCCGGCTCTCGGCCGCCAATGTCGCCGGCATCGAGGCGGCGCGCGCCGCGATCGCCGAACTGCCGGGCATCGCGGAGGTCGCCACCCATGTCGTGCTGGAGCGGCACCTGGGCTGAATCAGCCGCCTACCGGGTGCGCGCGCCGCGCCGCCGCGTCACTCACGATCTCGCACTGCCGCCCCGGCGAAGCCGAGGCCCATTCGCCGATCTCGCCAAGGGTGCGGCCGCAGCCGAGGCAGAGCGTCCCCGCCGGATCGAGCGTGCAGACGTTGATGCAGGGGGAGGGAACGGGGGCCGGGGTCATGGTTGGAGTCCAGCCTTCACACCATCCACCGTTCGGGCTGAGCTTGTCGAAGCCCTGTCCTTACCTTGAGGCAGAAGAAAAAGCGGGGCTTCGACAGGCTCAGCCCGAACGGAGAAGGGGTTCGAGGCGGGAAAGTCGACGCGGGAGAAACCGGGTCTAGCCGCCGAAGCCCTGGCCCAGGAAGCTCGGCACCGGGCCGTTCCAGCCCTCGTCCACCAGCGCCGGCTCGTCCGCCGGCTCCGCCGCGCGGGCGGGGCGGCGGTCTTCGCGCGGCGCGCGGGCCGGCTTGTCGTCGCGCGGCTCGGCCTTCTTCTCGCCGCGTCCGCCGCGCCGGCGGCGCGAGGACTTCTCGCGCGGCGCCTCGTCTTCGGCCTCGTCGCGCGCCGGTTCCGGGGCCGGCTTCGCGCCGTCCAGCTCGGCGATCCTGGTGCCGATCAGCTTCTGGACATTCTCGATCGCCTCGACGTCCGCGCTCGTCACCAGCGTGATCGCGACGCCGGTGCGGCCCGCCCGGCCGGTGCGGCCGATGCGGTGGACATAATCGTCCGGATGCCAGGGCACGTCATAGTTGAAGACGTGGGACACACCCTTGATGTCGAGCCCGCGCGCGGCGACGTCGGAGGCGATGAGGATGTTGATCTCCTCCGCCTTGAACCGCTCCAGCTCGGCGATCCGCTCCGGCTGCTCCATGTCGCCGTGGATCTGGCCGACGCTGAGCCCGCCGCGCTTCAGGCTGGTGGTGAGCTCGCGCACCGTCGTCTTGCGGTTGCAGAAGACGATGGCGGTGCGGACCTCGTCGGTGCGCAGCAGGTTGGCGAGCGCATCGCGCTTCTTGCGCGAATCGACGTGCAGCAGGCGCTGGTCGATCGACGTGTTCGCCGTCGCGGGCCGCGCGACCTCGATCGACTTGGGATTGGAGAGGAACTTGTCGCTGAGCTTCTTGATCGGCGGCGGCATGGTCGCCGAGAAGAGCAGGGTCTGGCGGTTGCCCGGCAGCTTGGAGCAGATCTCCTCGATGTCCGGGATGAAGCCCATGTCGAGCATCCGGTCCGCCTCGTCGATGACGAGCAGGTTGCAGCCGGTGAGCAGGATCTTGCCGCGCCCGAACAGGTCCATGAGGCGCCCGGGCGTGGCGATCAGGACGTCGACGCCCTTTTCCAGCTTCTTGATCTGGTCGGCCATGTTGGTGCCGCCGATCAGCAGCGCCATGTTGAGCTTGTGATATTTGCCGTATTTGTCGAAATTCTCGGCGACCTGCATGGCGAGCTCGCGCGTCGGCTCGAGGATCAGCGAGCGCGGCATCCGCGCCCGACTGCGGCCTTCGCCCAATATGTCGATCATCGGCAGCACGAAGGCGGCGGTCTTGCCGGTGCCGGTCT
>CAZTPD010000181.1:0-4147 GCA_964614625.1 uncultured Sphingosinicella sp. | reverse complement strand
ACCGTCGCCGACGACGAGCGCGAAATCCATCAGCGTTCGTCCAGCCAGGCGCGCAAGGCGGGGGCGACGTCGTCCCGCGCCATCCCCAGCGCCAGATTGGCGAGGACGAAGCCCTTGGCGTCGCCGCAATCGTGCCGGTCGCCCTCGAAGGTGACGGCGTGGAAGGGCTGGGCGCCGATCAGGGCGGCCATGCCGTCGGTGAGCTGGATCTCCCCGCCCGCGCCTTTCCCGATCGTCTCGAGCACGGCCATGATCTCCGGCTGGAGGATGTAGCGCCCGACCACGCCGAGCGTGGAGGGGGCGTCCGCCGGCTTCGGCTTCTCGACCAGCCCCTTCACCTCGGTCAGCCTGCCGCTTTGCGCGCCCGGCGTCACGATGCCGTAGCTCGCCGTGCGTTCGCGCGGCACGTCCTGCGCGCACACGATATTGCCGCCGACCTCATTATAGGCCTGAACCATTTGGCTGAGGCAGCCCGGCGCGCCCACCATCAGGTCGTCGGGCAGCAGCACGGCGAAGGGCTCGTCGCCGACGATCTCGCGCGCGCACCAGACGGCGTGGCCGAGCCCCAAAGGCGCCTGCTGGCGCACCGACACGATCGCGCCGGGCGGAAAGCGCGTCCCCGCCAGCGGATCGAGGCTCTTGCCGCGCCCCTTCATCGTCGCTTCCAGCTCGAAGCCGATGTCGAAATGGTCCTCCAGCGCGTCCTTCCCGCGGCCGGTGACGAAGATCATCTGCTCGATGCCGGCCTCGCGCGCCTCCTCCACCGCATATTGGATCAGCGGCTTGTCGACGATGGTCAGCATCTCCTTCGGCACCGCCTTGGTGGCGGGCAGGATGCGGGTGCCGAGCCCGGCGACGGGGAAAACGGCCTTGCGGACAGGCTTCATCGCGGCTCCTCGTCTTCCGGCTGCGCGGGCGCCTCGTCGGTCACGATATCGGGCGGCGGCATGTCGAAACGGTCGTCGCTGCGCTCCTCGGAGCGGCGGAGCAGCTCGTCCACCCGCTGCGGCCGGACGATCGGCGGCGGCGTCATCATCTCCTGCGTGGTGAGCGGCCGGTTCATCGCGGCGGGCGTCGGCGGCGCGCTCTGGCCCTCGACCGGCTGGAGCGGCTCGCGCAGGCCGCAGCCGGCGGCGAGCAGCATCGGGATCGTCAGCGCGGCGCGTCTCATGCCTCGTCCTTCTCCATCGCCGCGCGCGCCGCCTCGATCCGCGCGCGCACCTGATCCGGCGCTGTCCCGCCGAAGCTGGTCCGGCTTCGGACCGAGGCGTCGAGCGACAGCACGTCGAAAACGCGCGCGTCGATGCGCGGGTCCACGCCTTGCAGCGCCTCCAGCGGCAGCTCCCACAGCGCCTTGCCCGCCTCGTCGGCGAGCCGCACCGCGCGGCCGGTGATGTGATGCGCCTCGCGGAACGGCACGCCCGCCTCGCGCACCAGCCAGTCGGCGAGGTCGGTGGCGGTGGCATGGCCGCTTTCGGCGAGCGCCCGCATCCGCTCGGGCCGGAAGGTCACGGTCTCGACCATCCCCGCCATCGCCGCGAGCGAGAGGGTCAGAAGGTCGTGCGCCTCGAACACCGGCTCCTTGTCGTCCTGCATGTCCTTCGAATAAGCGAGCGGCAGCCCCTTCATCGTCACCATCAGCGACGTCATCGCGCCCAGCATCCGCCCGGCATGGCCGCGCACCAGCTCGGCCGCGTCGGGATTGCGCTTCTGCGGCATGATCGACGAGCCGGTGGAGAAGCTGTCGGAAAGCGCGACGAAGCCGAAGGGCTGGCTCGCCCACAGGACGAATTCCTCGGCGAGCCGCGACAGGTGCAGCGAACATTGCGCCGCGCTGGTCAGATAGTCGATCGCGAAGTCCCGGTCGGAGACGGCGTCGAGCGAATTGGCGGTCGGCCGGTCGAAGCCGAGCGCCGCCGCCGTCGCCTCCCGGTCGAGCGGGAAGGAGGTGCCGGCCAGCGCCGCCGAGCCCAGCGGGCATTCGTTCATCCGCGCCCGCGCGTCGGCGAAGCGCGAGGCGTCGCGCCGCAGCATCTCGCAATAGGCCATCAGATGGTGGCCCAATGTCACCGGCTGGGCGGACTGGAGATGGGTGAAGCCCGGCATCACCGTGTCGGCATGCTCGCCCGCCCGCGTCACCAGCGCCCGCTGCAACGCCGCGATCCCCGCCAATGCGCCGTCCATCGCATCGCGCACCCACAGCCGGAAATCGGTCGCCACCTGGTCGTTGCGCGACCGCGCCGTGTGCAGCCGCCCCGCCGCCGGGCCGATCAGCTCGGCCAGCCGGTGCTCGACATGCATGTGGATGTCTTCCAGCGCCGCGTCCTCGGGGACGCCGTCCGCTTCATATTCGTCCGCGATCCGGTCCAGCCCCTCCTCGATCGTGTCGGCGTCGGCCTGTTCGACGATCCCCTGCGCGGCCAGCATCGCGACATGGACCTTGCTGGCGGCGATGTCGTGGCGCCACAATCGCTTGTCGAAGCCGATCGAGGCATTTATCTCGCGCATGATCGCCGATGGGCCTTCGTCGAAGCGCCCGCCCCACATCGCGTTGGAGGTCATGTCCTTGCGGCTGTTTATGGCTTTTCTCCCTGCCCTCGCGACGGGCCTCTTGCTGGCCGGATGCGATAGGCAAAACGCCGCTCCCCCGCAAGGCAACGCCGCCGAGGCGATGAGCCTCGAAGACGCCCTCGCCACCGCCGCGCCGCCGGCCGGGCAGCGTTATCCCACCGGCCGGCTCGATCGCTCTCATGCCGGGACGCAAGCGCCCGATGTGACGTTCGAGGATCCCCAGGGCCGTCCGGTGACGATGGCCGCCTTCCGGGGCCGCACGGTGCTGGTCAACCTCTGGGCGACCTGGTGCGGCCCGTGCATCGTCGAGATGCCCGCGCTCGACGCCCTCGCCGCGCGCGAGGGCGAGAACCTCCTGGTCCTCGCCCTCAGCCAGGACATGGACGGGCGCCGGCGCGTCACCGATTTCTTCGCGCAGCGCGATTTCGCCGAGCTGGAGCCCTATCTCGACCCGCGCCTCGATTTCATGATGGGCCTGCGCGTCGACACCTTGCCCACCACCATCCTCTACGACGCCGAGGGCAAGGAGGTCTGGCGGATGACCGGCCTCGCCGAATGGGGCGATGAGCGCACCACGAATCTCATCCGCGAGGCGGACGCGGGATAGCGCCGCGCCGCCCGGCCGTCATGGCACGGGCAGGAAGTTGCGCGTTTCCGGGGCCGACGGGCAGATTTTCGCGCGGCCGCGCGGCGGCGGCAAAGGATTCGGCTTTCTGCGGCCGGGATATTGCCCGTTCATCTTCAGGTGGCTTCCTAGGGGCTGAACGGACCCCGATCGGGAAGATGTTTGTGTCTGGATTTGCCTTGCCCGCCGACCCCGCCTCGCCTGCGCCATCCCCGTCGCTGCGCGCCCGGCCGTGCCGTGATCGCGTGGCTCCCGCCGCCCCCCGGCCGGTGCTCGGCATCATGTGCTGCAACGAGTTCGCCGATCGGCCGGTCCAGGCGGTCTCGACCCGCTTCCTGCCGCCGCTCGCCAGCCTGTCCGGCGCCAGCGCGCTGATCATTCCCGCCATGGCGGATTGCGCCGATGTCGAGGCGCTGAGCCACCGGCTGGACGGCCTGCTGCTCACCGGATCGCGCTCCAACGTCGCCGGCCATCGCTACGGCCGCCGCGAAGCGCGCGGTCCCGCCGACGAGCAGCGCGACGAAGTGGCGCTGTCGCTCGCCGGACGGATGATCGAGCGCGGCCGCCCCGTTTTCGGCATCTGCCGGGGCTTTCAGGAGCTGAACGTACTGTTCGGCGGCACGCTGCGCGATCTCGACCATGGCTGCCACCGCGCCCCCGCCGGGCCGGGCGACCGCTACGAAGACCTGTTCGCGCACCAGCACGAGGTGGAGCTCGCCCCACGCGGCCGCCTCGCCGAGGCGAGCGGGCTCAGCCGCCGGCATGTCAGCTCGGTCCACGAGCAGGGCATCGACCGCCTCGCCTCGGGCCTCGTCGTCGAGGCGGTCGCGACCGATGACGGTCTCGTCGAGGCCTTCTCGGCCGAAGCCGCCGGCGCCGAAGTGCTCGCCGTCCAGTGGCACCCGGAAATCGCCGCCGAGCAATGCCCGGTCAACAGCGCCTTCTACGCCC
>CAZTPD010000180.1:0-4150 GCA_964614625.1 uncultured Sphingosinicella sp. | reverse complement strand
AGAATGACGAACATGCGCTGACCATCGTGCGCGACATCGTGGCGCGGCTGAACACAGTGAAGGCGCCGGACATCGACCTCGCCGAGCCGGTGCCGCCGAAATTCGATCCCGAGGAACTGTACGGGGTGATCCCGGATGATGTGCGCACGCCCTATGACGTGCACGAGGTGATCGCGCGGATCGTGGACGGGAGCGAGTTTCACGAGTTCAAGCCGCTTTACGGGGGCACCCTGGTGTGCGGCTTCGCGCGCATCTGGGGCATGCCGGTCGCGATCCTGGCGAATAACGGCATCCTGTTCTCCGAGAGCGCCTTGAAGGGCGCGCATTTCATCGAGCTGGCCTGCCAGCGGCGGGTGCCGCTCCTGTTCCTCCAGAACATCTCCGGTTTCATGGTCGGCGGCAAATATGAGGCGGAGGGGATCGCCAAGAACGGCGCCAAGCTGGTGACCGCGGTGGCGACGGCGCAGGTGCCGAAGATCACCGTGCTGATCGGCGGCAGCTTCGGCGCGGGCAATTACGGCATGTGCGGGCGGGCTTACTCACCGCGCTTCCTGTTCACCTGGCCCAATTCGCGGATTTCCGTGATGGGCGGCGAGCAGGCGGCGAGCGTGCTGGCGACCGTGCACCGCGATGCGGAGACGTGGACGCCGGAGGAGGTCGAAGCCTTCAAGCAGCCGATCCGTGACGATTACGAGGCCCAGGGCAACCCCTATCACGCCACCGCGCGGCTGTGGGACGACGGGGTGATCGACCCGGCCCAGACGCGGGACGTGCTCGGGCTGGCTTTTTCCGCGACTTTGAACGCGCCGATTCCGGAGCGGGCGAAGTTCGGCGTGTTCAGGATGTGATGATGGCGACGAGAGGTATTGATGATGAGTTCCAGCCTCATCGCCAGCCTGGACGAAAGCGCCGGTTGGATCATGCGTGCTGCGCCAATCCTCCCCGAGCTTGCCTCGGGGAGGGGGACCGCCGCCATAGGCGGCGGTGGAGGGGTTAGCTGATGTTCAAGGACCGCGCACCCAAGCCGGCGCCCGGCGCCATCGCTCGCGCGAGACAGCTTCGAAAGGAAATGAGCTTGCCCGAGATTCTGTTGTGGCGCTTGCTGCGCGGGCAGCCGCAGGGGGTCAAGTTTCGGCGTCAGCATCCGAGCGGCAGGATCGGCATGGATTTTTATTGCTCCGACGCGCGGCTCGTGATCGAGCTTGACGGAATGGCGCACGACATGGGCGACCGACCCGCGCGCGACGAGCGGCGCGATGCCTGGCTCCGTTCAAAGGGGATCGACACCGTGCGGATCGCGGCGACCGAGATTCTGAAGGATGCGGCGGCGGTCGCCGAAGGCATCATCGCGATGGCGCGGTCGCGCTTGCCCCTCCACCACCCGGCTGCCGCCGGGCGGTCCCCCTCCCCGAGACGAGCTCGGGGAGGATCGGAGGATTTGGCATGATCCGGTCCATCCTCATCGCCAATCGGGGTGAGATTGCGTGCCGGGTGATCCGGACGGCGCGGCGGCTCGGGATTCGCACGGTCGCCGTCTATTCCGACGCGGACGCCAAGGCGCTGCATGTGCGCGAGGCGGACGAGGCGGTGCATATCGGCTCCTCTCCGGCGCGGGAATCTTATCTCGTCGGCGAGAAGATCATCGCGGCGGCGAAGGCAACGGGAGCCGAGGCGATCCATCCGGGTTATGGCTTCCTCTCCGAGAATGCCGCCTTCGCCCAATCCGTGATCGATGTGGGGCTGGTGTGGATCGGGCCGGATCCGGCCAGCATCACCGCCATGGGCCTCAAGGATGCCGCCAAGAAATTGATGGCGGAGGCCGGGGTGCCGGTGACGCCGGGCTATCTGGGCGAGGATCAGGCGCCGGACCGGCTGAGGGCCGAGGCGGACGCGATCGGTTATCCGGTGCTGATCAAGGCGGTCGCGGGGGGCGGCGGCAAGGGGATGCGGCGGGTCGATGCGGCGGAGGATTTCGCCGACGCGCTGCTCTCGTGCCAGCGCGAGGCGGCGTCCTCGTTCGGCGACGATCGCGTGCTGATCGAGAAATATATCGAGCGGCCGCGCCATATCGAGGTGCAGATATTCGGCGACCGCCACGGCAATGTCGTCCATCTGTTCGAGCGCGATTGCTCCCTCCAGCGGCGCCACCAGAAGGTGATCGAGGAGGCGCCCGCGCCGGGCATGGACGAGGCGACGCGCGCGGCGGTGTGCGCGGCGGCGGTGAAGGCGGCGCGGGCGGTCGACTATGTCGGCGCGGGGACGATCGAGTTCATCGCCGACGCGACCTTCGGCCTCAACGCGGACAGCATCTGGTTCATGGAGATGAACACCCGGCTCCAGGTCGAGCATCCGGTGACCGAGGAGATCACCGGGCAGGATCTGGTCGAGTGGCAGATCCGGGTCGCTTCGGGCGAGCCGCTGCCCTGCCGTCAGGAGGAGCTGCGGATCGACGGCTGGGCGATGGAGGCGCGGCTCTATGCCGAGAATCCGGCGACCGGCTTCCTGCCCTCGACCGGGCGGATCGAATCGGCGCGCCTCGATCCGGTGGGGTGGGGCCAGCGGATCGACACCGGCGTCGCCGAGGGCGACATGGTGAGCCCGCATTACGATCCGATGATCGCCAAGCTGATCGCCCATGGCGACACGCGCGAGGACGCGATCCGGACGCTGGAGGTGATGCTGGCCGAGAACCATGTCTGGCCGGTTCGGACCAACGGCGCCTTCCTGCTGCGCTGCCTCGGCCGGGGCGAGTTCCGCTCGGGCAAGGTCCATACCGGGCTGATCGCGCAGCTCGGCGAGGAATTGACCGCGGCCGATCCGGTCGACCCGGCGGCGCTGGCGCTGGCCGCCGAGCGGATCGTCGGGCGGACGGTCGAGGAACTGGATTATGACGCGCGCTGGCCGGTGCGCGATCTGGGCGGCTTCCGGCTCAATGCCCCGGCGCGGCGCGAGGTCATGCTCCATGTCGAGGGCGAGGCGGTCGCGGCGGAGCTGCGGCCCGACGGGCCGCGCGCGGGCGTGGACGCGCTAGTCCACGCGCTGCCGGGCGGCGACGTGCTGGTCGTCGCGGACGGGCTGGCGCGCCGGGTGTCGGCGCGGCCGCCGGCGGGCGGCGGCGGCGCGGCGGCGGGCGACGGCGCCATCGTCTCGCCCATGCCGGGTAAGATCATCGCGCTGGAGGTGCAGGCGGGCGACAAGGTGGCGAAGGGGCAGAAGCTGCTGACGCTGGAGGCGATGAAGATGGAGCACAGCCTGACCGCGCCGTTCGACGGGGTGGTGGCGGAGCTGAACGCGGAAGTCGGCGCGCAGGTGAGCGAAGGCGCGCTGCTGGCGCGGATCGAGGAGGGGGAGGCGTGAACCACCCCTTCGTCACCCTGAACTTGTTTCAGGGTCCATCTGGACATGCGCGCTGCCGGTGGAGAAATGGATGCTGAAACAAGTTCAGCATGACGAACAGGGGAATGTCTGATGCCCGGCCGTTACTTCGACCAGTGGACGCTCGGCGACACGATCCGGCATCAGCCGCACCGGACCGTGACCGAGACGGACAATCTACTGTTCTCGACGATGACGCACAATCCGCAGCCGCTCCATCTCGACGCCGAATATGCGGCGGCGACGGAGTTCGGGCGGATCGTCGTCAATTCGACCTTCACCTTCTCGCTGCTGGTGGGGCTTTCGGTGGGCGACACGACCCTGGGGACGCTCGTCGCCAATCTCGGCTTCGACAAGGTGAAGCTGCCCAAGCCGGTCTTCATCGGCGACACGCTGCGCGCCGAGACCGAGGTGGTGGGATTGAAGGATTCGAAGTCCCGGCCCGACGCGGGGATCGTCACGTTCGAGCATCGCATGTTCAATCAGAGGGACGAGCTGGTCTGCGTGATGGAGCGCGCGGCGCTGTTGCAGCGGGGGACGGCACAATGAACCAAATGAACCAACAGACTCGCTCGTCCCGAGCGCAGTCGAGGGGCGTATGTGATGAGTCCGTGCCAGCGCCCCTCGACTTCGCTCGGGACGAGCGGAGATTGACGAGGCTACCGGCATGAACATCCGTTCCTTTCTCTTTGTCCCCGGCGACCGGCCGGAGCGGATGGCGAAGGCGCTGGGGCTGGGCGCGGACGCGCTGATCCTCGACCTCGAGGATTCGGTG
>CAZTPD010000179.1:0-4158 GCA_964614625.1 uncultured Sphingosinicella sp. | reverse complement strand
GCAGGGCTTCGATCTCCTGCGTCAGCCGGTGGCTGTCGTCGGTGACGATGCGCTCCACATTGGCGAGCCGGTCCTTCATCGAACCGAGTTCGGCGCGCAGCTGCGCGTTTTCCTGGCTGAGCAGCTTGACCCGCTCCATCGCCTCTTCGTTCTTCTTCGGATAGACCGCCTGGCCCCAGGCGCCGTCGAGCGGATAGCCGTTCTTGATGCGCAGCCAGGTGGTGATGACCCAGCCGGCGACGCCAACGCTGACGATGACGGCGATCATCGGCGCGAGGTTCATGATCATCTGAAATCTTTCCATCGCCATGTCTCAACCCTTCAGTTCATGCGCTCGTCGCGCAGATCCTCGATCTCGGCGGCGAGATGCGCGCCCTTGTCGGTGGCGATCCGCTCCAGCACGCGCATCCTCTGCTCCAGCCGCTCGATATGGGCGGCCTGGACGGTCGCTTTGTCGGCGGCCAGCGTCGCGGCATGTTCGAGCTGCTTTTCCTTCAGCCTGATCCACCGCTTCGCGATGTCGCCCGCGATGCCGCCGATCACCGGAACGGCCACCACAATCACGAAAAACCAGATCCAGTGCGGCATCGTTTTCCCCTCAGCGCAGGTTGTCGATTTCGCGGGCGGTGCGCTCGGCCGGATCGGTGGCGATGCGCTCCAGCACGGCGAGGCGCTCCTCCAGCCGGCCGATCTGGCCCTTGAGCGCGGCGTTCTCGCCCGACAGCAACTCGATCTGGCGGGCGGCGGCCGGGCTGTCCGATTTCTCGACCGTGCCGAAGAACTGGTCCTCGATCGGATAGCCGTGCCTGGCGCGAATCCAGGTGGTGAACACCCAGCCCGCCGTGCAGATGGCGATGATCGCGATGACGAAGACGGGTCCGCCGAAACTCATGCTCATTCCCCTTTCTCCCAATCGGTTCCGATTCAGCGCAGCTCCTCGATCTCGCGGGCGAGACGGTTGTTGGAGCTGGTGACATAGGTTTCCATGTCGGCCAGGCGCCGGTCGATGTCGCGCAGCCGGCTGCGCACCTCGCGCGAGGTGCGGCGCGGATTGGCGCGCACGCCCTGCCAGAATTTCTGCTCCTCGGCGTTGCGGGCGTAGAGCTCGACCGGCTTGCGCGGCGCCATCCAGGCGGCGAGCCAGTAGATGACGAAGGTCATCGGCCCGAGCACGAAGAGCGAGGCGACGAAGCCGAGCCGGACGAGCGTCACGTCGATGCCGGTATAATCGGCGATCCCCGCGCAGACGCCGGACCATTTGGCGTTCATCTTGTCGAGGTAGAAGCGGGTCCGGGGCGAGGTCATCAGTTCCTCCTGGAGCTGGCGCGGTTGGAGCGGGATTCGGCGAGGATGCGCTCGGAACGGTCCTCGATCGCGGTCTCGACCGGATCGTAGGCGATCGCGCGCCAGTTCGGATTCTCGGCCTGGACGATGCGCTCGATCGTCACCATCCGCTCGTCGAGCCGGCGGGCGAGATCGTGCAGCTCGTCGAGCAGATTCTCGTCCTCGGTGGTGAGCGTCGAGGCCGTCTTCCACTTGCTGACATAATGCAGGATGATCCACGGCAGCCCGATGAAGAGCATGCCGACGACGCCGATCGGGACGAGAATGTCTTCCATCGGATCAGCCTTCCTTCTTCGCGGCTTCGCCGCCGTTGCTGCGCTTGGCGAGGCTGGCCTTCAGCGCCTCCAGCTCGGCGTCGACCTTGTCCGAGTTGCGCAGCTCGGCGATCTCGTCGTCCAGCGTGCGCGGCGGGCCGCCGAGCGCGAGCGCGTCGGCATGGCCCTCGGCCAGGTCGGCATGGCGCTCCAGCACGTCGAAGCGCGAGAAGGCGTCGTCCACCTTCGGCCCCGAATGCAGCTCGCGCAGGCGCGCGCGATTGTGGGCGCTTTCCATGCGGGTCATGATCGCGTTCTGGCGGGCGCGGGCCTCGCGCAGCTTGGTCTGGAGCTTGGCGATGTCGGCCTCGGAGGCGCGCAGCGCGTCGTCCAGCACGTCGATCTCGGTCTTGAGCTGATCGGCCATGTCGGCGGCCTTCTGCTTCTCGAACAAGGCGGCCTTGGCCAGATCCTCGCGGTCCTTGCTCAGCGCCAGCTCGGCCTTCTCGACCCAGCTCTCCTGCAGCCGGTTCAGCTTGTCGATCTGCCGGCGCATCTCCTTCTGGTCGGCGATCGTCCGGGCGGCGGAGGCGCGCACCTCGACGAGGGTCTCCTCCATCTCCAGGATGATCATGCGGATCATCTTGGCCGGGTCTTCGGCCTTGTCGAGCAGATCGGTGACGTTGGCGGCAATGATATCGCGCGTCCGCGAAAAGATACCCATGGGGAAAAGCTCCTTGGTTACGAAAGGCCGCGTCGGGCGGCTGTCGCGGTCATGGCCGGGGAGGCTCATCCGGATGAGCTCCCCGGCCGCGACCGCCACCCGCTTCGGCTCAGCCATGCGCCCGAGTTCCATCGGAAACAAGCTGGGCATAGGCCGGCTGGCTGGCGCCGGCCGGCGTGGCCGGGCCGACCGCCGCGGCGACCGAGAGGGTCGAGAGGACGAGCGCGCCAACCGCGGCGGTGGCGACCCGGGCGAAGCGGTCGAAATTGAACATGTCCGGTCTCCTTGAACCTGGGTTTTCGATCCCGTCCCGCCGACCATCCGGCGGTGACAGCTCCTGTTAAGCAGGGGCTGTGCCAGGCAGGAAAAGTGGCGGAAATCCGCCAAAAGCGACCGAAGTGACTTAGTCCGATCAAACAATTATCTTGCCAAGAGTTGGCGAAATGCGCCAATAAGCGGGAATGGAGCGCAACACCCATCTGGTCGGCCAATCTTCGTCCTTCCTCGATGCGGTCGAGCGGGCCAGCCGCGCCGCGCCGCTCGATCGTCCCGTCCTCGTCATCGGCGAGCGCGGCACCGGCAAGGAGCTGATCGCCGAACGGCTCCACCACCTTTCCGCGCGCTGGGACGGCCCCCTCATTATCATGAATTGCGCCGCCTTGCCCGAGACTTTGATCGAGGCCGAGCTGTTCGGGCACGAGGCGGGCGCGTTCACCGGCGCGTCCAAGGCGCGTTCCGGCCGCTTCGAGGAGGCCAATGGCGGCACGCTCTTCCTCGACGAGCTGGGCACGCTCTCCAGCCCGGCGCAGGACCGGCTGCTGCGCGCGATCGAATATGGCGAGGTGACGCGGATCGGCGCCAGCCGGCCGATCCAGGTGGACGTCCGCATCGTCGCCGCGACCAACGAGCATCTGCCGCGCATGGTCGAGCAGAGCCGCTTCCGCGCCGACCTGCTCGACCGGCTGTCCTTCGAGGTCGTGACCTTGCCGCCGCTGCGCCACCGGCACAGCGACATCCCGATCCTCGCCGACCATTTCGGCCGGCGCATGGGCCTCGAGCTGGGCTGGGACGTGTGGCCCGCCTTCAGCGAGGACGCGATGGCGCGGCTGCTGGCCCATGCCTGGCCGGGCAATGTGCGTGAGCTCAGGAACGTGATCGAGCGCGCCGTCTATCGCTGGGAGGACCAGACCCTCCCGATCGACGAGATCCAGTTCGATCCGTTCGAAAGTCCCTGGGCGCCGGTTCCGTCCGTGGTGGCGAACGAGAATGCGGCAAGTCCGGCGCCGGCTCCCGCCGCGCCGGGCGATGGGCTGGCGGCCGCCGGCGCGGCGACCACCTACGATCCCGGCGCCTGCGCCGACTATCGGCTGGCGATCGCGGAATATGAGAAGGCGATCCTCGCCGCCGCATTGGAGAAATGCCGCTGGAACCAGCGCGCGGCGGCGGCGGCGCTCAGCCTCACCTACGACCAGCTCCGCCACGCGATGCGGCGGCACAAATTGCAGGAAAGCTAGGCTCCGGGCAGCTTCGCCTTGGGAAATCCGTCCCACGCGGCGTCGTAATCCGGCTGGGCATGATCGAGCGCGAAGCGGGTGGGGCGGTAGGGCCAGCAGGTCTCGACCATGAAGGCGAGGGTGCCGTCGATCTTGTGGGGGCGAAGCTCCGCCTCGCTCGCCTTGCGCCAGCTTTCCGCGTCCGGGCCGTGGCCGGACATCAGATTGTGCAGGCTCATCCCGCCCGGCTGGAAGCCCTCGGCCTTGGCGTCATATTCGCCATAGATGAGGCCCATGCACTCGCTCATCACGTTGCGGTGGAACCAGGGCGGGCGGAACGTGT
>CAZTPD010000178.1:0-4166 GCA_964614625.1 uncultured Sphingosinicella sp. | reverse complement strand
AGGGACGACATGAGACCCCCTCGGCCTCTCTGCGCCTCTGCGTCTCTGCGCGAACTACCGATACGAAACCTTCTTCGCGGCCGCGACCACGTCCGCCGCCTTGATCAGCGCCAGCTTCTCCAGGTTCGCGGCATAAGGCAGCGGCACGTCCTCGTTGGTGACGCGCAGCACCGGGGCGTCGAGGTCGTCGAAGCCGTCCTCCATCGCCACCGCCATGATCTCGCTGGCGATCGAGCAGACCGGCCAGCCTTCCTCGACCACCACCATGCGGTTGGTCTTGGCGAGGCTCTTGAGCACCGTTTCGGTGTCGAGCGGGCGCAGCGTGCGCAGGTCGATCACCTCCGCGTCGATCCCCTCGCCCGCCAGCGTCTCGGCCGCCTCCAGCGCGACGCCGACGCCGATCGAATAGGAGACGAGCGTCACGTCCTTGCCTTCGCGCGCCACCCGCGCCTTGCCGATCGGCAGGACATAATCGTCGAGCTTCGGCACGTCGAAGCTGTGGCCGTAGAGCAGCTCGTTCTCCAGGAACACGACCGGATCTTCGGACCGGATCGCGGCCTTGAGCAGCCCCTTGGCGTCCGCCGCGCTGTAAGGCGCGATCACGATCAGGCCCGGCACGGCGGCGTACCACGGCCCGTAATTCTGGCTGTGCTGCGCCGCGACGCGGCTCGCCGCGCCGTTCGGCCCGCGGAACACGATCGGGCAGCGCATCTGGCCGCCGGACATGTAATTGGTCTTGGCCGCCGAATTGATGATGTGGTCGATCGCCTGCATGGCGAAGTTGAAGGTCATGAACTCGATGATCGGCTTCAGCCCCGCCATCGCCGCGCCGGAACCGACGCCGGCGAAGCCATATTCGGTGATCGGCGTGTCGATGACGCGCCTGTCGCCGAATTCCTGGAGCAGCCCCTGCGTCACCTTGTAGGCGCCCTGATATTCGGCGACCTCCTCGCCCATCACGAAGACGCGATCGTCGGCGCGCATCTCCTCGGCCATCGCGTCGCGCAGCGCCTCGCGCACCGTGGTCTTCACCATCTCGGTGCCTTCGGGGATGTCGGGATCGGCCGCTTCGATCCGCGCCGGCTTCACGAGCTGCTCGGTGCCGCTCTCGGCGGCCTGCGGCTTGTCGGATTCCGGCGCGGGCGCTTCGGCCTTCGCCTCTTCCTTCTCCTTAGGCGCGGGCGTTTCGGCGGCGGAGGCATCCTCGCCTTCTCCGGCGATCAGCGCGATCACCTCGCCCACCTTCACCCCGTCCGTGCCTTCGGGAATCACGATCTTCGCGATCGTCCCCTCGTCGACCGCCTCGAATTCCATCGTGGCCTTGTCGGTCTCGATCTCGGCCAGGATGTCGCCGGAGGAGACGCTGTCGCCCTCCTTGACCAGCCATTTGGCGAGGGTGCCTTCCTCCATCGTCGGGGAAAGCGCGGGCATTTTGAGTTCGATGGCCATCAGTAGCTGCCTACCAGCACGTCGGTGTAGAGTTCGGAGGGGTCGGGCTCGGCGGCCTGCTCGGCGAAGTCGGCGGCCTCGACCACGATCTTCTTGATCTCGGTGTCGATCGCCTTGAGCTCGTCCTCCTTGACCCCCGCTTTCTCCAGCTCGCGCTTCACCGCCTCGATCGGGTCGGACTTGTCGCGCACCGCCTGCACCTCCTCGCGCGAGCGGTATTTGGCCGGGTCGGACATGCTATGGCCGCGATAGCGGTAGGTCTTCAATTCCAGCAGGATCGGCCCCTTGCCGGCGCGCACCCATTCGACCGCCGTCTCGGCCGCGCCGCGCACCGCCAGCACGTCCATGCCGTCCACCTGAAGGCCGGGGATGCGGAAGCTCTCGCCGCGCCGGTAGAGCTGGTCCTCGGCCGAGGAGCGGTTGACGCTGGTGCCCATGGCATACTGGTTGTTCTCGATCACGAAGATGATCGGGAGCTTCCACAGCTCCGCCATGTTGAAGCTCTCGTAGACCTGACCCTGATTGGCCGCGCCGTCGCCGAAATAGGCCATGGCGATGCCGCCGTCACCGGCATATTTGTGCTTGAAGGCGAGGCCGGTGCCGAGGCTGACCTGCGCGCCGACGATGCCGTGGCCGCCGTAGAAGCGGTGTTCGACGCTGAACATGTGCATCGATCCGCCCTTGCCCCGGCTGATCCCCGCCTCGCGGCCGGTCAGCTCGGCCATGATGACCTTGGGATCGATGCCGTAGGCGAGCATGTGGCCATGGTCGCGATAGCCGGTGATGACGCTGTCCTTGCCGACCTCGAGCGCCGATTGCAGCCCGACCGCGACCGCCTCCTGCCCGATATAGAGATGGCAGAACCCGCCGATCAGCCCCAACCCATAGAGCTGCCCCGCCCGCTCCTCGAACCGCCTTATGAGCAGCATCTGCCTATAGAAATCGACCAGCTCGCCCTTGTCCGCCTTGTAGCGGGCGGGCTCGGGCGGGCGCTCGCGGTTCGGCGTGGGCGGCGCGGCTCCGGGGGTCTTCTTCCTTGTCGCGCTCTTGCTCGCGGCGCGTCCCGTCGATGCTGCCCTGGCCACTGGGTTCCGGCCCTTTCCTCTCGCTCAGACAATGGCGCTGCTATGGCCGCAAACGCGGCGGGGCGCAACGGGGGCTGGGGGCGATGCCTAGGGGGTCGGCGCGGCGGCGGGCGCGGTCGCGGGTTCCCGGGGAAGCTCGATCGTCACCTCGTCGGGGCGGATCAGGCCGAGCTCGCGCCGGACCAGCTCATCGACCAGATCGGGATCTGCGTTGCGCGGATCGAGCAGCCGGGCGCGGTGCTCGAGCCGGGCGCGCTCGGCCCTCAGCTCGGCGAGCTGCACCGCTTTCTCGGCGCTGGCGCGGCGATAATCGCCCCAGGAGAGAACGCCGTTCTCGCCGATCACGGCATAGCCGACGAAATTGGCGATGATGAGCAGCCCCACGGCCGGCAGGGCCGCCCGCTTGATGAGTTGCATGGGGTTGCGTCTTGACGTCATCGCCCGCGCACAGAATCAGTAAAACCACGCCGAATCAAGCGATTTGAGGCTGAATCCGGAAAAATCCGCCGGCCCGAGTCGCGGCGCTCAGCCGGCCGCGAAAATCCCCCGGCCCGCATAATGCGCGACCTCGCCCAGTTCCTCCTCGATGCGCAGCAACTGGTTGTATTTGGCGAGCCGGTCGGAGCGCGCGAGGCTGCCCGTCTTGATCTGCCCGCAATTGGTCGCGACGGCGAGGTCGGCGATGGTCGTGTCCTCGGTCTCGCCGGAACGGTGCGACATCACGGCGGTGTAGCGCGCGCGGTGCGCCATGTTCACCGCGTCGAGCGTCTCGGTCAGCGTGCCGATCTGGTTGACCTTGACCAGGATCGAATTGGCGAGGCCCTGCTCGATCCCCATGGCGAGCCGCTTCGGATTGGTGACGAAGAGATCGTCGCCGACGAGCTGGACCTTGCCGCCGACCAGGTCGGTGATCGCCTTCCAGCCCTCCAGATCGTCCTCGCCCATGCCGTCCTCGATCGAGCGGATCGGATAGTCGCGGGTGAGCGAAGCGAGATATTCGGCCATCTCGACCGGCGAGAGCGTCGTCCCCTCGCCCTCCATCCGGTAGGCCCCGTCCTTGAAGAATTCCGTCGCCGCGCAGTCGAGCGCCAGCATCACGTCGTCGCCGGGCGTGTAGCCTGCCTCCTCGACCGAGCGCATGATGAAGTCGAGCGCGTCGCGGGCCGAGGCGAGGTTCGGCGCGAAGCCGCCCTCGTCGCCCACCGACGTGGCGAGCCCGGCATCGTGCAGCTTCTTCTTGAGCGTGTGGAAGATCTCCGCGCCGCAGCGCAAAGCCTCGGAAAAGCTCTCCGCGCCGACCGGCATCACCATGAATTCCTGGAAGTCGATCGGATTGTCCGCGTGCGCGCCGCCGTTCAGGATGTTCATCATCGGCACCGGCAGCACGTTGGCTGAGACGCCGCCGACATAGCGGTAGAGCGGCAGGCCCCGCGTGTCCGCCGCCGCCCGCGCCGCCGCGAGGCTGACGCCGAGGATCGCGTTGGCGCCGAGCCGCGACTTGTTCTCCGTCCCGTCCAGCGCGATCAGCGCCGCGTCGATCTCGCCCTGGTCCTCCGCCTCCATGCCGATCAGGGCGACGGCGATCTCGCCGTTCACCGCCTCCACCGCCGCGCCGACGCCCTTGCCGAGCCA
>CAZTPD010000177.1:0-4279 GCA_964614625.1 uncultured Sphingosinicella sp. | reverse complement strand
CCGTTCCGCATCCGCCAGCTCGTCGCCCGCCTCGCGCCCGGCGAGCGGATCGACCGCGACCGGCTGGCCGCTTTGCTCGCCGCCAACGGCTACAGCCGCACCGAGACGGTGCGCGACCCCGGCGAGTTCGCGGTGCGCGGCGGGCTGGTCGATCTCTTCCCCGCCGGCGAGGACAATGCGCTGCGCCTCGATTTCTTCGGCGACGAGATCGAGAGCGTGCGCGGCTTCGATCCGGCCAGCCAGCGCAGCATCGCCCGGATCGACGGCTTCACCCTGCTGCCCGCCTCCGAGACCCTGCTCGACGCGGACAGCATCCGCCGCTTCCGCTCGGGCTATCGCGAATTGTTCGGCGCGACCGCGACCGGCGATCCGCTCTACCAGGCCGTGTCCGAAGGCCGTCGCATCGCCGGGCTCGATCACTGGCTGCCTTTGTTCGAGGAGCGCCTCGCCACCCTGTTCGACCATCTTGGGCCGGACGACCTGATCGTCCGCGATCCCGGCGACAGCGGCGCGGCCGAGGCGCGGTTCGAGGCGATCGCCGACTATCACGCCAACCGCGCGCGCGCCTTGTCGTCCGATCCCGGCAGCTATCGCCCGCTCGCCCCCGAAAGCCTCTATCTCGGCCGCGACGAATGGGAGGAACTGGTGGCCGCGCGCCCCGCCCATCTCGTCACGCCCTTCCACGAGCCGGCCAGCGCCCGCGTGCTCGATTTCGAGGTCGAGCCCGCCCGCGATTTCGCGCCGGAGCGGGCGCAGGGCACGAACGTCTACGAGGCCGTGGCCGATCATGTCGCGGCGCTGCGGCGCGCCGGGAAGAAGATCGTGCTGGCCTCCTACACCCAGGGCTCGCGCGAGCGCCTCAAGGGCCTGTTGGCGGATCACGGGCTGACCAATGCGGTCGAGGTCGAAACGTGGCAGGAAGCGCTCGGAACCGCCGCCAGCCCCCGCTCGTCCCGAGCGAAGTCGAGGGGCGCCGGCACGGAGTCCTCACATACGCCCCTCGACTTCGCTCGGGACGAGCGGGGAGGTGGTAGCGTTGCTCCCATTGCCCCAGTCGCCCCCGTCGCCCTCGCCGTCATCCAGCTCGATCACGGCTTCACCACATCCGACGTCGCCCTGCTCACCGAGCAGGACATGCTCGGCGACCGCCTCGTCCGGCGGCGCAGGAAGAAAAGCACCCAGGCCTTCCTCGACGAGCTGGCGACGCTCACCCCCGGCGACCTCGTCGTTCATGCCGATCACGGCATCGGCCGCTACGAGGGGCTGACGCAGATCCCGGTGCAGAAGGCGCCGCACGATTGCGTCGCGCTCACTTATGCCGGCGGCGACAAGCTCTACGTGCCGGTCGAGAATATCGACATCCTCTCGCGCTACGGCAACGAGAGCGAGGGCGTCACCCTCGACCGGCTCGGCGGCGAGGCGTGGCAGCGGCGCAAGGCGCGGATGAAGGAGCGCATCCGCGAGATCGCCAACGAACTCATCAAGACCGCCGCCGAACGCGCGCTGCGCACCGGCGCGGTGGCCGAGCCGGACACCGGCTACGCCGCCTTCGCCGACCGCTTCCCCTATGAGGAGACGGAGGATCAGGACCGCGCGATCGACGACGTGATCGCGGACCTGTCGGCGGGCAAGCCGATGGACCGCCTCGTCTGCGGCGATGTCGGCTTCGGCAAGACCGAGGTCGCGCTGCGCGCCGCCTTCGTCGCCGCGATGGCGGGGATGCAGGTCGCGCTCGTCGCCCCCACCACCCTGCTCGCGCGCCAGCATGCCCAGAACTTCAAGGAACGCTTCCAGGGCTTCCCGATCGAGATCGGCCGGCTCTCCCGCCTCGTCCCCGCGAAGGAGGCCGCCGCGACCCGCGAGGGGCTGAAGGCGGGCAAGATCGACATCGTCATCGGCACCCACGCCGTCCTCGCCAAAAGCGTCGAGTTCAAAAATCTCGGCCTCGTCATCGTCGACGAGGAGCAGCGCTTCGGCGTCGTCCACAAGGAGAAGCTGAAGGCGCTGCGCACCGACGTCCACGTCCTCACGCTGACCGCCACCCCGATCCCGCGCACCCTGCAAATGGCGATGTCCGGCCTGCGCGAGCTTTCGGTCATCCAGACCCCGCCGGTCGATCGCCTGGCGGTGCGCACCTATGTCATGCCCTGGGACGGCGTGGTGATCCGGGAAGCCCTGCTGCGCGAACATTATCGCGGCGGCCAGTCCTTCTTCGTCGTGCCCCGCATCGCCGATTTGCCCGACATCGAGCGCTTCCTGCGCGAAGAGGTGCCGGAGGTCCGCGCCGTCACCGCGCACGGCCAGATGGCCGCGACCGAGATCGAGGAGCGGATGGGCGCCTTCTACGACCGGAAATATGAGGTTTTGCTCTCCACCACCATCGTCGAGAGCGGCCTCGACATCCCGAGCGCCAACACGCTCATCATCCACCGCGCCGACCGTTTCGGCCTCGCCCAGCTCTATCAGCTCCGCGGCCGCGTCGGCCGGGCCAAGACCCGGGCCTACGCCTATTTCACCACGCCCGCCGACCGGGTGACGACCGAGACCGCCGACAAGCGCCTCAAGGTGCTCGCCAGCCTCGAGGGGCTGGGCGCGGGCTTCCAGCTCGCCACCCACGATCTCGACATACGCGGCGCCGGCAACCTGCTCGGCGACGAGCAATCCGGCCACATCAAGGAGGTCGGGTTCGAACTCTACCAGTCGATGCTGGAGGACGCGATCCTGGCCGCCAAGGCGGGCGGCATGGAGAAGCGCGCCGAGCCCTTCTCGCCGCAGATCAGCGTCGACGCGCCGATCCTGATCCCGGACGCCTATGTCCCCGATCTCGACCTCAGAATGGGCCTCTACCGCCGCATGAACGAGCTGGAGACCCCCGCCGACATCGACCCCTTCGCCGCCGAGCTGATCGACCGCTTCGGCACGCTCCCGGAGGAGACGGCGAACCTCCTCAAGATCATCAAGATCAAGATGAACTGCCGCAAGGCGATGGTCGCGAAGCTGGACGTCGGCCCCAAGGGCGCCCTCGTCCATTTCCACGAAGACGGCTTCCCGGACCTGCCCGGCCTGCTCGCTTATGTCGAACGCCTGAAAGGCACCGCCCGCCTCCGCCCCGACAGCAAGCTCGTCATAACCCGCGACTGGCCGAGCGCCGAGGCGCGGCTCAACGGCGCGATGCAATTGTCGAGAGGGCTGGCGAAGATTTTGGGGTGACCGGACGGGTCGGCGCGCAGCGCCTTTCTGCCAATGCCGGGCGGCCATGCCCCCTTTCAGGGTTCGCGCAGAGACGCAGAGGCGCAGAGAGACCGAACATTTCCCGGCAGCCGCGAATAATCTCGGTCATCGCGCTTCACAGGCCCCTCCGCGCCTCTGCGTCTCTGCGCGAACAGAATCCGGCCTCCGGCCGGGCGCGGGCGATGCGGGAAATACTCTGCCGGGCGCGCCCGCGATTCGGGGTCGCGGCTCAGGCCGCTTCGGCGGCGGTGGTTTCGGGGGGGAACATCGGGGCGTCCAGGAACCAGTCGCGGGCCAGCCGCGCCAGCTCGCGCTCGGCGGCGCGGAAATCGGCTTCGGCGCGGGCCAGCAGCGCCTGGCGCAGGCGGAACAGGGCGATCGAGATCGTCTCCAGCCGGGCCAGCGCCACGCGATCGCCTTCCCGCGCGAAATGGAGCTGGGCGCGGCCGATCGCGCCGTCCATGCCGGCCGGGGGATGGCGCAGGCCCGATTCGCCAAAGCGCGTCATCGCGTCGTGCACCGCCGCATAATGGCTGGCGCGCCAGGCATGATCGGGGGCGGCGGACGCATCCATGCCCGCCGCTTTGCCGCGAAATCCTTAACAGCCTGTTAGCCACGGCCGTATCGCGCTATCGCCGTCGCCATGACGCAGGAAGCGAAGACGGCGCTGGTGCTCGGCGCGATGCTGGGGGCGCTCGGCGTGGCACTGGGCGCGTTCGGGGCACACGGGTTGAAGGCGCGGCTCGATCCCGAGGCGCTCGCCTGGTGGAACACGGGCGTCCAGTATCATCTCTGGCACGCCATCGCGCTGGTCGCGATCGGCGCGGCGACGCTGCCGGGCACCCGCGCGGTGGCGATCCTGATGGCGCTCGGGGTGCTGCTCTTCTCCGGCTCGCTCTACGTGATGGCGCTGACGGGGATGCGCTGGCTCGGCATGGTGACGCCCTTGGGCGGGCTCGCGCTGATCGCCGGCTGGCTCTGGCTGGGCTGGCGCGTTTTGAAGGCGCACACTTCCTCTTAAGGCCCGCCTGATAGAGCGCCGTCATGC
>CAZTPD010000176.1:0-4343 GCA_964614625.1 uncultured Sphingosinicella sp. | reverse complement strand
GGCCGCGCGGCGCGGGCGCGGCGAGGAGCTTGTCGATCTTGCGCCCGTCCATGTCAACGATCTCGAAGCGCCAGCCGTCGAAGGCGAAGCGTTCACCCACTTCCGGCAGGTGCTTCAGCACCGACAGGGCGAGCCCGGCCGCCGTCGCATAGTCGCGGTCCTCGGGCAGGCGCAGGCCGAACTGGTCGGCGAGCAGGTCGGCCGGGACAGAGCCGGACACCCACCAGCTGCCGTCGTCCCGCTCCACGAGCGGTGGATCCGTGTCCTCGTCCTGGTCCGAGGCGAACGCGCCCGCCAGCGCGCCGAGCAGGTCGGCCGGCGTCACCAGTCCCTCGAAATGGCCATATTCGTCATGGACGAAGACCATCGGCACATCCGCCGCGCGCAGCACGTCGAGCGCGTCCATCGCGTCCATCTGGTCGGGCACGATGGGCGCGGGCCGCATCAGCGCGCGAAGATCGAGCGGCTGGCCCGCGATGAAGGCGGTGACGATGTCGCGCGCCTGGACGACGCCAACCAGATTGTCGACCGAGCCTTCCGCCACCGGCAGCCGGCTGTGCGGCATCGCCACCAGCGCCGCGCGCACCGCCTCGGCGTCGGCGTCGGCGTCGATCCAGTCCACCTCGGTGCGCGGCGTCATCACCTCGCGGGTCGGCCGGTCGGCGAGGCGCACCACGCCGGAAATGATCGCCCGCTCGCTTTCGTCGAGCACCCCGGCCGTCGCCGCTTCCGCGACCACCATGTGCAGGTCTTCCGCCGTGACATGGTCGGAGGATTCGCGCTGCAGCCTGAGGAGGCGGAACACCAGCCCCGTGGTGCGGTCGAGCAGCCAGACGAACGGCGCCGTTATCTTGGACAGATAGTGCATCGGCAGCGCGATCACGCAGGCGATCGGCTCGGGCGAGCGCAGCGCGAACTGCTTGGGCACCAGCTCGCCGATCACCAGCGAGGCATAGGTGACAAGGATGATGACGACGGCGAAGCCCAGCGTCTGCGCGGTCGACGGATCGATGCCGAGCAGCGCGATCCGCTGCCCGATCGGCCCGCCCAGGCTGGCGCCGGAATAGGCGCCGTTCAGGATGCCGACCAGGGTGATGCCGATCTGGACGGTGGACAGGAAGCGCCCCGGATCGGCAGCGAGGTCGAGCGCGGTCTGCGCGCCCTTGCGGCCGGTCTTGGCCATCGCCTTCAGCCGCGCGCGGCGCGAGGAGACGATCGCCAGCTCCGACATGGCGAACACGCCGTTCACCGCCACCAGAAAAGCGATGACGAGAACGTCGAGCCAGGGAAAGGGGTCGAGGGGCGCGGGCATGGCCAGTCAGGCCACCTGTAGCCGCAACCCGTTCGACTCCACAACAGCTTCGTCAGCCCGGATTCAGGCCGGATGCGGAACAAACGCGCACCGGGACGGTTGACGCGCCGTCCAATGACCATCCTGCCAAGGGGATTTTTGCATGACCAGTAGGCTTTTCACCGCCGCCGCGGCCACCGCCGCGCTTCTCGCCACCACCGCCTGCATCTCGGACCCGAATACGGGCGAGCAGCGCGTCTCGCGCGCCGCGATCGGCGCCGGCGCGGGCGCGATCGGCGGCTATCTGCTCGGCGATCTGATCGGCGGCCGCCGCGACCGCACCGAGCGGATCATCGGCACCGGCGTCGGCGCGCTCGCCGGCGGCGCGATCGGCGCCTATATGGACCGGCAGGAGCAGGAGCTGCGCCGCCGCACCGCCGGCACCGGCATCGAGGTCGAGCGCCAGGGCGACGAGCTGGTCCTGCACCTCCCCGCCGCCGTCACCTTCCCGGTCAACCGCTACGACATCCAGCCGCAGTTCCGCGCCACGCTGGACGACGTCGCGCGCACGCTCGCCGATTATCCGCAGACCCTGGTCGACATTTACGGCCACACCGATCCGTCGGGCGGCGACGGGATCAACATCCCGCTGTCGCAGAACCGGGCCCGCGCGGTCGGCGACTATCTCGCGCTGCGCGGCGTCAACCAGGCCCGCATCGCCTCGCAGGGCTTCGGCTCGTCTCGTCCCCTGCCAGGCAATTACAACGCCACCGAAGCGGAACGTCAGGCCAATCGCCGCGTCGAAATCCGCGTGGTCCCGTTGACGAGGTAGGTACCGGGACGACAAGGCTCGTGTCGTCATTGCGAAGCGCGCAGCGGCGAAGCAATCCAGACAACGGGGAGTCCCTCCGGATTGCTTCGCTACGCGCGCAATGACGGGAGTGGCAAAATGACTGGACTGGCGATCAGCCTTCAGTCCCGCCTTTGCCTGAAGAACGCGCGCAGCATCTCCCCGGCCTCGGCCTCGCCGATGCCGGGGTAGATTTCGGGCGCGTGATGGCAGGTCGGCTGGGCGAACAGGCGCGGCCCGTGCAGCACGGCGCCGCCCTTCGGATCGGCGGCGGCGAAATAGAGCCGGCCGATCCGCGCCAGAGCGATCGCCCCGGCGCACATCGCGCAGGGCTCCAGCGTGACCCACAGATCGCAATCGTCCAGCCGCGATGTCCCCAGCCTTTCGCCCGCGGCACGCAGCGCCGCCATCTCGGCATGGGCGGTGGGATCGGCCGAATCGCGCATCGCGTTGCGCGCCGCCGCGATCACCTCGTCGCCGCGCGTCACCACCGCTCCGACCGGCACCTCGCCGGCCCGGGCTGCGGCGGCGGCTTCGTCCAGCGCGCGGCGCATCGGTTCGGGCAGCGGGAAGCTCATGCCCTGCTGCTAGCCGCCTTGAGGCTGGCGCGAAAGCGCCCAGTCTATTGCGCGTTGGCCTCGGCGGGCGCCTGATTGTTGCCGTCGGTGACGGTGATGCTCGGAATGCCGACCTCGCGATTCTCGATCCGGATCGTCGGCAGCTGCACGTTGGCCGGCGTCGTGCCGACCTCGATGTCGCGGGTCTCCACCTGGATGCCGGTGCCCTGCTGGCGCAGGTTGATGGCGCCGGTCATCACCAGTGCGATTGCGATGACGATCACCAGAACAATCAGAAGCAGAAGCGTGCGCAGCATGGAATCCTCCCCGAACGGGCCTGTCGGCTGTGGAACGAAGGCAAGGCGATTTGGTTGCCGGGTCGCAACGAAGCCGGCGCGCCCAAGGCGGTTGACGAATCTTTCCACGCCATCTATCTGCGCCCGGCTTCAAGGGGCCGTTTGGGCCCCGGTTTTCTAAAGAAGAGATCTAGCATGTCGCGGATTTGCGAGCTGACCGGCAAGGGCCGTCAGGTGGGCAACAACGTTTCCCACGCCAACAACAAGACCAAGCGCACGTTCCTGCCGAATCTGCAGAACGTGACCTTGATCTCCGACGCGCTCGGGCGCGGCGTGAAGCTGCGTGTGTCGATGAACGGCCTGCGTTCGGTCGAGCATGTCGGCGGCCTCGACAACTGGCTGGCCAAGACCTCGGACGAAAAGCTGAGCCTCAAGGCCCGCCGTCTGAAGCGCGAGATCGCCAAGAAGCAGCCGGCCGAAGCCGCCTGAGCCTTCGCTCGTAACCGGGCCGGCCGTCACTCGGCCAGCTCGAATTCCAGCAGCAGGGTGCGCTGGAATCCCATGAAATTGTCGTCGGAGGCGATGCGCACGATCGTGCGCCCGCCTTCGCGCGCCACGCTCAGCGCCTCCATATTGTCGGTCGTCAGCGGACGCGCCAGCCGCGCCAGTTCGCGCGCCTCGATCGTCGCGCCCGCGCGCCAGTCCGGCATCTCCGCGATGGTCAGCACCGCCGGGAATCGGGCCAGATCCGCCCGGCGGTTGAGAATCAGCAGCCGGCCGTCCGGCAGTTCGGCCGCGTCGGTCGGGCGATAGCCCGGCACCCGGCGGTAGCGCCCCGTCACCGCCCGCGTCGTCGCGACCGCCGGATCGCCGTCGAACATCGCCGTCCGGCTATAGGCGTCGCCGCCGCCTTCCTCGATCGCCAGGAACCGTCCATCGGCGAGGCGGACGAGCGATTCGGGGCCGCTATTGCGTCCCCAGCGCCGCATCGCCGCCGGCCGCGCGAAGCTTTCCAGCCGCCAGTCGGAGCGTCGGTAGCGCGCCACGAGATTGTGACGCTCGAACGCCACCCAGGCCCGGTCGCCGTGCACGGCGAGCGCTTCCGTGTCGCGGTCGCGCTTGCGCGCCGGCGGCGCATGGCCCAGCGGCAGCGCGACGACCCTCAGCAGCGGCGGCCCGGCGCCCGGCAGGGGGAAGAGCAGCACGTCCCCGGCGTCGCTGATCGCCGTGACCTGCCCGCTTTCGACCTGCATGGCCGAAATCCCGCCGAAGCGCGGCTGGTCGCTCCACAGGACCCAGCCGCGCCGAAAGACGAGGCCGCCCAGCCGCGTTTGCCGGGGATCGCCGGG
>CAZTPD010000175.1:0-4415 GCA_964614625.1 uncultured Sphingosinicella sp. | reverse complement strand
TCTGGCTGGCGAAGGCGCGGCCCTTGGCCTGCATCTCCTCGCGCAGCGGCTTGAAATTCTCGATGATGCCGTTGTGGACGACGGCGACGCCGCCCACGACATGGGGGTGCGCGTTGCCGACGGTCGGCGCGCCGTGCGTCGCCCAGCGGGTGTGCGCGATGCCGACCGTGCCGGGCAGCGGCTCGGCCGCCAGCACCTGCGCGAGATTGTCGAGCTTGCCCTCGGCCCGGCGCCGCTCCAGCCGCCCATCGACGATGGTGCACAGGCCCGCAGAGTCATAGCCGCGATATTCGAGCCGCCTGAGGCCGTCCATCAGACGGGATGCCGCTTCGTCCTTGCCGACAATTCCGATGATTCCGCACATGCTTACACTCTCCCCGTCATTCCGGCGAAGGCCGGAATCCAGGCTGACTCATCTTTTGGCACAGAGGCCGTCTGGACCCCGGCCTTCAGCCTCCGGCTGAAGTTTACCCTGAGCGCCTGCCTTGCAGGCAGTCGAAGGGCCGGGGTGACGGGATGTTTCAAGATTTCTTCTTCCGTTCCACCATCATCTCGCGAAACCGCTTCGCCCGGCCCGGTTTCTCCACCTGCTCGCCGCGCGCCAGCGCGATCGCGTCGGCCGCGACGTCCTTCGTGACCACCGATCCGGCACCGACGATCGCCCCCGCGCCGATCGTCACCGGCGCGACCAAAGCGGAGTTGGAGCCGATGAACGCCCCCTCCCCGATCACTGTCTTGTATTTGAGGAAGCCGTCATAATTGCAGGTGATCGTGCCGGCGCCGATATTCGCGCCCGCGCCGATCTCCGCATCGCCCAGATAGGTCAGGTGATTGGCCTTGGCGCCCTTGCCCAGCCTGGCCTTCTTCACCTCGACGAAATTGCCGACTTTCGCGCCCTCGCCGATCTCGGCGCCGGGGCGCAGCCGCGCATAGGGGCCGATCTCCGCGCCCGCCGCGATCGTCGCGCCTTCGATATGGGAGAAAGCGCGGATGCGCGCGCCCTCGCCCACGCTCACGCCGGGGCCGAACACCACGTTCGGTTCGATCGCCGTGTCGCGGCCGATCTTCGTGTCATGGGCGAACCACACCGTCTCCGGCGCGATCAGGCTGACCCCGTCGGCCATCGCCGCCGCCCGCCGGCGCTGCTGCCAGGCGAACTCGGCCGCGGCCAGCTCGGCGCGGCTGTTGATGCCGGTGACTTCGCTCTCGTCGGCCTCGATCGCCGCCGAGGCGCGCCCGTCGGCCGCCGCGATCATCACGATGTCGGGCAGGTAATATTCGCCCGCCGCATTGGCGTTGCCGACCCGCGCGAGCAGCGGCCACAGATCGGCCGCGCGCGCCGCCATGAGCCCGGAATTGCACAGGCCGATCGCCCGCTCCGCCTCGCTCGCATCCTTGTGCTCGACCATCTTGCGGATCGTGCCGTCGGCATCGGCGAGGATGCGGCCATATTGCGCGGGATCGGCCGGGCGGAAGGCCAGCACGACGGCGGCGGGCGCATCGGGCGCGGCGAGCCGGTCCAGCATGCGCCGCATCGTTCCCGCCGACACGAAGGGCACGTCGCCGTAGAGGATGAGCACGTCGCCGTCGAAACCGGCCAGCGCCGCCTCGGCCTGTTGCACCGCATGGGCCGTGCCGTGCTGCGGATCCTGCACGGCGACCACGCCACCCTGCGCCGCGACCAGCGGCTCGACCTGCGCGCGCCCGGAGCCGACGACGACGACCTTATCGGCCGGGGCCAGCGCCTCGACGCTGTGGAGCAGGTGCGCGAGCATCGGCCGCCCGGCGATCGGGTGCAGCACCTTGTGGAGATCGGATTTCATCCGCGTGCCCTTGCCGGCGGCGAGGATGATGGCGGCGACGGGCCTGGTCATGCAGCGCCCCCTGCCACGGAAACCTTGCCATTTCCATAGGCAGCGGGGAAAGCGCGCCGATGCCTTCCTTTCCGTTCGACACGATCGTCTTCGATCTCGACGGCACGCTGGTCGACAGCGCGCCCGATCTCGCCGCCGCGCTCAACCATGCGCTGGCGCATCTCGGACGGCCGGGCGTGCCGCCGGGCTCGGTGCGCGACATGGTCGGGCACGGCGCCCGGGCGCTGCTGCGCAAGGGGCTGGCGGCCAGCGGCGCGGCTTCGGAGGAGCTGGTCGAGGCGGGATTCCCGGCATTCATCGACTTCTACGCGGCGAACATCTGCAATGGGACGCGGCCCTATCCGGGCGCGGAGGCGGCGCTGGACGCGCTCGCCGCGCGCGGCGTCCGGCGGGCGATCTGCACCAACAAGCCGGAGCGGCTGACCCATTTGCTGTTCGACGCGCTGGGCTGGGCCGGGCGGTTCGACGCGGTGGTCGGCGGCGACACGCTGCCGGTGCGCAAGCCCGATCCGGCGCCGCTCCACGCAGCGATCGCCCGCGCCGGCGGCCGGCGCGCCGCGCTGATCGGCGATTCGATCACCGATGCGGACACGGCGCGGGCGGCCGGATTGCCGTTCGTCGCGGTCAGCTTCGGCTTCTCGGACCGCCCGGTGGAATTGCTCGGCGCCGATGCGGTGATCGACGGCTTCGCCGAGCTGCTGCCGGCGCTGGAGGCGCTCTAGCCGCGCGCCTTCGTCCACAGATGGCGCGCCAGCATCAGCGGCGGCATCCGGAGCCAGTGCGAGCGGACGTAGAAGGCGAAGCGCAGCGCCTTGCGCTTTTCCTGTCCCCAGCCGTTGCGCGCGAGCAGGCGGGCTTCGAACAAACGATCGGACAGCCGCGCGCGGCCGGCGACGGCGCGATCGACCGGCGTGCCGTAGAGCCGGGCGGCGAGGCGCAGGGCGCGCGCCACGGGACGCTTGAGCTGATGCAAACGCGCCCGCGTGGCGAGCGACGGCCAGAAGGCCGGATCGGCGGCGAATTCGCGGACCAGCCGGTCGATGTCCCACAGGTTGCGCAAACCGCCGGCGAGGTCGCCGTCCGCGATCAGGTGCGCGGCGGCATGGACGATCATGTCGGCGGGCGAAAGGACGCGCAGGCCGTTCTCCAGCGCCGCGCTGTCCGCGACCAAGGCGGCGGCGTCCGGCGTCGGTCGCGCGGTGAGCGGCAAGATGGTGTGGTGGACGTCGATCATCCGGTCGCGGGTGGCGTGCACGAGCGGGGGCAGCTCGTGCATCCAGCGGCGGTAATAGAGGTCGTCATAGCCGTCCGCCGCCTTCATCCGCTCCCAGCCGGCGGCGATCAGGGCGGCTTCCGCCTCCTCGATGCGATCGCGCGGCACGAGGATGTCGAGATCGCCGACCGAGCGGCCGAGGCTCGCGTCCAGACCGGCGGCGTGGAAGGCGGTGCCCTTGAGCAGGACGACGGCAATACCCGTCCCCGCCAGCGCGCGGCGGCACATTTCCGCCTCCCACAGCGCCTGGGTGCGCGCCTGCGCCGCGTCGCGCCGGGCGACGTCGAGAATCGCGGCGATGCGGGGGGGAATATCGAGGTTTTCGAGGCGGTAGGCGAGGCTCCCGATCAGTTGCTCGGCGCGCGCGGCGGCGATCAGGGCGGACCAGTCGGGATCGCACAGCGTCCCGGGCGCGCGCAGCGCGTGGACGAGGAGCCGGGCGCTCCTCACGCCGCCGCCTGCCACAAGGTCTCGACCAGATCGAGCGCGGCGTCGGTGTCGGGATAGTCCACCGCCGCCGCCGGGACCGCGCCGACCAGCCCGGTCAGCGCGTCGAAGCCGGCGCGGCCCAAAGCGACATAATTGGTCGAGGCCTGCGTCAGGCGCATGAACACCTCCGCCTGCCCCACCCCGCGCACCGCCGCCGCCGCGCCGAAGCGGGGAAAGAGGATCAAAGCGGGCCTGGCCGGCTCGTCCATCCGCGCGATCGCCTCGGCCTGCGGGCGCAGGTGGCGGATCGTGCCCTTGGGCGTCCCTTCGATGCGCGGGCCGAAGCGGGTCGGGATCACCTCGCGCTCCATCACGGAGATCGCGCCGTTCTTGAGGCTGATCGCGCGCGGGAACGGGCGGAGCGCGCCGGTCGCCATGTCGAGCAGGGCGAACTCGTCGCCCATCAGCCGCCAGCCGCGCTCGCCGAGCAAGGCGGCAAGCGTCGATTTGCCCGCGCCCGATTCGCCGGTGAGGATCAGCGCCCGGCCGTCCTTCTCGACGCTGGCGGCGTGGAGGAGAAGGTAGCGTTTCTGGCCCAGCGCCATTTGCAGGTTCATGCCCATTTCGGCGGCCAGCAGCCCCATGCCGAGCGGCAGCGGCGCGGCGTCGGGCAGGATATAATCGCCCCGGATCGCGACCGACGGGCGCAGCCAGCGGCGCCACATCGTCTCCGGCTCCAGCCGCACCGTGAAATCGCAGGCCCCGTCCTCCGGCGCGCCATAGCCGGCATAAAGCGACGCCAGCGCATCGACCGGCGCGCGCCAGGCGGAGCCGACGCG
>CAZTPD010000174.1:0-4573 GCA_964614625.1 uncultured Sphingosinicella sp. | reverse complement strand
GGCATCTACTGGCTCCACGCGGGCTTCGCCGGCTTCCATTCCAAGGACGCGATCATCGAGGCGGCGTTCGCCAGCGGCGCCACCTTCGGTGGCTTCGTCTTCTTCATCGGCGTGTTCGCGGCCCTGCTGACCAGCTTCTACTCCTGGCGGCTGGTCTTCCTGACCTTCTTCGGCAAACCGCGCTGGACGCAGTCGGAGCATATCCGGCACGCGCTCCACGGCGATCATCACGATCACCCGGACGCCGAGGATGCCGGCCACGACACGCATGCCCACGAGGCCGGCGCGCACGACATGGCGGAAGGCACGGGCGGCTATCACCCGCATGAGAGCCCCTGGCCGATGCTGGTGCCGCTCGGCCTGCTCTCGATCGGCGCGGTCTTCGCCGGCTTCGTCTTCACCGGCTATTTCATCGACGCGGATCAGGGCGCCTTGTTCTGGGCCGGCAGCATCGCCTTCGACACCCATCTGATGCACGCGATGCACGAGGTGCCGCTCTGGGTGAAGCTCTCACCCGCCGTGGCGATGCTGATCGGCCTCGCCATCGCCTTCTACGCCTATATCCGCAACACCGCCTTCCCGGCGGCGGTCGCGGCCAATCTCGGCACCCTGTACCGCTTCCTCCTCAACAAGTGGTATTTCGACGAGATTTTCGACGCCGTCTTCGTGCGCCCGGCAACCTGGCTCGGCCGCCTCTTCTGGAAGCGCGGCGACGAGGGGACGATCGACCGCTTTGGCCCGAACGGCGTCGCGGCGGTCATCGAGGCCGGCACCCGCGTCACCGCGCGGTTCCAGTCCGGCTATCTCTACACCTATGCGCTGGTGATGCTGCTCGGCATCGCCGCCGCGACAACCTGGGCGATGGCGCGCTGACATGGACGGCTTTCCCATCCTTTCCGCGATCCTCGCGCTGCCGATGCTGGGCGCGGCCGCCTGCCTGTTCGCCGGCGCGAACGGCGCGCGCTGGATCGCGCTCGCCACCACGCTCGCCACGCTGGCGCTCTGCGTCGGCCTGTGGGCGACCTATCAGGTCGGCGGCCCGCAATGGCAGTTCGTCGAGCGCGCCGCGATTTTCGGCGACAGCTTCGTCTGGGCGCTCGGCATCGACGGCATCGCGCTGCTGCTGATCGTCCTCACCGCCTTCCTGATGCCGATCTGCATCGGCGCGTCCTGGGAGGCGATCGACAGGCGCGTCCCCGAATATATGGCGCTGTTCCTGTTCATGGAGACGCTGATGCTCGGCGTCTTCATGGCGCAGGACATCTTCCTCTTCTACATCCTGTTCGAGGCCGGCCTGATCCCGATGTATCTCATCATCGGCGTGTGGGGCGGCGCGAACCGGATCTACGCGGCCTACAAGTTCTTCCTCTACACCCTGCTCGGCTCGGTGCTGATGCTGATCGCGATGCTGTGGATGGTGAATTTCGCCGGCACGACCTCGATCCCCGAATTGCTCAACACCGATTTCCCGCCGCAGGCGCAGACCTGGCTCTGGCTCGCCTTCTTCGCCAGCTTCGCGGTGAAGATGCCGATGTGGCCGTTCCACACCTGGCTGCCCGACGCGCACGTCCAGGCGCCGACCGCCGGCTCGGTCATCCTGGCGGGCGTGCTGCTGAAGCTCGGCGGCTACGGCTTCGTGCGCTTCTCGCTGCCGATGTTCCCGGAGGCCTCGGCCCAGCTGATCTGGATCATTTTCGGCCTGTCGATGGCCGCCGTCGTGATCACCTCGCTGATCGCCCTGGTGCAGCAGGACATGAAGAAGCTGATCGCCTATTCCTCGGTCGCCCACATGGCGTTCGTGACGATCGGCCTGTTCACCTTCAACCGGCAGGGGATCGAGGGCGGCCTCGTCGTCATGCTCTCCCACGGCCTCGTCTCGGGCGCGCTCTTCCTGTGCGTCGGCGTGGTCTACGACCGGATGCACACGCGCGAGATCGCGAAATATGGCGGCCTGTCGAACAACATGCCGGGCTATGCCCTGCTCTTCATGCTGTTCACCATGGCCGCCGTCGGCCTGCCCGGCACGTCGGGCTTCGTCGGCGAGTTCCTCAGCCTGATGGGCGCCTATGCCGCGAACAGCTGGGTCGCGATGGTGGCGACGACCGGCATCATCCTGGGCGCGGCCTATATGCTGCTGCTCTACTGGCGGATCGCCTTCGGCGTCGCGCGCACGGAGGAGGCGGCGACGCTGCCGGACCTTTCGAAGCGCGAATGGGCCTTGCTCGCGCCGATCGCGGCGGCCGTCCTGTGGATGGGCGTCTATCCGGAGAGCTTCCTGCGCGTCATGCGCGACGACGTGGCGATCCTGCTCACCCGGATCGAGCGCGCCGCGCCGCCGGGCGACGCGCTGCCGACGGCGGGTGCGCCCGTGGCCGACGCGCATCATGGTGAAGGCGGGCATTGATGACACTCTGGCACATCCTCCAGGCGATCGGCCCCGAGATCATCCTCGCGATCGGCGCGACCGATCTGCTGCTGCTCGCCGCCTTTTCGAAGAATCCGAACGTCATCCGCACGATCAGCGTGATGTCGGTGATCCTGCTGCTCGGCGCGTCCGCCGCCTTGCTCGGTCCGGCCTCCTCTGCGGGCGACCTGTTCGGCGGCCAGTTCCGCGCCGACGCCTTCGGCGCCTTCGCCAAGCTCGTCATCTTCCTCGCCTCGGCGGCCGCGATCGCGATGGCCCCGGCCTTCCTCAGGCGCGAGGGCGAGGCGCATGGCGAATATCCGGTGCTGATCCTGCTCGCCGCTTTGGGCATGAGCATCATGGTCTCCGCCGGCGACCTCCTGATGCTCTATATCGGGCTCGAGCTGAACAGCCTCGCCGCCTATGTCCTCGCCGCGTTCCTGCGCAACGACGCGCGCTCGTCGGAGGCCGGCCTCAAATATTTCGTGCTCGGCGCGCTCGCCAGCGGCATCCTGCTCTACGGCATCTCCCTGCTCTACGGCTTCACCGGCACGACCCTGTTCGACGGCATCGCCGATGCGCTGGCCGACGATGTTTCGCTGGGCGAACTGTTCGGCATCGTCTTCGTCCTCGCCGGCCTCGCCTTCAAGATCAGCGCCGTGCCGTTCCACATGTGGACGCCGGACGTCTATGAAGGCGCGCCGACCCCGGTGACGGCCTTCTTCGCCACCGCGCCCAAGGTCGCGGCGATGGCGATCCTGGTCCGCATCGCGATGGAGGCGATGGGGCCGGCGACCGACACCTGGCGGCAGATCGTGATCTTCGCCGCTTTGGCCTCGATCGTTCTCGGCGCCGTCGCGGCGATCGGTCAGAAGAACATCAAGCGCCTGCTCGCCTACAGCTCGATCAACAATGTCGGCTTCATCCTGGTCGGCCTCGCCGCCGGCACGCCGGAAGGCGTCGCCGCCGTGCTCTTCTACCTCGTCGTCTATGTCGCGATGACCTTGGGCTCGTTCCTTGTCGTGCTCAGGATGCGCGACGGGAATGACCGGCCGATCGAGACGATCGCCTCATTGGCCGGCCTGTCACGGACCCGGCCGATGCTCGCCCTCGCGATGGCGATCTTCATGTTCTCGATCGCGGGCATCCCGCCGCTGTTCGGCTTCTGGCCGAAATTCCTGGTCTTCCAGGCCGCCGTGGCGGCGGATCTCACCTGGCTCGCGGCGGTCGCGATCGCGGGCTCGGTGATCGCGGCCTATTATTACATCATGATCGTCAAGGTCATGTATTTCGATGAGCCCGCCCCGGCCTATGCGCCGGAGCGCGAGCCGGTCGGCACCGGCCTGATCCTCGGCTCGGCCCTGTTCGTCTCGCCTTTGGGCTATCTGACGATCCCCTTGCTCGGCCCCGCCACCCTCGCGGCGGCATGGGCGCTGTTCTAGCCGCCCTCGCTCTCACCCCCGGCCTCGCTCGTCCCGAGCGAAGTCGAGGGGCGTGTGTGATGAGTCCGCGATAGGGTTGCGCGATGCCTGAAATCCGCACCCTCGCCGAAACCGGCTCCACCAACGACGATCTCGCCGCGCTCGCCCGCGACGGCGCGCCCGAAGGCCTGTGGCTGCGCGCCGAGCGCCAGACCGGGGGCAAGGGCCGGCAGGGCAGGGCGTGGCTCTCCCCGCCCGGCAACCTCTACATCAGCACTTTGGTCCGCCTCGCCCCGTCCGATCCCCCCGCGCCGACCCTCGCCCTCGTCGCCGCCGTCGCCTTGCACGAAACGGTCGCCCTCCACGCCCCGGGCGCGGCGATCAAATGGCCCAACGACCTGATCGCGGGGCAGGCCAAGCTCGCCGGCATCCTCCTCGAACGCCACAATGAGGCCGTCATCATCGGCTTCGGCGTCAATCTCGCGCACGCCCCCGACCTTCCCGACCGCCCCGCCATCAGCCTCGCCGATCTCGCCGGAACCCCGCAAAACCCCGCAATCTTCGCCGAAATCCTCGCCGAAACCCACGCCCGCTGGCTCGCCCGCTGGCGCGCCGAGGGGATCGCCCCGGTCCGCAAGGCCTGGCTCGCCGCCGCCCACCCGATCGGCACCGCGCTCTCCACCGGCGAAGGGCAGGGCCTGTTCGACGGCCTCGACGAGGACGGCGCGCTCCGGTTGCGCTTGGCGGA
>CAZTPD010000173.1:0-4596 GCA_964614625.1 uncultured Sphingosinicella sp. | reverse complement strand
GGCGCCGGCGACGGGGGACGAGAGGAGAATAAGGATGTTCGCGAGAACCCCCAGACTGCTGCTGCGGCCCGGCTGGGCCGAGGACGCGCCCGCGCTGCACCGCGCGATCGCCGACGAGAGCGTCGTGCGCAACCTGGCCAGCGCGCCCTGGCCCTATCGCGCGGACGATGCCGAGGCGTTCCTGTCGCGCGAGCGCGGTCCCGGCGATCCCGCCAGCCTCATCTTCCTGCGCACCGCCGGCGCGCCGCGGCTGATCGGCGGCATCGGCCTCGACCGGATGGACTCGGGCTGCGTGGAGCTGGGCTACTGGATCGCCCGGCCCTTCTGGGGGCTGGGCTTCGCGACGGAGGCCGGCCGGGCGGTGCTCGCCAATGCGCGCGACACGCTGCGCCTGTCTCATATCTCGGCCGGCCATTTCATCGACAATCCCGCCTCGGGGCGGGTGCTGCGCAAGCTCGGCTTCCGCCCGACCGGCACGACGCGGCCGCGCCACAGCCTCGGCCGGGGCGGCGAGGCGCCGTGCATGGAATATGTGCTGGATCTGGCCGACGCGGATGCCGGCCTCGCGGACGATCCCTGCGCGAGAATCGCCGCGTAATTTCCTCCCCGGCCTTTGCCGGGGAGGGGGACCACCCGAAGGGTGGTGGAGGGGTACTTCCGGTGCTTCCGAAGATACCCCTCCACCATGCTTCGCATGGTCCCCCCTCCCCTCGAAATCGAGGGGAGGAAACAGGGGTCAGGCGTAGGCCGCTTGCTGCTCCTCCCGCGCGATCAGCGCGCGGTCGTCATGGTTCCAGGGGTGGAAGCCCGGCCGGAAGAAGGCGAGCCAGGCGCCGAGAATCTTGCGCAGCATGCCGGGCCGCACCCAGGCGAACCAGAACATCCGCGCCCAGGCTTTCGGCCCGGTGATCCCGTCCTGGCGCAGCAATTCCAGCGTCCCCGTCGTGCGGTCGACGATGAAGTTGCGGGTGGCGAACAGCATCACCTTCGCCTTCACCTTCCAGCGCTTGCCGCGCGGCCAGTCCTTCGTCGCGTGCAGCCAGGTGTCGTAGGCGACGCCCTTGTGCTCGATCTCCTCGACCGCGTGCCAGCGCCACATCGCCGCGCTCTCCGCGTCGGCCCCGGCGAGATGGCGCGGATCGCGCAGCAATTCATGCGCCAGGATCGCGGTGAAATGCTCCAGGCACATGGTCGCGGCGAGGCTGGCGATCGGCGGCTTCGCGCGGATGATGTCGAGCCGGTAGTCGACCTGATCCTCCAGCGGCTTGAGGTTATAGCCCGCGTCCAGCGCGCGCTTGTTGAACTGCACATGCTCGCGGCTGTGCATCACCTCCTGCGTGACGAACGCCTTGATCTCGGCGGCGAGCTTCGGGTCCGTGCCCTCGCGGAACTTGCGCACGCTCTCGACGAAGAAGCCCTCGCCCTTCGGGAAGGTCGCCGACAGCGCGTTGTAGAAGGCGGTGGCGATTGGATCGCCGCCCATCCACCAGCGCGCCTGCCGCGCGCCGCGCCCGAAGCGGCGGTCGCGCGGGGTGATCGTCAAGTCGGCAGGTGTCACGGGACGTGTCATGCTGTATCTCCTTGGGCGAGGGAGATAGGTTATACTTACACAAGTGTCAATAAAGCGCGAACGGCTCAACCCACAGGAAAGCCGCGCCGCCGCGCTGGAGGCCGCGCGGCGGCTGCTGATCGCGCATGGGCCGCAGGCGGTGACGCTGAAGGCCGTCGCGGCCGAGATCGGCAAGACCCACGCCAATCTGCTCCACCATTTCGGCTCGGCCGCCGGGCTGCAATCGGCGCTCGCCGCCTCGATCAGCGACCGGGTCTGCGCCGGCATCGCCGAGGCGGTGGTGAAGAGCCGGCAGGGCGAGGCCGACCCGATCGAGATCGTCGATCGCACCTTCGACGCCTTCGGCAAGGAGGGCGCGGGCGCGCTCGCCGCCTGGATGATCCTGTCCGGCAACCGCGACGCGCTCAATCCGGTGCTGGAGGCGATCCACGGCCTCGTCGATCAGCTCGGCGAGGGCCATGAGAACCGCCCGGTCCACGAAATGACGCTCTCGCTGGTGCTCGCCGCGATCGGCGATTCGCTGCTCGGCGGCCCGATGGCCGACGCGCTCGGCCTGCCCCGCGGCAAGGCCCGCGAGATCGCCCGCGGCCAGCTCATCGCCGCGCAGCGGCGGCTGGAGGAGCAAGATCAGGGCTGACGCCCTTCCCTCCCCGCCCTCCAGGCCCTAAGTCGCCCCCATGCATTTCCTCGACCAGGCCAAGATCTACATCCGCTCCGGCGCGGGCGGTCCCGGCGCGGTCAGCTTCCGGCGCGAGAAGTTCATCGAATATGGCGGGCCGGACGGCGGCGACGGCGGCAAGGGCGGCGACATCGTCTTCGAGGCGGTCGAGGGCCTGAACACGCTGATCGACTTCCGCTACACCCAGCATTTCAAGGCGCCGCGCGGCAAGGGCGGCGCCGGGCGCAACCAGACCGGCGCGGGCGGCAAGGATCTGGTGGTGCGCGTCCCGGTCGGCACCCAGATCCTCGACGACGAGCGCGAGCATGTGCTGGCCGACTTCACCGAGGCCGGGCAGCGCATCGTCCTGCTGAAGGGCGGCGACGGCGGGCGCGGCAATGCCAGCTACAAGACGTCCACCAACCGCGCCCCGCGCCAGCACGGCATGGGCTGGCCGGGCGAGGAATTGTGGGTCTGGCTGCGATTGAAGCTCATCGCCGATGCCGGGCTGGTGGGCCTGCCCAATGCCGGCAAGTCCACCTTCCTCAACGCCGTCTCCAACGCCAAGGCGAAGGTCGGCGATTATCCCTTCACCACGCTCCATCCGAAGCTCGGCGTCGTGCGCCACAAGGGGGTGGATTTCGTCCTCGCCGACATTCCCGGCCTGATCGAGGGCGCGGCGGAAGGCGCCGGCATCGGCGACCGCTTCCTCGGCCATGTCGAGCGCACCCGCGTCCTTCTCCACCTCGTCGACGCCAATAACGAGGACGTGGCCGACGCCTGGCGCACCGTGCGCGGCGAGCTGGAAGCCTATGGCGCCGGTCTGGACGACAAGCCCGAGGTGATCGCGCTGTCGAAGGGCGACACGATCGACGACGAGCTGGCCGAGGCGCTGGCCGGCGAACTGCGCGAAGCCTCCGGCGCGGAGGTCTTCGTGGTCTCCGGCGCGACCGGCGCGGGCGTCGAAGAGGTACTGGACGCCCTGCTCGCCCATATCGGCCGGCTGGACCGGGACGCGGCGGAAGATGCGCCCGAAACAGGATGGTCGCCGTTATGAGCGCGCACCTAGCCTCCGCTCGTCCCGAGCGTAGTCGAGGGGCGTATGTGATGAGTCCGTTCCAGCGCCCCTCGACTTCGCTCGGGACGAGCGAGGAGAGTGATCGGTGAGCACCCTCGCCGTCACCGGCGCCACCGGCTTCGTCGGCTCCCACCTCCTCACCGCCGCGCGCGAGGCCGGCCACGAAATCCGCGCCCTCACCCGCGGCCCGCGCGCGCCCGAGCCGGGCGTCGCCTGGATTGAAGGCACGCTCGACCAACCGGACAGCCTCGCCGCCCTGTGCGAAGGCGCCGATGCCGTCATCCACATCGCCGGCCTCATCAACGCGCCCAACCGCGCCGGCTTCGCGGCGGTGAACGTGGACGGCACCGCCCGCATGATCGAGGCGGCGCGCGCGGCGAGCGTGCGCCGTTTCATCCACATCTCCTCGCTCGCCGCGCGCGAGCCGGACCTGAGCGATTACGGCTGGTCCAAGGCGGAATCGGAAAAGGCCGCCGCCGCCTCCGGACTCGACTGGACGATCGTGCGCCCGCCCGCAATCTACGGCCCCGGCGACCGCGAGACGTTCGAGCTGTTCCGCATGGCCAGCCGCGGCTTCGTCGCGCTGCCGCCCGCCGGGCGCTTCTCGATCCTCCATGTCGACGATCTGTGCCGGCTGATCCTCGCGCTCATCGACGCGCCGGCCAGCGTCGGCGAGACCTACGAGCCCGACGACGGCGTCGAGAACGGCTGGGAGCACCGCCATTTCGCCCGCACGCTCGGCCGCCTGCTCGGCAAGCGCGCCGCGACCGTGGCGATGCCCAAGGCGGTGATGGCCGGCGCCGCCCATGTCGATCGGCTGGTCCGCCGCGACAGGGCCAAGCTGACGCCCGATCGGGTCCGCTATTTCTGCCATCCCGACTGGGTCGTCACCGCCGAGGCGCGCCCGCCCGAGACGCTGTGGACGCCCGAAATCCGCACCCAGACCGGGCTCAAGGCGACCGGCGACTGGTATCGCGCGCAGGGCTGGCTGAAATAGTCAGACGAGATAGGTGGCGATATAGGCGGCGCAGCTGCCGACCAGCCCGATCAGCAGGATCAGATAGGCGTAGCTCAGCATCCGGTATTTCTTGTTCTGGAGCACGCAGCCGGCCTGGTAGATGTCGCGCGCCATGGTGCGATAGACGCTGTCGTCGCTTTTCAGCCGCCCCATCAGGTCGTCGATGAAGCTGTCCTCGTCCATCGTGCTGAACACGCCGAAGAAGAGGATGTTGCGTTCGTTCGTCGGCTTGGTCGGCTTCTTCGTCTTCGGCAGCACGGCGAGGATCGCGC
>CAZTPD010000172.1:0-4597 GCA_964614625.1 uncultured Sphingosinicella sp. | reverse complement strand
GGATTCCACGACAAGTCTCTTTCCCAGCCACGGAAATCGAATCTATTGAATTACTAATGGTCCGCCAAACCGCACGAGCCGCTGCTGCGCAACCCGCGTCGCTAGTCGCTCGTGAAGAACTCGTAACGCGTTGAAACGAGACTCTTATTCGAGATCCAGAAGCTGTTGAGTTTGCAAGGTTTTTGCTTCAACTGGCCAAAAGCTGTGACATTCGTGTGCCCGCGAGAAGGCTGGAGTTCACCGCGGGTGGCCGTCGCCGACCAGCCGGACGATGCAATTCTGGATGCAGCGCTCCGAAAGGGATGTCTTCTGTCGCAGACCTTGCTTGCCAGCGCGGCCGCTCATCCGCCCGCTGAGCGGCCATCGCACGCTCCAGCAGGCCGCCACCTATAACAAGGCCACGCAGCGCAAGGCACGCAGCGCCGGTGCGGCAAGGCGCCTGCACGTCGAGCGAAATGCGGCCAGGAACGAGGCGGAAGACACATGAACGAAAAGAGATTGTCGGAACATTGTCGGAATGCGCTGTCGGAATGAGAGGCCGGAAAACAAAGCTCCGCCGCCGCGAAAATCACGGTTTTCCGGTGAGTTAGGGGATGGTGAGCCCTGCTGGGTTCGAACCAGCGACCTACTGATTAAAAGTCAGTTGCTCTACCGACTGAGCTAAGGGCCCCGACCAGGGGGTTCGTCACCTATGCGCGCGGCGGGGCGCGGTCAACCGGGCGCGGAGATGGCGGACGGCGAGGCCGGTGACCGGATCGCGCCAGTCGGGCGCGATTTCGGCGAGCGGATCGAGCACGAAGGCGCGCTTGCGGAACTCGGGATGGGGGATTGTCGGCCCGCCGGCCCACATGCCGCCCGACCACAGGACGATGTCGAGATCGAGGATGCGCGGCCCCCAGCGCCGCCCGCCGCGCCGGCCGAACCGGCGCTCGACAGCTTTCAGCGCATCGAGCAATTCGTCCGGATCGAGATCCGTGGCGAGGATGGCGGCGGCATTGGCGAAGCTCCGCCCGGCCGGGCCGAGCGCCGGGGTGGCGCGGATGGAGGAGAGGGCCTGAACCTCGCCCAGCGCCCGCAAGGCTTCGATCGCGGCGCGGAGCACGCCGGCCGGTCCGCCGTGACGGACATGGCGGCGGTTGGAGCCGAGGGCGATCGCGTAGAGAAATCTCGGCCGTCCCAATTCACGTTCGCCCTGAGCTTGTCGAAGGGTCGTCCTTACTTCCTTCGGCGGCGAAGGAAAGACAGGGCTTCGACAGGCTCAGCCCGAACGGTAAGGGGATATGTGCCATACGCCGTGCCCGCCGATCTTTCGCCCGTTCCCGACGCCGAAGCCCCGCGCGATTGCCCGCTCTGCCCGCGCCTTGTCGCGCTGCGGGAGGAATTGCGCGCGGCGCATCCGGACTGGTGGAACGCGCCGGTGCCGGCCTTCGGCGATCCCGGGGCGTGGCTCGCCATTGCCGGGCTCGCGCCGGGCATGTGGGGCGCGAACCGGACCGGGCGGCCGTTCACCGGCGACCAGTCCGGGCCGCTTTTCTACGAGACCTTGCTGAAGGCCGGTCTGGCGGAAGGGGTCTATGACGCGCGGCCGGATGACGGCCTCCGCCTCAAGGGCTGCGTCATCCTCAACACCGTCAAATGCCTGCCGCCGGCGAACAAGCCGACGCCCGCCGAATCCGCCGCCTGCCGCCCCTATTACGAGGCCGGGCTGGCGCATCTGCCGAACGTGCGGGTGATCGTCGCGCTGGGCCGGATCGCGCATGATTCGGCGGTGCGGGCGGCGGGCGGCGTCCCGGCCCGCTTCCGCTTCGCCCATCTCGCCGAGCATCGCCTGCCGGACGGGCGGACCCTGATCGATAGCTATCACTGCTCGCGCTACAACCAGAATACCGGCCGCCTGACGCCCGCGATGTTCGCGGCGGTGTTCGCGCGGGCGCTTGCGCTCAGGCCGTGACGAGATAGTCGAAATAGCCCCCGTCCGGCGGCCCGTCGAGCGCCGCCATGACCGGCGCGAGCGCCTCTTTAGGCAGATGCTGGCCCGCCGCCTTGTGCGCCTCGACCGACGCCCATTTCTCGGTGAACAGGAAGCGATGCTCATTGCCGCTGTCGCGCAGCAGCTCGACGCCTTCGCAGCCGGGGAGGGCGCGCACCCGATCGGCCAGCGCGCGCAAGGCCGTCTCCAGAACCGCGCTCTCGCCGTCCTTGGCGTGCATCACATAGTGGCGGGCGATCGTCATCGTCTCATGTCCTTGCTCAGATATCCTCGACGAGCCGGCCGTAAAGGTCCGGCCGCCGGTCGCGGAAGAAGCCGAAGGCGGCGCGGTGGCGCTTCGCGGCGTCGAGATCGAGCGTGGCGACCAGCGCGCCCGTCTCCTTCGCGCCGAATTCGGCGAGGATGTCGCCGCGCTCGTCGCAGATGAAGGAGTGGCCGTAGAAGACCTGCCCGCCCTCATTGCCGATCCGGTTGGCGGCGACGACCGGCACGACATTCGACACGGCATGGCCGATCATCGCCCGGCGCCACAGCCGGCTGGTGTCGAGATCGGGATCGTGCGGCTCGGTGCCGATCGCGGTCGGGTAGAAGAGGATGTCGGCGCCGTGCAGCATCAGGCTGCGCGCCGTTTCCGGATACCATTGGTCCCAGCAGATGCCGACGCCCAGCGTGGCGCCCGGCGTCGGCCAGGCGCGGAAGCCGGTATTGCCGGGGCGGAAATAGAATTTCTCCTGATAGCCCGGCCCGTCCGGAATATGGCTCTTGCGATAGACGCCCATGACGGCGCCCGTGTCGTCGATCATCGCCAGGCTGTTATAATGATGCGGCCCGTCCACCTCGAAGAAGCTGGTGGGGATGAAGATGCCGAGCTCCGCCGCGAGCTTGCGCATCGCCAGCACGGCGGGGTGGGCATCGACCGGCCGGGCGGTGGCGAACAGGGCCTCGTCCTGCGTGCGGCAGAAATAGGGGCCTTCGAACAGCTCCGGCGGGAGCACGACGCGCGCGCCCCGGCCGGCGGCCTCGCGCACCAGTTCGGAGACGTTGCGGATATTCTCCTGAATGTCGTCGCCGAACGCGAGCTGAAGCGCGGCGACGGTGAGCTTGGTCATGATCTGCTCCTTATCCTCCCCTCGATTTCGAGGGGAGGGGGACCGCACGAAGTGCGGTGGAGGGGCTTCTTGCGACGGAAGAAGCCCCTCCACCAGCCTTCGGCTGGTCCCCCTCCCCTGCAAAGGCAGGGGAGGATATTCACTTGGGCACCTGTTGGCTGATACAGTGGAAGCTGCCCCCGCCGGTCAAGACATGATCGGCGCGGTAGCCTTCCACCCTGCGGCCGGGAAAAAGCGTCGCGATGGCGGCGACGGCGGCTTCGTCGTTCGGCGCGCCGTAGACCGGCACTGCGACGGCGGCATTGCCGATGTAGAAGTTCATGTAGGAAGCCGGGATGATATCGCCGTCCCTCTCGACCCGGCCGGGCGAGGGGAGGGGGACGACCTTCACGCCGAACGCTTCGGCGCGCGCTTTGGCATCGGTATAGACGGCCGCGTTGGGATCGCCCTCGGCCGGAACAGGGATCGCCAGCGTCCCTTCCGCCACGAAGCGGGCGAGATTGTCGACATGGCCGTCCGTATGGTCGTTGGCGAGGCCCTCGCCCAGCCAGAGCAGCCGGTCGATACCGAGATCGGCCTTCAGGCGCGCCTCGACCGCTTCGCGGCCCATGCCCGGATTGCGGTTCGGGTTGAGCAGGCATTGCTCGGTGGTGACGGCGAGCCCCGTGCCGTCCACGTCGATCGCGCCGCCCTCCAGCACCCAGTCGTGCGAGACCGCGTCGAGCCCGATCGTCCGGGCGAGCCTCAGCCCGATCGTGTCGTCGCCCGCCAGCTCGTATTTCCCGCCCCAGCCGTTGAACCGGAACCGCGCCGCGCGGCGGCCTTCGGAGCCCATCAGCAGGATCGGCCCGGTGTCGCGCAGCCAGATGTCGCCGAACGGCTCCACCAGCACGGTCGCGAAGGGCGCCAGCGCGCGGGCGGCCTCGGCCGAAGCGGGATCGGCCGCGACCAGCCGCACTTCCTCGCCCGTGCCATCGGCATGGACGATCCGCGCGAAGGCCGCGACCTCGACCTGCGCGGGCGTCAGATCCTCCTCCCACAGCTCGGCATGGCTGGGAAAGCCGATCCAGACGCACGCATGCGGCGCCCATTCGGCGGGCTGGCGGAAGGTCATGGGCGGATCATTACCCGGCGCGGGACTGGTCGCGGATGGCGCGGAATTCGTCGCCTTCGTTCCAGTTCGGCCAGGCGTCGCCTTCGGCCAGCTCGCGCCCGATGCGGTAGAAGAGACGCAGCTCGCGCATCGCGCCGGCCCAGTCCCAGTCGGGATCATATTCGTCGCCCACCGCATGGTAGCGGTTGGCGCGATACGCTTCCTGCCAGGCGAGGCCCGCCGCGCGGCCGCCGTTGACGAGATCGGGGCCGAGCTTCGCATAGACCATCGGCACGCCATATTTGGCGAGGCTGAAATGGTCGGAACGGTAATAATAGCCCGCCTGCGGGGCCGGCTCCGGCTCCAGCGTCAGATTTTCCGCCGCCGCCGCGCGCTGGAGATAGG
>CAZTPD010000171.1:0-4618 GCA_964614625.1 uncultured Sphingosinicella sp. | reverse complement strand
TCCGCCTGGCCGCTCGCGCAGCCGGTGGCGACGAGGGCGGAGACGGCGAGCGCGGCGAGACCCGCGCGCCTCACCGTGCGCCTCCCTGCGTCCCCGGATGCATGCCCGGCGCCGCCGGCTCGGCCAGTTGCGCCTGGCCGGCCACATCCTCATCGTCCTTCAGCGTGTTGAGATGCATCATCCGCTTGATAAGCGGCGAGATGAGCAGCACGGCGACGCCCACGCCCACCGCGAACCAGCCGACCGTCGAATAGACGCCCAGGACGACTTCCTTGCCCGCTTCCTCGCCGGCGCCTTCGGCGCCGGTGGCCGAGGCGATCAGGCCGGCGGCGAAATTGCCCGTGGCCGAGGCGAAGAACCAGCTTCCCATGATCAGGCTCGCCATGTGGCGCGGCGCCAGCCGGTTCATCGCGCTGAGGCCCACCGGCGACAGGCAGAGCTCGCCGGTCGTGTGCAGCAGGTAAATCAGGAAGATGAAGATGACCGGGGTCGGCACGTCGATGCCGACCGCGCGCGCGCCCCAGACCAGCACGAGGAAGCCGAGGCCGACCTGAACGACGCCGAGGCCGAACTTGAACGGCGTCGACGGCTCCAGCCCCCGGCGGCCCAATGCGGTCCAGATCGTCGCGAAGACCGGCGCGAGCAGCACGATGTAGATCGCGTTGATCGACTGGAACATCGAGGCCTGCACGCCCGCGCGATCGACATGGCGGTCGGTGAACAGGTTCAGCGAGGAGCCGGCCTGCTCGAACAAAGCCCAGAAGATGATCGACACGATGATCATGAACATCGCCGCGAGCACGCGGTCGCGGCCATGATCGGTGCGGCCGAGGCATTGCTGGGTGATGACGGCGAGCAGGACGATCGCCGCCGCGCCGGCGATATATTGACCGACGGGATTGCCCGTCGCCAGCAGGAACATGCCCGCGGTCAACGCCACCGCGCTCGCGATGAAGAGGTTGGCGGGAACCTGCGGCGAATTGCCGTAGGTGCCGTAGGGCAGGTTGAAGGTGGTGACGAACAGCACGTAGCTCACCAGCACCGCGCCGAACGTGCCGAGCAGGATGCCGACCAGATCCTGATGCTGGACCATGAACCAGCACAGGGCGACCATGGCGAGGCCGATCCCGTAGAACAGGAACTCGCGCGGGATGCCGCCGGCGCGCTCCCGCAGATAGGCGGGATTGGCCGGCTCGCCCTGGCCCATCAGCAAGGGCTTGCCGAGCACGAAGAAGACGAGGCCGAGCAGCATGCCGAAACCGGCGAGGCCGAAGCCGTAGGCCCAGCCGTAGGTCTGGCCGAGATAGCCGCAGATGATCGACGCGGTCGCCGCGCCGACATTGATGCCCATGTAGAAGATCGTATAGGCGCCGTCGCGGCGCACGTCGGTGCGCGCGTAGAGCTGGCCGACGATCACGGAGATGTTGGCCTTGAGGAAGCCCGAGCCGACGATGATGAGGGCAAGCGCCAGCCAGAAGACGTTGATCATCGGGTTGTCCTGACCCGACACCGCATTCCCCTCGAACGCCATGAAGAAATGGCCGAAGGTGAGCAGGACGGCGCCGAACAGCACCGCCTTGCGCTGCCCGAGATAACGGTCGGCCAGATAGCCGCCGACGACCGGCGTGATATAGACCAGCGCCGTATAGGCGCCGTAGATCAGCGAGGCGTCGCTGTCCGAGAACATCCAGTGCTGGACGAGATAGAAGATGAGCAGGGCGCGCATGCCGTAATAGGAAAAGCGCTCCCACATCTCCGCCATGAACAGCAGGAACAGGCCTTTGGGATGGCCCGCGAATTCCGGTTGAGGGCGGGTGACCACGAAGGTGCCGCCTAGCAGGAAGGCCGCCAGCACGACGACTGCCCCCCAGAAGAGCATCAGCTCGAATGTCATGTCGCTCGGTCCCGCCTAGAAATGATGAATGACGCGCAGACTAACGGGTGTTTTGCTCTTGTGAAGCGGGATTGTTGCCCGGCGCCGCCGCTGGTAGCGCGGCGCCATGCTCAACGACCGCTCCTCCACGCTCCGCCTCCTCGAAACCCGCCGTTCCGCCCGGCCGCGCGATCTCGTCGCGCCGGGGCCGGACGCGGCGGAGCTGCGCCGCATCCTGACGATCGCCCTGCGCACGCCGGATCACGGCAAGCTCGCGCCCTGGCGCTTCGTCCACGTCCCGGCCGGTGCGCGGGACGATTTCGCGGCGCTGCTGGAGGCGGCCTATCGGGCGGCGAATCCCGATCCGGGACGGCTGGAGATCGAGGCCGTCCACCGTTTCGCCCATCAGGCGCCCGAGCTGGTCGTCGCGCTGTCCGCGCCGGTGGCGCCGCACAAGATCCCGGTCTGGGAGCAGGAGCTGTCCTGCGGCGCGGCCTGCATGAACCTGATGCTCGCCGCCCATGCGCTGGGCTATGCGGCGGGCTGGGTGACGGGCTGGGCGGCCTATTCCGACGCGGTGCTGCGCGCGCTCGGCGGCCGGCCCGGCGAGCGAATCGCCGGCTTCATCTTCCTGGGCACGGCCGGCGCGGCGCCGGAGGAGCGGGTCCGGCCGGAATATGATGAAATTGTCTCGGAATGGAGATTTGGAGAAGAATAATCCTGTTCCGGCGCGGATTCCGGCCTTGATTTTCCCGGTGTATTAGTTTCATATGACGGCATGAACGATGATCGTCCCGTCTATCTCCGCCTGCGCGACCGCATCGCGGCGATGATCCTCGAGGGCCGCGTCGGCGACGGCGACGCATTGCCGTCGGTGCGCAGCCTGGCCGCCGATTTCGGCGCCAACCCGCTCACCGTCGCCAAGGCCTATCAGACCTTCCAGGAGGAGGGGCTGGTGATCGTGAAGCGCGGCGTCGGCATGTTCGTGGCGACGGGCGCGGCGGAGCGGCTGCGCGCGTCCGAGCGCAAGGAGTTCCTCGAGAACCGCTGGCCGCGCATCGTCTCGCACATCCGGATGTTGGGCCTCGACGCCGAGGATCTGGTCGAGCGCGCGCTCGTCTGAGCCGTTTCCCGGGGCCGCCGCGCATTCCGGGCGCTTGATTTCGCGGCGGGCGCGGCGCACCATGGCCGCGCATTTGTGCGGAGGCGCGCGATGAACAGGTCTTCCCCGCTTGCCCTGGCGGCTTTGGTCGGCGCCGCCGTCCTCCTGTCCGGTTTCGCCGGCGGCGGCGGCCGGGTCAAATCCGGGCCGGCCACGATCCCCTATGCCTGCGAGGACGGCCGGCAGGTGCAGGCGATCTACGAGAATGGCGGCGATTTCCTGCATGCCCGGGTGGTGCTCAGCTATGACGGCGAGACCACCGAGCTGGCGGCGGCGCCGACGCTCTACGGCCTGCGCTATGTCGGCGGGGGCGAGTCGCCGCTCGCCTGGTCGCTGCGCGGGGAGCGGGCGCTGCTGGCGCAGGTCGCGGACGCGCGGGACGTCAACGACGCGGGCCGCCCGATCGCCCAGTGCGTGCGGCAGCGTGCCGCCTGAGCGCCGCGCGCGGCGTGACTGTGTCCCATTTGCCGCACCGGGGCGGCGGTTCGGCGGCGCAGGCGACGCGCCCCGTTAAAATCCCGCGCGTTCGCGCCTATGTGGGCACCGCCCGCGCGGCGGGCCGGAACGAGGCGGGGATCGAACGCACATCATGTTGACTATCGGGCGGGTTCTGTCGGTCATCGGCGCGGGCGCGGCGCTTTGCGTCGCGCACGCCGCGCCCGCGCAGGAAAGCGGCAACGTCATCGGTCCGCCGCAGCTGCGCGATTTCTCGCTGGAGCCGCAGAACCGCATCGTCACCCAGCCGGACCCGGCGCCCGCGCCCGCGCCGCCGGTCCGGGTCGCCCCGCCGCCGCCCGTGACCGCCACGGAGCCGCCGGCGGCCACGCAGCGCCCCGCGCCGTCCCCCGCGCAACCGCGCGCCGCCACCCCGCAGCCCGCGCGCCCCGCGCCCGCCCCGGCCGCGCCGCCGCCCGTCGCGGACCTTCCCGCCGAGGCGCCCTCGGTGCCCGAGGCCGGGCCGGATCTCGCACCCGCGCCCGCCGCGCCCACGCCGGAGGCGGTCGAGGAGAGCGCGGCCCCCGTCGAGGAAACGGGGATACCCTATTGGCTCTACGCGATCCCGGCGCTGCTGCTCGTCCTCGTCGGCGCGGCCCTGCTCCGCCGTCGCCGCGCCGGCGCGGCGGAGGAGATCGAGCCGGAAGCGGCGAGCGCGCCCGCCGCCGCCGCGTCGTCGCCGTCGCCGTTGAAGCCCCGCCCCGAACCGGGCATGCGCCCCTGGCTGGAGCTGGAGCTGAAGACCGAGCGCGCGTCGTTCACCGATGCCGAGGCCAGCATCAATTTCGAGCTGGAGATCCGCAACAGCGGCAAGAGCCCGGCGAAGAATCTGCGGATCGACGTGAAGCTGTTCAACGGCTCGGAGCAGCAGGACAAGGAGATCGGCGCCTTCTTCCGCACGGCGGGGCGCGAGACGACGCGGCTCAACCTGCCCGGCATCGCGCCGGGGCAGAGCGGCGTGATCCGCGGCGAGGTCGGCATGCCGCGCGATCAGATGCGCGCGCTCCGGCTCGACGACCGGATGCTGTTCATCCCGGTGATCGCGGTCAACGCGCTCTACGATTGCGACGACGGCCGCACCGGCCAGA
>CAZTPD010000170.1:0-4700 GCA_964614625.1 uncultured Sphingosinicella sp. | reverse complement strand
CGTCCCGGTCGGCCCGCGAGGGAAAGGACCGGCGGTTTCTTGGCCGAGCCGCAGGCGCCTCATTCTTTCCTTGCCGGTACCGGCATTTCCAGAGGGGAATTGTAATGAAGAAGAAGATCGACATCGCGGCCATTCCGGAGCTGGGCACCAGCGTCGGGATGCATGGCTCGGTGAAGCAGAAGGAGGTCGGTGGACCTCTCTGCCTCGGCGTGGCCGTCGCGCTCCTGCTCGCGCTCTGATAAAGCGTGCTATGGACCTGGGGCGGGGGCGTTTCGGCGCCTCCGCCCTTTTCAATGGAACGCGGAGCCGGATGACATGATTTCAGGCGCGGCGATGAAGGCATGGCTCGCCGACCGCGCGGCGCAGGGCCGCTCGCACGAAGGCGTCGAGGAGTCCGCGCGCCGCTGGAGCCGGCACCCGCTGATGACCGGGCTCGAGCGCGAGCTGGTCGAATTGCCCGCGCGCACCCCGCATGCCGTGCTCGACGCCGCCCGGCGCTTCATGGACAAGAGCGGCGACATCGACGCGCTGATGCGCGACCTGATCGCGTCGAGCCGCGCCGATCCCTATTTCCGCCCGCCCTTCCACCCGGTGTCGAGCGAGATCCACACCGGCCTCCTGCTGTTCCACAATGACGACCTGTCGATGGCGCTCGGCGTCACCGGGGTCGACATGCTCGCCGCCAAGAAATCCGGCAAGCGCGGCGCGACCTCGCTGGGCTTCACCGGGCTGCTCACCATGTTCCGCTACGTGAAGGCGGGCGGCGCCACCGTCTCCTTCTGGGAAGCGCCGCCGATCGGCGACAATTTCGTCGCGGCCGAGGCCGGCCCCGCCCGCTTCGTCGAGCGCCGCCGGATCGAGGACGGCGAGGAGATCCTGATCGACGGGCGTTATCAGAGCTTCGTCATCGAGCATGCGTCGAGCGACATGGTCTATTTCCAGGCACTGGTCCGCACCGGCGGCGCGCCGCTGGCGGCCGAATATGACAGCAAGACGCTGTCGCTGATCGGCGCGAGCAGCACCGACGAGGCCAGCTCGCGCATCCAGATGATGGTGTCGCTGCTGCGCGCGATGGAGCGCGACGACGCCTTCGCGCTGATCGAGGAGACGCTGAACGCCTCCCCGCATTTCTACACGCGCTGGCACATCATGCGCGAGATGCTGGCGATGGACGCGGACGCCGCCTTGCCGGCGCTGAAGCGGATGGCGGCGGGCGATCCCCATCCCGAGATCCGCGCGGCGGCGAAGCAGACGCTCGACCTGTTCTTCCCGGAGGCGGCCGCCGCCCAGGCCGAAGGAGACGCCTTGTGCCGCGCGTGATCGATGCCCCGACGCAGGAGAGCTGCGAGCTCGGCGACCTGATCGAGCGGCTGGAGACGGGCGACTTCGACGCGCGCGACCAGGACGGCTTCGCCGCCTGGGGGCCGGAGCTCAAGAAGCTCGCCAACAACCGCACCTTCCTCGCCGAGATGATGATCGCGGAATTGAAGCGGCGCTGCGCGGGCCAGATGCGCGACAACCAGTACAGCGCGCAGGTGGTGATGCTGCACGCCAGCTCGCAGCGGTTCATCATGCGCGCCAATTTCTGGCCGGCGCTGAAGGACAGCGTGGTCCGCCACAGCGGCACCGACCCCTTCTTCTACAACGTGCCGCACGACCACAATTTCTCGTTCCTGACGGTCGGCTATCTCGGGCCGGGCTACTGGAGCGAATATTACGAATATGATTATGATCAGGTGGTCGGCGTGCCGGGCGAGAAGGTGGACTTGCGGTTCGTCGAGAAGAGCAAGCTCGATCCGGGCAAGGTGATGCTCTACCGGGCGCACCGGGACGTCCACAACCAGCTCCCCGCCGACGAGATGTCCGTGTCGCTCAACATCGTCGAGACGTCCCACGCCGCGACCTTCCGCGACCAGTATCGCTTCGATTGCGAGAATGCGCGGATCGACGGGATCATGACGCGCACCTCGCTGGAGCCGATGCTGGCGCTCGCCGCCCATTATGGCGGCGGGGAGGGCGCGGACCTGCTTTCCGAGTTCGCCGCCAATCATCCCAGCGACCGCATCCGCTGGCGCGCGCTCCATGCCCGCGCCGGGGCGACGGCGACGCTGGCGGAGCGGATCGGCGTGCTGGAGGAGGGGACGCGCGGCTCCAGCCTGCTCGTCGGCGGCATGGCGCGGCGCGAGATCGAGCGGCTGGAGGCCGGGCGCGCCTGGATCGACGGCGCGCCGCTCGCCGCTTCCGCCGCCTGAAAGCCGGCGCTCGATCGCCGGCGCGCGCGGATGGCGCGCCGCTTCGCCTTATGGTATAAGAAACGCGGTGGGCCGTGGTTGAGGGAGTCGACTATGGCTATTCGCAATTATGTCTTCGCCGCCGCGCTCGCGACCTGCGCGGGCGCCGCTTCGGCCGGCGTCCAGACCGTCGGCAGCAGCGATGCGCGCATGTGCTTCGAAGCCGCCGATTCGTCCTTCGGCGCCGAGGCGCGCCATGTGCGCCGCTGCGACGATGCGCTACGGGCCGGCGGGCTGAGCGCCTATGAAACCGCCGCGACCTACGTCAATCGCGGCATATTGCAGGTGCGGCGCGGCATGATCGACGCGGCGATCGCCGATTTCGACATGGCCTCCGCGATCGATCCGGACCAGCCCGAGGCCTATCTGAACAAGGGCGCGGCCCTGATCCAGCGCGAGCAGCCGGGGGAGGCGGCGCGTTTGTTCACGGTCGCGCTGGAGCGCAGCACGGCCCGGCCGGCGATCGCCCATTACGGGCGCGCGATGGCCAACGAGGCGCTCGGCAATGTGCGCGCCGCCTATGACGACTATCGCCGTGCCAGCGAGCTGGCGCCGCGCTGGCGCGAGCCGCGGCTCGATCTGGCCCGCTTCCGCGTCACGCGCTGACCCGACGCCGCCCCGCCGGAAGAATATTCCATGCGCGGGCGTAATTTGGTGCCCCTTTCCCGCGCCGCCGCGTTAAGGCGGTGGCGCGAGAAAGGAGATACGCAATCATGGCTTTCATACTGCCCGACCTCCCCTATCCCAAGGACGCGCTCGGCGACTTCATGTCCGCCGAGACGTTCGACTATCATCACGGCAAGCACCACAAGGCCTATGTCGACAAGGTCAACGGCTGGATCGACGAGAAGGATTTGGCCGGCGCGTCGCTGATCGAGGTGATCGAGCGGGCCAAGGACAAGGGCGACAAGGGGCTGTTCAACAATGCCGCCCAGATCTGGAACCACAGCTTCTTCTGGCAGTGCCTCGCGCCCGCCGAGGGGCAGCAGCCGGAGGGCAAGCTCGCCGGGCTGATCGACGAGGCGTTCGGCGGCACCGACGCGCTGCTCGCCAAGCTGAAGGACGAGGCGGTCGGCCATTTCGGCAGCGGCTGGGCCTGGCTGGTGCTGAACGGCGGCAAGCTGGAGATCACCTCGCTCCACGACGCCGACACGCCGGTCGTTTACGATGGCATGAAGCCGCTCCTCACGCTCGATGTGTGGGAGCATGCTTATTATGTCGACTATCGCAACGCCCGCCCGGTCTTCGCCGAGAAGGTGCTCGGCAATGTGATTAACTGGGAGTTCGTGGCGCAGAACCTGGACGGCGAGGGCGCGAGCCGGGCCGATCAGGAGCAGTAACAATTTCCTCCCCACGATTTCGTGGATGGGCAGGTCGCCGTGCCCCCGGCACGGCTTCGGATCGCCGGGGGCGATCTGAACCTGCCCATGGGGACCAGCGAAGCTGGTGGAGGGGTAATTTCCGGAGCTTCCGAAGATACCCCTCCACCACCCTTCGGGCGGTCCCCCTCCCCGGCAAATGCCGGGGAGGAAAAGTTACGTCTTCAGCCTGTATCCCGTCTTGAACATCCAGGCGATGATGCCGAGGCACAGGAAGAAGAAGCCGAGCGTGGCGCCGAGGCTGATGCCGATGCCCACGTCCGCCGTGCCGTAGAAGCTCCAGCGGAAGCCGCTGATCAGATAGACGACCGGGTTGAAATAAGTGATCGTCCGCCACGGCTCGCCCAGCATGTCCAGCGAGTAGAAGGCGCCGCCGAGGAAGGTGAGCGGCGTCACGATCAGCATCGGCACGAACTGGATCTGCTCGAAATTCTTGCCCCAGATGCCGATGATGAAGCCGAACAGGCTGAACGTCGTCGCGGTCAGCACCAGGAAGGCGACCATCCAGAAGGGATGGACGATCTGGAGCGGCACGAACAAGGCGGCGGTGGCGAGGATGATGAGCCCGAGCACGATCGACTTGGTCGCCGCCGCGCCGACATAGCCGATCACCGTCTCGATCGGCGAGATCGGGGCGGAGAGCAATTCGTAGATCGTGCCGATGAACTTCGGGAAGAAGATGCCGAAGCTGGCGTTGAAGATGCTCTGCGTGAACAAGGAGAGCATGATGAGGCCCGGCACGATGAACGCGCCATAGGGCACGCCGTCGATCTCCGTCATGCGCGAGCCGATCGCCGCGCCGAAGACGATGAAATAGAGCGAGGTGGTGATGACCGGGGTGACGAGGCTCTGCCAGAGCGTGCGCAGCGCTCGCGCCATCTCGAAGCGGTAGATCGCCCAGATGCCGTGGAGGTTCATGCCGCCGTCCGCTCCATTGCCGCAACCGTCACCCCGGCGAAGGCCGGGGTCCAGCCCGAATAAGAATTCCTTTGTTCGGGTCTGGATACCGGCGAAGGCCGGTATCCAGACC
>CAZTPD010000169.1:0-4741 GCA_964614625.1 uncultured Sphingosinicella sp. | reverse complement strand
TCGCCACAAGAGCTATGTGGCCGAGGCGGCGAAGGGGACGATCGCCGGCTTCGGCGCGGCCGGCTACGAGCTGGCTCTGGACGCGGCGGCGCGTCTCTGACAGAGAAGCGCCTTTTTTCAGTGGGGCGCCCCGAAAACGGGGTGAAAATCGAGGTTCCGATGAGCGAAGACAAGGGTTCCGACGAGCCGATTCGGGTCGATACCGACCTGATCCGGCAGCTCGCCGATCTCCTGACCGAGAAGGATCTGAGCGAGATCGAGGTCGAGGACAATGACCGCCGCATCGTCGTCAAGCGCAAGCTGAGCGGCGCGCCCGCGCCCGCGGCCTATGTGGCGGCGCCGGCCGCGCCGCCGCCCGCCGCCGCCGCGCCGGCTCCGGTCGCGGAAGCGCCCGCCGCCGCGCCCGCCGACGCGGTGAAATCGCCGATGGTCGGCACCGTCTATCTTTCCGCCGAGCCCGGCGCCGCGCCCTTCGTGGCCGCCGGCGCCAAGGTCAATGCCGGTGACACTTTGCTGATCATCGAGGCGATGAAGGTGATGAACCCGATCGCCGCGCCCAAATCCGGCACGGTGAAGCAGATCCTCGTGCAGGACGCGCAGCCGGTGGAGTTCGATCAGCCCTTGGTCGTCATCGAATAATGGCGATCAGCAAAGTCCTGATCGCCAATCGCGGCGAGATCGCGCTGCGCATCCACCGCGCCTGCCACGAAATGGGCATCCGCACCGTCGCGGTCCATTCCACCGCCGACGCCGATGCGATGCACGTCCGCCTCGCCGACGAGGCGATCTGCATCGGCCCGCCCCCGGCGACCGAATCCTATCTCAACATCCCCAACATCATCTCGGCCGCCGAGATCGCCCAGGCCGACGCCATCCATCCGGGCTACGGCTTCCTCAGCGAGAACGCCCGCTTCGCCGAGATCGTCGAGCGGCACGACATCGCCTGGATCGGCCCCAAGCCCGAGCATATCCGCACGATGGGCGACAAGATCGAGGCGAAGCGCACCGCCGCGAAGCTCGGCCTGCCGCTCGTCCCCGGCTCGGACGGCCCGGTCGAGGATGTCGCGGAAGCGAAGCGGATCGCCGCCGAGGCGGGCTATCCCGTCATCATCAAGGCGGCGTCCGGCGGCGGCGGGCGCGGCATGAAGGTGTGCACGAGCGAGGACCAGCTCGAGACGCTGATGAAGCAGGCCGGCTCCGAGGCCAAGGCCGCGTTCGGCGACGCCACCGTCTATATCGAGAAATATCTCGGCGACCCGCGCCATATCGAGTTCCAGATCTTCGGCGACGGCAAGGGCAACGCCATCCATCTCGGCGAGCGCGACTGCTCGCTCCAGCGCCGCCACCAGAAGGTGCTGGAGGAGGCCCCCTCCCCCGTCATCTCCGCCGAGGAGCGCGAGCGGATGGGCGGCCTCGTCGCCAATGCGATGGCCGAAATGGGCTATCGCGGCGCCGGCACGATCGAGTTCCTGTGGGAAGACGGCAAGTTCTACTTCATCGAGATGAACACCCGGCTCCAGGTCGAGCATCCCGTCACCGAGGCGATCACCGGCCTCGATCTGGTGCGCGAGCAGATCCGTATCGCCGAGGGCCATCCGCTGACGCTGCGCCAGCAGGACGTGGTGTTCCGGGGCCACGCGATCGAATGCCGGATCAACGCCGAAGACCCCGTCACCTTCGCGCCCTCGCCGGGTCTGGTGAGCCACTATCACGCCCCCGGCGGGATGAACGTGCGCGTCGATAGCGGCCTTTATTCCGGTTACCGCGTGCCGCCTTATTACGATTCCATGATCGCCAAGCTGATCGTCTACGGCACCACCCGCCAGGGCGCGATGCGCCGTCTGCGCCGGGCGCTCCAGGAATTCGTCATCGACGGCGTCAAGACCACCATCCCGCTCCATCAGAAGCTGCTCGACGATCCCGAGTTCCAGGAGGGCAGCTACACGATCAAATGGCTGGAAGAATGGCTGGCGCGCGAGGAGCCGAAGGCATGAAGGCGACGATCTGGCACAATCCGAAATGCTCCACCTCGCGCAAGACGCTCGACCTGCTGCGCGAGGAAGGCGTGGACGTGACGGTGATCGAATATCTGAAGACCCCGCCGTCGCGCGATGAGCTGAAGCGGCTCTACGCGACGGCTGGCATGACCCCGCGCGAAGGGCTGCGGATGCGCGAGGAGCGGGCCAATGAGCTGGTCGCCGAAGGCGCGCCGGACGATGCGATCCTCGATGCGATGGCCGCCGATCCGGTGCTGATCGAGCGCCCGCTCGTCGCCACCGACAAGGGCGTCCGCCTCGCCCGGCCGATCGAGAAGGTCCGCGAAATCCTCTGAACATCCACGTGCGGGTGTCCCGCGACTGTCATCATTCTCTCATAGTCCTGTCCCCGAACCTCAGCGGGGGCAGTCATGCGGTCGATCGCGGTCTACAGCCTGAAGGGCGGCGTCGGGAAGACGACGCTGGCGGTCAACCTCGCCTGGGCGGCGGCGACGCGCTCGGCGCGCAAGACCCTGCTCTGGGATCTCGATCCGCAGGCGGCGGCGAGCTTCATGCTCGGCGTCTCGCCCGGCGGCGGCAAGGGCGCCCAGGCCGTGTTCGCCAGGGACATCGCGCCCGGCAAGCTCATCCGCCCGACGGCGATCCCCCGTCTCGACCTACTGCCCGCCGACGCCTCGCTGCGCGCGCTGGACCGATTCCTGTTCGGCCTCGGCAAGAAGAAGCGGCTGCTCAAGCTGATCGAGGATGTCGGCAAGGGCTATGACCGCATCGTGCTCGACGCGCCGCCCGGCCTCACCGAGACGAGCGAGCAGGTGCTGCGCGCGGCGGACCTGATCCTCGTTCCGGTCATCCCCTCGCCCCTCTCCCAGCGTGCCTTCGACGAGGTCGTCGCGTTCCTCGATCGCCATGCGCTGCGGCGCGGGCCGGTCCTGCCCATTCACAACATGGTCGATCGCCGCCGCGCGCTGCACCGGGCCGCGCTCGAGGCGCGCCCCGACTGGCCCGTCATTCCGATGGCGAGCGCGTTCGAGGCGATGTCGGCCACACCCGGCGAGATCGGCCGCCTGCCGCCCGCCTCGCCCGCCGGCGCCGCATTGCTCGCCTTGTGGAGCGGGATCGAGCAGCGCCTGTCGAAAGCCGCCAAAGCCGGTTGACGCCCGCCGCCCCGCCGCCGATGCCGTCGGGCATGGCGATCGATCCGGACCTGCTGCTGCGCGCTTATTCGATCGGCGCCTTTCCGATGTCGGACGGGCGCGACGCGCCGGACGTGTTCTGGGTGCAGCCGCGCCGCCGCGCGATCCTGCCGCTCGACGGCTTCCATTTGTCCCGCTCGCTGCGCAAGACGCTGCGCTCGGACCGCTTCGAGGTCACGCGCGACCGCGCCTTCGGCGAGGTTGTCCATGCCTGCGCCCAGCGGGCGGACACCTGGATCAACGCCGAGATCGAATCGAGCTACGCCCACCTTCATCTGATCGGCCACGCCCATTCGATCGAGGTGTGGGAGGAGGGGGCGCTGGTCGGCGGCCTCTACGGCGTCCGCCTCGCCCGCGCCTTTTTCGGCGAGAGCATGTTCTCGCGCAGCACGGACGCCTCCAAGGTCGCGCTCGCCTGGCTGGTCGCGCGGCTGATCGCCGGCGGCTTCGCGCTGCTCGACTGCCAGTTCATGACCGATCATCTGAAGAGCCTCGGCGCGATCGAGATCACGCAGGAGCATTATCTTCAGTTGCTCTCCTCGGCGCTCGGCGAAGGCTCGGACGGCGCGGGCGCGGGCGGCGGCGTCTCGGCGGCGGGCGCTTCCGCCGGGGCGGCTTCGTTCGAGGCGCTGGACGCGCTGCTGGCGGCGCGCGGCGGCGCGGCCGGATCGCCGCCTTCCGGATGGGTCATCGCGCAGCTGCTCGGCCACACGTCGTAGATCGGGTGCTCGACCACGTTGAGGCCCGGCGATTCGGCGTAGAGCCAGCCGGAGAAGACCCGCTGGAACTGCCCCTGCGGATTGGCGACGTCGAGCTGGACGAACGCCCCGGTGAGCTGCTGCACCTCCCACGGCGCGGTCGTCTCGCAGGCGCGCAGCCGCACGACCACGTCGCCGGCGCGCACCGCCTGGCCGGGCCGCAGCTCGAATTCGCGCATCTGGCCGTTGCGCTTGTTGAGCAGCCGGATGACGGCGACCCGTTCGGCCATCGGCGTCGTGCCGGCGGGCAGCCGGTCCACGGTCTGCGGCACGTCGATCGTCTCGGTCGTCTCGTTGCCGGCCTGATTCTGGACCGGCGCCCCGGTGGGGCCGCAGCCGCCAAGGACGGCGAGGCCCGCGAGGACGGCGATTCCGGCGCGCGGGGCCATGGCTCAGTCGGGCGTCCAGGCCTGATAGTCGCCGGTCGCGGCGGCGCGATGCCCGCCGCGCTCCAGCGCGCCGGACGGGCGATAGGCGAGCGGCGTGCCGGTCAGGTTCGGCGTCGCCGCGCGCAGGAAGGGCGGCGGCGGCGGCAGGGCCTCGTCCGGCACGGCGTCGATCTGGCGGGTGAGCCAGGCATACCATTCCGGCGGCACCCGGCTGACATCGTTCGATCCGGCATAGATCACCCAGCGCCGGCCGCCCTTCTTGCCCTCGAAATAGGCGTTGCCGGCCGCGTCGGCGCCGACCTTGCGGCCGTTGCGCCAGTTGTGAAGGACGGTGCCGGTCGAGGCGCCCTCCCACCAGGTGAAGAGATTCTTGAAGAAACCCATGGCGCAGCGCCTAGCGCCCG
>CAZTPD010000168.1:0-4745 GCA_964614625.1 uncultured Sphingosinicella sp. | reverse complement strand
GCCGGCGTCTCGAAGGGCGGCGCGGCGGCGCTTGCCGGCATGGCCAGGACGGAGACAAAAGCGATTGAGAATATGGTCTTGCGAAACATTCCTGATGACGCCTTTGAGATGAAACGGTTCAGCGGCCGATCGAATCGGCGAGCAGGCCGACCGTCAGCGCGTAGAAGTTCGAGCAATTATAGTCGAGGATCGTCCGATAATTGGTGGTGAGCAGCCAGGCGCCGCGGCCCGGCCCGTCCGGCTCGAACAGCGAGGCCATCGCAGTGTCGGGAATAGCGCCCTGCGGCACGACGCCGAGCCGGCGCCACTCGGCCACCGTCATCCAGCGGCTGTGCCGGGCATGGACGGCCGGGCAGCGCGGCGCGCGCAGCCGGTTGGCGAGGCTCGCGCGGTTCAAGCCCGCCGGCACGGTCGCCGCGACGCCCCAGGGCTGGCCGGGCCGCCAGCCGGCATTGCGCAGATAATTGGCGATCGAGGCGAGCGCGTCGGCCTGGCTCCCCCAGATATCGGCGCGCCCGTCGCCGTCGCCGTCCACGGCGAGGCGGATATAGACGGACGGCAGGAACTGCGACTGGCCGGTGGCGCCCGCCCAGCTCCCCTTCAGCGCCGAGCGCGGGAAGCCCCGGTCCATCATCTGGAGCGTGGCGACGAACTCGCGGGTGAACAGATCGCGCCGACGCCCTTCATAGGCCAGGCTGGCGAGGCTGTTGAGCAGGTCGAAATCGCCCATCACCCGGCCATAGCTCGATTCCTTGCCCCAGATGGCGACGAGCACGGCGGGCGGCACGCCGTAGCGGCGGCCGATCTCGTTCAGCCGCGCCGCATTGGCGGCGTAGCGTTGGCGGCCGGTGTCGATGCGGCTCTGCGTAACATGCCGCGCGCGGTAGGGCGCGAAGGGTGGGATCGCGCTGGACCCCGCGCTGCCCCCCGGCTGGCCGCGATCGAGCTCGATCGTCCGCGACGAGAAGGTGAGATCGCCGAACACCCGGTCGATCGTCGCGCGACTGACTCCCGCGCGCTGGGCCTCGGCGCGCAAGGCCGGCAGATAGCTCTCGAACCCGCTCTGGCTGAGCCCGCCCGCCTGCGCCAGCACCGGTGTCTGGAGCCCCGCCAGCGGCAGCCCCGCGCCCAGGGCCGCCGCGATGAGGATCGTCTTGATACGCATGACATCGCCCTCTCTTACTCTCGCGCCTATATGGCACGAGCGCGCGCGAAGGCGAAAGGCCGAAAGCCTCGCCGCTTGCACGCATCGCCGCGCGCCCGCTATGCGCGATGGGCGCAGGACAGGTGGCCGAGTGGTTTAAGGCAGCGGTCTTGAAAACCGCCGTGGGTTCACGCCCACCGTGGGTTCGAATCCCACCCTGTCCGCCAAATATCCTTGCAGATGAAATCCCTCCCGCTAGGCTTCGGCATAATCACCGAAAGAAGGGGGCGGACGGTGCGGGGGACTTGGCGAGCAATTCATGCGGTCATCCTTGTCGCGGCGATGCTGTTCGCATTGCCCGCGCAAGCACAGTGGCGACGCGCGGAAAGCGCGAACTTCATCGTTTACGGCACCGGCTCCGAAACCCAGCTTCGGCAACGCGTGGAACTGCTCGAGGATTTCGACCGGCTCCTGCGGACGATCACCACCATCAGCGCGCCGCCGGCGCCGAACAAGCTGCACATCTATATCGTCAGCGGGAATGACGACCTGCGCGCCCTGCGGCCGGTCTCCAGGAGCATCGCCGGCTTCTACATCGCCACGCCCGACGGCATCGCCGCCTTCGTCGATGGGCGCTCGGAGGACGGCGGCAACGAAATCCTGTTCCACGAATATCTGCACCATTTCATGATGCAGTACGCGCCGAACGCCTATCCCGCCTGGTATGTGGAAGGGTTCGCCGAATATCTCCAGACGACCCGCTTCAGCCCGCGCCGGATCGATATCGGCACTTATTCCGAAGGCCGGGCCTATTCGATCACGTCGGGCAACTGGCTGCCGATCGAGCGGGTGCTTTTCGGCAGCACCGAAGGCCTGAACCGCCAGCAGTCCGAGAGCTATTATGCGCTGAGCTGGCTCATCGCCCATTATTTCTACAGCACGCCCGATCGCCAGGCGGCGCTGCGGCGCTATCTCGCGGACGCGCGCGAAGGCGATGCCGCCGCGGCGCTGGAGGCGGCGACCGGCATGGCGCCTGCCGCCTTCAACGACGAGCTCAGGCGGTATATCCGGGGCGGGCGGATCAGCTTCCGGCGGATGACCCGCGAGCCGCCGACGCCGGCGCAGGTCGCGATCTCGTCTCTGCCGCGCTCCGCCGGCGACATGATCCTGCATGAAGCCGCGCTGAGGATCGGCATCCTCGACGACGCCCGGCAGGCGCAACTGGAGCGGATCCGCGCGGCCGCGGCGCGTCATGCGCAGGACGCCTATGCCATGCGCGTGCTCGCCCATGCCGAATTGCTGCACGGCGACGCGGCCGTCGCCGACCGCTTGCTCGAACAGCTCCTCGCCGCCGCTCCCGACGATGCGGAGCTGCTCTACCTCAGGGGGCTACGCCACCTGGTCGCGGCGGAGAATGGCGACGACTGGGAGACCGATGCGCGGCAGGCGCGGATCTGGTTCGCGCGCGCCCATCAGGCCGACGAGAATCATTTCCAGACCCTGTTCCGCTACGCCCAGAGCATGCGCGGCGAGCGCGGATACGTGTCCGAGAACATGGAGAACATCCTGCTGCTCGCGCACCAGCTCGCGCCGCAGGTTTCGGCGATCACCCTGAACGCCGCGGCCATGCTGATGAATCGCGGCGCCCTTGCCGAAGCCGACGCAATGCTCCACCCGCTTGCCGCGGACCCGCACGACACGTCGCTCGCGGCCGCCGCGCAGGAGATGCGGCAGCAGGTCTCGCGCATGCGCGAGGCGGGCGCGCGGCCATCGGGAAGCGATCCCGCCGAGGCGGACGGCGAATAGCCGGACCGTGAGGCGCGCGATGCCCCGCCGCCCCTCGTAGGCGATCCGCCGCCCCGGAATCTGGAAAGAATCTGGGGCCGGACTTTTCCAGACGTTCGCCAAGATCGGCGCGCCGCGCGGGCCTACGCCTTCCGGCACGGCACCGTGGAAGACCATGGGCCGAGGAAGGGAGGATGCGCCTCCCTTCGGATTCCAGTGCAACGATGGAGGTGTCCCATGTCACGCCATGGCGTCTATCCGCATGATATCGTTCCGCCGCGCTCGAAATATTACGATTCCGGGCGGTTCGGCCGCATGTTCGGCAAGCTTCCGGCCTTCGCCGCCGACACGCCCGACGTGCGCGCCGCCCTGCTCGACATCGGCAAGCCGGGCGGCATCATGGATGCGAAGGACAAGCTGGCCGAAGGGCCGGTGAGCCTGATCACCGAGCCGTCGCTCCAGACGAAGAACAGCGACAATGCCACGATGACCGCGGGCTTCACCTTCCTCGGCCAATTCATCGACCACGACGTCACCTTCGATCCGACCTCGAGCCTCGAGCGGCAATCGGACCCGGAGCATATCGCCAATTTCCGCACGCCGAGCCTGGGCCTCGACAATGTCTACGGCGCCGGCCCGGGCGGCAGCCCGCACCTCTACGACCAGGGCGCCGGCAAGGGCATCAAGTTCCTGATCGAGGAGACCGACACGCCGGACAGGTTCGACGTGCCGCGCAACAGCCAGAACGTCGCCCTGATCGGCGACCCGCGCAACGACGAGAACCTGATCCTCTCGCAGCTCCAGCTGGCGTTCCTCAAGTTCCACAACGCCGCGGTCGATTATGTCCGCACCAAGATCAAGCTGACCGCGCCGGACCAGATCTTCGCCGAGGCGCAGCGCATCGTGCGCTGGCACTACCAGTGGATCCTCGTCCACGAATTCCTGAAGAAGACCTGCGGCGACGCGGTGGTCGACGACGTCCTCCAGAACGGCCGCAAATATTACAAATGGCACAACGAGCCGTTCATCCCGGTCGAGTTCTCGGTCGCGGCCTATCGCTTCGGCCACAGCCAGATCCGCCCGTCCTACCGGGCGAACTTCACCGGCAATCCGGGCGGCACGCCGTTCTTCGCGATGATCTTCACCCCGACGCCGTCCGATCCGGACGATCCGGACGATCTGTCCGGCGGCCATCGCGCGCCGCGCCGGTTCATCGACTGGCCGACCTTCTTCGATTTCCAGGACGGCAATGTGCGGCAGAACAAGAAGATCGACACGACCCTGTCGACCGCCCTGTTCAAATTGCCCGGATCGGTGGTGGCGAACCCCAATCCCAAGACCAATCCCGCCTCGCTCGCGCAGCGCAACCTGCTGCGCCATCTGACCTTCTCGCTGCCCTCGGGCCAGCGCGTCGCGAAGGCGATGGACCTGCCGGTCCTGTCGAAGGCGGACCTCGCCGACCTCAAGCCGCACGGCTTCGACGATCGCACGCCGCTCTGGTTCTACATCCTGCGCGAGGCGCAGATCGCGGAGAATGGCGAGCGGCTCGGCCCGGTCGGCGCCCGCATCGTCACGGAGGTCTTCATCGGGCTATTGCAGGGCGACGGCGCCTCCTACCTGTCGCAGGAGGCGGACTGGGAGCCGTTCCTGCCGACGGTCGATCCGTCCCGCAAGGGCGACGATTTCACGATGGTCGATCTCCTGCGCTTCGCCGAAGTGGCGTGACAGTCCGCGCGGGAAGGAGGCAGTCCCTTCCCGCCGGTAGCGCAAGGGGGTCCGGCCACAGCCCATCCCGCCGGACCCCCTTGCCTATGCC
>CAZTPD010000167.1:0-4795 GCA_964614625.1 uncultured Sphingosinicella sp. | reverse complement strand
CCCGCGAAGCCGTCATCGTCTCCACCGCCCGCACCGCCATCGGCAAGGCCTATCGCGGCGCGTTCAACGCCACGCCCTCGCCGACGCTGGCGGCCCATGCGATCCGCGCGGCGGTCGAGCGTTCGGGCGTCGATCCGGCCGAAGTGGACGATTGCCTGATCGGCGCCGCCTTGCCGCAGGGCGTGCAGGCGACGATCGGCCGCACCGCCGCGCTGCGCGCCGGCCTTCCCGTCACCGTCTCCGGCATGACCATCGACCGGCAATGCTCGTCCGGCCTGATGACGATCGCCACCGCCGCCAAGCAGGTGATCGTCGATCGGATGGACGTGGTCGTCGCGGGCGGCGTCGAATCGATCAGCCTGGTGCAGACGGCGGAAATCCGCGTCGGCCCCGATCCCGAGCTGATCGCGATGCACAAGGACGTCTACATGCCGATGATCGGCACCGCCGAGGTGGTCGCCAAGCGTTACGGCATCTCCCGCGCGGCCCAGGACGAATATGCGCTCCAGTCGCAGCAGCGCACCGCCGCCGCCCAGGCTGCCGGCAAGTTCGACGACGAGATCGTGCCCGTCACCGCGACCATGGTGGTGAAGGACAAGGCGACCGGCGAGACCTCGAAGAAGGAGGTCACGATCGCCAGGGACGAGGGCAACCGCGCCGACACGACGCTGGAGGGCCTGTCCTCGCTCCAGCCCGTCATGGGGCCGGACGCCGTCATCACCGCCGGCAACGCCTCGCAATTGTCCGACGGCGCCTCGGCCTGCGTCGTCATGGAGGCCGGCCTCGCCGCCGCGCGCGGGCTCCAGCCGCTCGGCAAATATGTCGGCATGGCGGTGGCCGGCACCGAGCCGGACGAGATGGGCATCGGCCCGGTCTTCGCGGTGCCCAGGCTGCTCGAGAGGTTCGGCCTCAAGACCGACGATATCGGCCTGTGGGAATTGAACGAGGCCTTCGCCGTCCAGGTGCTCTATTGCCGCGACACGCTCGGCATCCCGAACGACCGGCTCAACGTCAACGGCGGCGCGATCTCGATCGGCCATCCCTACGGCATGTCGGGCGCGCGCATGACCGGCCACGCCCTGATCGAGGGCAAGCGCCGGGGCGCGAAATATGTCGTCGTCACGATGTGCGTCGGCGGCGGCATGGGCGCGGCGGGGCTGTTCGAGGTGCTGTGAGGCGCGCCATCGCCCGCAATCCCTCCCTCCTCCACAAGCTGCGCGTCGAGGCGCATGCCGTGTGGCTCGCCGCCCGCGATCCGCGCACGCCCTGGGCGGCGCGGATTGTCGGCCTCATGGTCGCGGCCTATGCGCTCTCGCCGATCGACCTGGTGCCGGATTTCGTGCCGGTGCTGGGGCTGGTCGACGACGCGATCATCGTGCCCGCCGGCCTCTGGCTGTTCCGCCGCCTGATCCCGCCCGAACTGCTCGCCGGGCATCGCGCCGCGGCCGAAGCGGCGGCGGAGCGCCCGCGCAGCAAGGCGGGCGCCGTCGCCATCGTCGCGATCTGGATCGCGCTGGCGCTCGTCACCCTGTCGATCCTGCGCTGGACCTACGCCTGAACCGCGCGGTTCCGATCTCCGCCAATCCGCGCTAGAGCGGCCCTCACGCGCCCGTAGCTCAGTTGGATAGAGCACGAGCCTTCTAAGCTTGGGGCCGCAGGTTCGAATCCTGCCGGGCGCGCCAATTTTCTGGGGTTTTTTGATGTTACCTAGGCTTTCGATAGGTAACACATAGGTAACGAGAGGGCGGGGGATGCTGGAGGTTGTTTCGGCATATCAAGATCAAATCGTCGCAGCCTCATTGGTTCTGCTAACCTTTTTACTTAACAGGATTTTCCGCCTCAAAGCGAAGCTGATTTACAGCGTGGGGCACTCAACCAACCTAGTCATTGATCTGCCTCTCCTAAATGATGAAGGCACACAAATATCTCCCCATCAATTGGTTAGGACAGCTTCAATTACGGTAGCAAACAATGGGCTTCTTCCAGCGCGTGCGCTTGAGGTCACTTTCAATTGGAAGCCGCCATTCTTGAATGTTTGGGCAATTATATACTTTACTTAGCAAGACGTCTGTGGCATATCGTTCCTAACAGGGAACGAAGCCATGAACGTCAATATCACCGACCCCATTTTCCACAATGAAGCCAAGGCGCTGGCGCATATCGAGGCCTCGCGCTGGCCCGATGGTGAGCCGGCTTGCCCGCATTGCGGTTCAACGCGCGTTCGCCGCATGGAAGGCAAGACGCAAGCCGGCATGTTCCTGTGCAATGACTGCCGCGACAAGTTCACCGTCCGCACCGGAACGGTTATGGAGCGCAGCCACGTTCCCCTGCATAAATGGCTTCTCGCCACGCACCTCATGGCCGCGTCCAAGAAGGGCATGAGCGCGAAGCAAATGGAGCGCATGTTGGGCGTCACCTACAAGACCGCGTGGTTCCTCTGCCATCGCATCCGCGAAGCTATGGACGGCGCGGTCGGCAATGGCCCCCTTGGCGGTCCGAACAAGGTTGTGGAAGCCGATGAAACCTATGTCGGCGGCAAGGCCCGCAACCGCGCCACCCGCAAGCCTGCCCCCAAGAAAGCCGTTGTCGCCCTAGTGGACCGCGAGGGCCATGCCCGCTCGTTCCACGTCGCCAACGTCAACGCCAAGACCCTGCGCCCGCTGATCGTCACCAATGTCGATCGCGCCTCGCACCTCATGACCGACGAGAGCATGGTCTATACCCGCGTCGGCCGCGAGTTCACCGGGCATACCAGCGTCATTCACTCCGCTGGTGAATATGTCCGCAAGGGCGGCTTCGCGCACAGCAACACCGCCGAAAACTTCTTCTCCATCTTCAAGCGCGGCGTGATCGGCACCTATCACCACATGAGCGAAGCCCATCTTGGCCGCTACTGCCGCGAATTCGATCTGCGCTATAACACCCGCGACATGACCGATGGCGAACGCGCCGCCGTCATGCTCAAGGGCATGGAAGGTAAGCGCCTCACCTATCGGCGGGTTGACCGGGTCGCCGCCTAAGTTCGAGGTCACAGTGCGCGTGATCGGCGAACCACGAAAGAGGTGGAGTCGTTCCTAGCCTGTTCTACACAAAAAGCTGTGGAACAAAGTAGCACTCGATTCGACACCGAACCGACATTCTGTTAACCAAAGAATTGGCCCGGCCGTTGGTAGCGACCGGGCCATCTTGGAAACCGCCGGTGAGGGCGGTCGTGATCACGGGCCTGCTCTACGCTCTCTCGGGAAAACGGTCAACCTCATCGGCAACGTATGAGGTAAAAACAATGTCTGTTTTCAACATCCACTGGCCCGGCCAGTCGGGAAATCTATACGCGTTTGAAGCATACCCCATCGGGACCACGTTCAAGCAGCTCGGAGGCGTCTATATCTTCTGCAAGAGGGCCGCAAATGGCGACTGGCACGCCCTCTACGTAGGTGAAACCGACAATTTCAACGAGCGCCTGAATGCCGGACTCCAAGGTCACAATGCTTGGCCCAGCTGCGCGCTCGCTGGCGCTACTCACGTATGTGTCCTGATCGTTCGCGGCCTTTCGGCGCAGCGCGAACGCCTGCGCATCGAAACCGAATTGCGTCATAGTCTGAGGCCTCCGTTCAATCGTCAGGCCGCTTAAGAACCTCGGGGAGCGGGCCTTGTTTCGCTCCCCAGCTTCTTGTGCGGCTTGTGCGGCGTTGCCAGCATTCGCTTTAGAGTGGCCTCGCGCCGGGCTATCGTTTCGGCTTCGGAGTAGGTCTCGGTTTCAGGCTTCAGCATGACACACAGCTATATAGCATACATTGATGAGTCCGGCGATGATGGTCTGATAGGTCGCTTCAGGCAACCTGGAGGCGAAGGTGGGCCGTCGCACTGGCTTGCTCTCGGGGCGACTGTTTGGAGGCTCTCCCGCGATCTAGACATGGTCGGTTGCGCTAAGGCTGTCATTGAGGAATTGCCGACCCGCAAGCGTCACAAACCCTTGCATTTCGCCGACCTTGATCATGCCCAGCGCGTAATGGCGATCACGCGCCTCAGGGCCTGTCCGTTTCGCGTGACAGGGGTGTTCGCCCATAAGCCAGTCATCCCCGACGGCATCTACATCGAGAAGAACCAGTTCTATCACTATATGACGCGCTACCTTGTCGAGCGCCTATCGTGGCTCTGCCGAGATTTTCGCCGCTACGTGCCCGAGGGGGATGGCCGGGTCAAAATTGTTTTCTCCCGACGCGGAGGTATGAACTACGAGGATTTTCAGGATTATTTGAACATTCTCAAGGGCACTTACGACCCCGACATTCAAATCCATTGGCCGGTCATAGACATTGACGGTGTCGAAGCCTTCGATCACGGTCAACGCTTCGGATTGCAGCTCGCCGACCTAGCCGTATCGGGATTGCGGGCTGCCCTCGAACCAGATCATTACGGAAACTTAGAGCCTCGCTTCGCTGGGATTTTGAAGGACCGGGTCTATTCCCGCAACGGGAACTTCCTTAGTTACGGGGCCAAGCTAGTCCCAACCGCCGAACGCATCGCAGCCCATCAACAGGATGGTGTAGCGCCAGCGGATTTAACCGACTGGTTGCGCCTATTTGGAGGAGAGTGAGGCGGCCCCCCGGCCCATGATTGCCATCTCTGACCTGCAAGCTCAGCGCCTGCTCTGGGGTGTCCCGGCGTTGACCGCCTCAAACTTTATGTAGGATATTTCCTGCCTTATCTCAACACTGCGCTGACATCGCACGCTCATAACTAGAGCATGATGACATCAGGCTGCACCGTATCCTGAGTTTCTGAGGTATTTGGC
>CAZTPD010000166.1:0-4798 GCA_964614625.1 uncultured Sphingosinicella sp. | reverse complement strand
ATCGGCAGCACGCCGGATTCGGAGGCCATGACGACGAGATCGTCGTCGGTGACGACGAAGCGCGCGGGCCTAAGGCCGTTGCGGTCCAGCGTGGCGCCGATCTGGCGGCCGTCGGTGAAGGCGATCGCCGCCGGGCCGTCCCACGGCTCCATCAGGGCGGCATGATATTCGTAGAAGGCGCGCCGCTTCGGCTCCATCCGCGCGTCGCCCGACCAGGCCTCCGGGATGAGCAGCATCATCGCGTGCGGCAGCGAATAGCCGCCCGCGATCAGCAGCTCGAGCGCGTTGTCGAGGCAGGCGGTGTCCGACTGGCCGTGCGGGATGATCGGCCACATCTTGTCGAGATCGGCGCCGAGCAAGGGCGATTCGAGCGTGCGGCGGCGCGCGTTCATCCAGTTCACATTGCCGCGCACCGTGTTGATCTCGCCATTATGGGCGATGAGGCGATAGGGGTGCGCGAGCCGCCAGGACGGAAAGGTGTTGGTCGAGAAACGCTGGTGCACCATCGCCAGCGCCGAGACGGTCAGCGGGTTGGCGAGATCGGTGTAGAAATCGCCGACCTGGGTGGCCAGCAGCATGCCCTTGTAGACCAAAGTCCGGCTCGAGAAGGACGCCATGTAGAAATCGCTGAGGCCCGGCAGATCCCGCTTCAGCGCCTCCGCCTCCAGCGGGTTCTGGGTCTGCTTGCGGATCGCGAGCAGCTTGCGCTCGAACGCGTCCCGGTCCTTCACGTTCGGCCCGCGCGCCACGACCGCCTGGGCGATGACCGGCATCGATTCGAGCACCGCCGCGCCCAGCCCGGACGTGTCGACCGGCACGTCGCGCCAGCCGACCAGCACCTGGCCCTCGATCCGGATGAACCGCTCGAACCGCTCGATCGCCGCCTGCCGGCTCGCCTCGTCGCGCGGCAGGAAGCACATCGCCACCGCATAATCGCCGGGCTTCGGCAGATTGACGCGCGCCGTTTCCGCCCAGTCGCGGAACAAGGCGTCGGGAATCTGGATCAGGCAGCCGGCGCCGTCGCCCATCAGCGGATCGGCGCCGACGCCGCCGCGATGATCGAGATTGGCGAGAATGCGGAGGCCCTGCGCGACGATCGCGTTGGACGCCTCGTTCCTTACATGCGCGACGAAGCCCATCCCGCACGAGTCATGCTCGTTGCGGGGGTCGTACAGACCCTGCAATTCCGGCGCCTTCGCCAAGCTCGGCTCTCCCCGTCCAGCGAAACATCTCCGCTTGCTGCGCCGCAACAGAGTGTCGCAGGCGGCGAGCCGGCGCAAGTCCCGGGAGGAACCGCCGGAGTCATCGGCAAGAATGAACCCGTCACACGGCTTCGGGTGGAATATTCTTCTTCATATACACGAACAGAAGGAAGAATATCCCGGCCGGACTCATTCCTGCCAGCCGCCGCCGAGCGCGAGGAACAGGGTGATGAGCTGATCGGAGAGCTGCGCCTCGGACTGGGCGAGCGCCGCGTCGGCCTGGGCGAGCGTGCGCTCCGCCTCCAGCACGACCTGGAACCCTTCCCGCCCCGCCTGGTAGCGCAGCCGGGCGATCCGCGCCGCCTCGCCGCTCTGGTCGCGGGCGCGGGTGAGCGCGGCGCGGCGGTCCAGCTCGCGCGCATAGCGGGTGAGCGCGCTTTCCGTCTCCTGAAGCGCGTTCAGCCAGGCGCCGTCGAACCGGGCCAGCGCCGCCTCGTTCGAGGCTTCGGCCTGGGCGATGCGGGCGCGGGCGACGGCGATGTTGGGGAAGCTCCACGAGATCAGCGGGCCGATGCCGAAGCGGAAGGAATCGGACGAGAAGAGATTGCCCGACGAGGTCGCGGTCGTCCCCACCGAGCCGCCGATGCTGATGCTGGGATAGAGATCGGCGGTGGCGACGCCGATCCGCGCGGTGGCGGCGGCCAGCTCGCGCTCGGCGGCGCGGATGTCCGGGCGGCGGGCGAGCAGGCCCGCGCCGTCCCCGACCGGGATCGGATCGGCGAGCGTCGGCGCGGCGACGCAGGCGGCGACCTCTTGCGGGAACTCGGCCGGCGGGCGGCCGGTCAGCACGGCGAGGCGGAACAAGGCGGTGTCGCGCGCGGCCTCCAGCGTCGGGATCGCGGCGCGGGTCTGATCGAGCAGCGCGCCGGCCTGATTCGTGTCGAGCGCGGTGGCGCGGCCGCCTTCGAACAGCCGGCGGGTGAGATCGAAGGTCCGCTCCTGGATGCGCAGCGTCTCGTTCGCGACGGCGAGCTGGCGGCCCGCGCTGCACGCATCGGCATAGGCGCGGGTCGTCTCGGCGGCGACGGTGACGCGGGTGAGATCGAAGGCGGCCTGCACCGCTTCCGCGTCCGCCCGGCTCGCCTCGATGCCGCGCCGGACCCGGCCGAACAGATCGAGCTGATAGCCGACGTCGAGCCCGGCGTCGAAGACCTCGCCGGTCGGCCCGCCCGGCTCCTGCCCGTGCGTCACGCCGCCCGTCAGGTTGGTGGACGGCAGCAGGCCGGCGCGCGATTCGCGCAGCACCGCGCGGGCGCGGGCGAGATTGGCGGCGGCGGCGCGCAGATCGGTGTTGTTGACCAGCGCCTGCTCGACCAGCGAATCGAGCAAAGGATCGCCGAACAGGCTCCACCAGCGCCCCGGCGGCTCGTCGCCGGTGAAGGCGGGCGACTGGCCGGAGGCGAACGGCGCCCCGGCGGCCGGCGCCGGGGTCGGCGCGACATAATCGGGGCCGACGGCGCAGGCGCCGAGCGCGAGCGCGGCGGCGCCGGCGAGCAGGGCGCGGGTCATGTGCGGGCTCCTTCGCCGCTGGGCTCCGGATCGCCGGGCCGGGCGTCATAGGCGGTCGGGTAATGGCTCTCCCGCGGCGGCTTGCTCGGGATGAAGCGGTCGATCCCGCGGCACAGCACGTAGAAGAGCGGCGTGAAGATGAGCCCGAAGATGGTGACGCCGAGCATGCCGAACGACACCGCCGTGCCCAGCGCCTGCCGCATCTCCGCGCCCGGCCCGACCGCGATGGCGAGCGGGAGCACGCCGAAGATGAAGGCGAAGCTGGTCATCAGGATCGGGCGCAGGCGGGTGCGGGCGGCATAGATCGCGGCCTCCCAGCGATCCATGCCGTGCTCCTCCTCGCCCTGACGCGCGAACTCGACGATCAGGATCGCGTTCTTGGCGGCGAGGCCGACCAGCACGACCAGGCCCACCTGGGTCAGGATATTGTTGTCGAAGCCGCGCAGGTTGACGCCGATCATCGCCGCCAGGATGCACATCGGCACGATCAGGATCACCGCCAGCGGCAAGGTGAGCGATTCATATTGCGCCGCCAGCACCAGGAAGACGAACACCACCGACAGCGAGAAGATCAGCAGCGCCGTATTGCCCGCCGCCTGCTCCTGGAAGGCGAGGCCGGTCCATTCGTAGGAGAAGCCCTGCGGCAGCGCCTGCCCGGCCATCTCCTCCATCGTCCGCAGCGCCTCTCCGGACGAGACGCCCGGCGCCGCCTGCCCCTGCAGCTCGGCGGCGGGGAACAGGTTGTAGCGGACCACCCGGACCGGGCCGGACCCGTAGCGGAACGTCGCCACCGAGGAGAGCGGCACCATCGCCCCGCTCGCCGAGCGCACCTGGAGCCGGCCGACATCGGCGAGGTCGTCGCGCGCCGTCGCCTCGGCCTGGGCGGTCACGCGGAAGGTGCGGCCGAGCAGGTTGAAATCGTTGACGTAGGTGGAGCCGAGATAGGTGCCGAGCGCGGCGAAGACCTGCGCCGGCTGGACGCCGAGCAATTGCGCGCGATCGCGGTCCACGTCCGCCTCGATGCGCGGGCTGCCGGTATTGTAGAGCGAGAAGACCTGCGTGACGTTCGGGTTCTCCGCCGCGGCCCCCATCATCGCGAAGGTCGCGCCCTGGAGCGCCTCGTAGCCCGCGCCCTCGCGGTCCTGCACCATCATCGTGAAGCCGCTGCCGGTGCCGAGCCCGGGGACGGGCGGCGGGGAGAGGAAGAAGACCTGCGCGCCCTCCTCGGCGCCCGCCACCGCGCCGGTGAGCCGGCCCGCCAGCCCGTCCGCGCTGAGCGAGGGATCGCCGCGCCGTTCCTTGAAGTCCCGGAGCTTGAGGAAGATCACGCCGCTGTTCGACGCCTGCGAGAAGCTCGATCCGTCGAGACCGGCGAAGGCGCCGGAATCGATCACCTGGCCGCTTTCATAGGCGACCTCGCGCACCCGGTTCAGGACGCGCTCGGTGCGCTCCAGCGACGCGCCGGGCGGCAGCTGGACGACGCCGATCAGGAAGCCCTGGTCCTGCGCCGGGATGAAGCCGCCGGGCGTCGCCACCAGCCGCCAGGCGGTGAGGCCGAGCAGGCCGGCATAGATGATGAGCATGAGCGCGCCGCGGCGCACCAGCCTGCCGGTGAGCCAGCCATAGCGGTCGGAGAGCCAGTCGAAGCCCTGGTTGAACTTGTCGCCCGCCCAGCGCAGCGGCCGCAGCAGGCGGTTGCCCTGCGCGTGCGGCTCGCCTTCCTTGTGCGGCTTCAGCAGCAAGGCGGCGAGCGCGGGGGACAGCGTCAGCGAGACGATCAGCGAGATCACCGTGGCGGCGGCGATCGTCACCGCGAACTGGCGGTAGAAGATCCCCGGAATGCCCGAGACGAAGGCGGTCGGCACGAACACCGCGACCAGCACCAGCCCGATCGCGATCAGCGCGCCGGACACCTCGCGCATCGTCTGATGCGCGGCGTCGCGCGGGCTGAGCCCGGCGCGGACATGCTTCTCCACCGCCTCGACCACGACGATCGCGTCGTCGACGACGATGCCGACGGCGAGCAC
>CAZTPD010000165.1:0-4809 GCA_964614625.1 uncultured Sphingosinicella sp. | reverse complement strand
GCCGCGATCTTCTCCGCCGCGCCCTCGCCCTGCACCGGCACCGGCCAGAGCAGCACATGGGTCGGGAAGCGGTCCTCCAGCCGGTGCAATATGTCGCGGATCACCGCCCCGGTCGGCGAGGTGACGACGCCGATCCGCCTTGGCGCGAACGGCAGCGGCCGCTTGCGGTCCTGATCGAACAGCCCCTCGGCGGCAAGCGCCTTCCGCCTCTTGTCGAGCAGCGCCATCAGCGCGCCCTGCCCCGCCAGCTCCAGCCGGTCGACGACGATCTGGTAGCGCGAGCGCGCCGGATAGGTGGTGAGCCTGCCGGTCGCCACCACCTCGATCCCGTCCTCGGGCCGGAAGCGCAGCGATCCCGCCTGCCCGCGCCAGATCACCGCGTCGATATTGGCGCTCTCGTCCTTCAGCGTGAAATAGCAATGGCCGGAGGCGACCCGCTTGAAGCCGGAAATCTCGCCACGCACCCGGACATGGCCGAACGCGCCCTCGACGGTGCGCTTCAGCGCCGACGACAGCTCCGACACCGAAAGGGCGGGCGCGTTGTCGCCCGGCGCCTCGCTTGCTAGGAGCCCGTCGGTCGGAGGGTAATCGTCAATCATGAATGTTCTGCTCATCGGTTCCGGCGGACGCGAACATGCGCTCGCCTGGAAGCTCGCGCAATCACCGCTGCTCGGCAAGCTCTACGCCGCGCCCGGCAATCCCGGCATCGCCGATGAGGCGGAGCTGGCCGCGCTCGATCCCGCCGATCATCGCGCGGTGATCGATTATTGCCGCCGCCAGTCGATCGGGCTGGTCGTCGTCGGCCCGGAGGCGCCTTTGGTGGACGGGCTGGCCGACAATCTGCGCGCGATCGGCATCCCGGTCTTCGGCCCGAACCGCATCCCCGCCCAGCTCGAAGGCTCCAAGGGCTTCACCAAGGATCTGTGCGCGAAGCACGATATCCCGACCGCCGGCTATGTCCGCGTCACCGACCGGCTGGCGGCGGAAGCGGCGCTCGGCGATTTCGGCCTCCCGGTCGTGATCAAGGCGGACGGGCTCGCCGCCGGCAAGGGTGTCATCATCGCGACAACGCCGGAGGAAGCGGACGCCGCGCTCGACACGATGTTCGACGGCGCGTTCGGCGCGGCGGGCGCCGAGCTGGTGATCGAGGAGTTCATGACCGGCGAGGAGGTCAGCTTCTTCGCTCTGGTCGATGGCGAGACGGTCGTCCCCTTCGGCTCGGCGCAGGATCACAAAAGGGTCGGCGACGGCGACACCGGCCCCAATACCGGCGGCATGGGCGCCTACGGCCCCGCCTCGATCTTCACGCCCGAGCTGGAGGCGCGCGCGCTGGACGAGATCGTCCGGCCGACCGCCCGCGCCCTGGCCGAGGCGGGCACGCCTTATTCGGGCATCCTCTATGCCGGCCTGATGCTGACGCCGGAGGGGCCGAAGCTGGTCGAATATAATGCCCGCTTCGGCGATCCCGAATGCCAGGTGCTGATGCTGCGGCTGGAGAGCGACCTGCTCCAGCTCATGCTCGCCACCGCGAAGGGCGAGCTCGCCGCCGCCCCGCCGCCGCGTTTCTCGGCCGATGCCGCGCTGACCGTGGTGATGGCGGCGAAGGGCTATCCCGGCACGCCCGAGAAAGGCGGCGCGATCGGCGGTATCGACGCGGCCGAGGCGGACGGCGCCAGGGTCTTCCACGCCGGCACCGCGCTGGCGGACGGCAGGCTGGTCGCGAACGGGGGACGCGTGCTCAACGTCACCGCGCGCGGCGCGACGGTGCCGGAGGCGCAGGCCGCCGCTTATGCCGCCGTGGACGCGATCGATTTTCCCACCGGCTTCTGCCGCCGCGACATCGGCTGGCGCGAAGCGGCCCGCCTGAAGGGCTGACGCGCGGCCCGCGCTGGGATATTGTGACGGCCACGAACGTTGGGGAGGCGCAATGCCGGTCTGGGGCAAATTTCTGATCGGGCTCGCGGCGGCGCTGGCCGCCGGCTGGGTGAGCCACGGCCCGCTCGGGCAGGGCGAGGCCTTTGTCGAGTCCCTCCAGACGCAGGCCGACGCGGTGATCGTGCGCACCGAGGTGCCCGGCATCTCCGTCCGCTTCGATCGCGATCCGCTGCGCCGGACAGCGATCCTCGCCGGCCCCGCCGACGATTTCCAGCGCGAGGGCCAGGGCGAGTTCCCCGGCATCAACGACCGGATCGCGGCGATCCCCGGCGTCTCCGGCTTCCGCTGGGAGAATGAACCATGATCCCCCTGCTCGTCGAAACCTGGCTGCTCGTCGCGGCCGCCTATCTGCTGGGAATCTGCCTCGGCTGGGTGCTGTTCCGGCCGAAGCGCGAGAGCTTCCTGTGAGGCCCCGCCCATGCTGACCCTCGCCCAGTCCAGCCTGCCCCTTCTGGCCGTCGCCTTCGCGATCGGCCTCGTCACCGGCTGGTGGATGTTCCGCCGCCGCAAACGCAAATGACTTTTTGTAAGGAAGCGCGCCTGCCATGACCTTCGACACCACCACGATCGGCATCATCGCCGCCGTCCTCGCCGTCCTGATCCTCGGCTTCCTGGTGATGCGGCCGAAGAAGCAGCCGCCGCGCGTCGAGCGGCGCGAGAGCGAGCCCTATGTCGCGGCCACCGAGCGCCCCTATGTGAAGGCCCCCGTCACGGACGGCGGCGAGGGCAATGCCGTGACCGACAGCGCGGCGGCCGCGACCGCCGACGTGGCGGGCGAGGTGCTGGGCGTGGAGGCGCATCGCGAGCTGCCCGGCGCCGGCGCCCCGCCCGACGATCTCGGCAAGCTGAAGGGCGTCGGCCCCAAGCTCATCGCCCGCCTCCACGAGCTCGGCGTCAACCGCTTCGACCAGCTCGCCGGGATGAACGAAGCGGAGCTCGCCCATCTCGACGAGCGGCTCGGCCCGTTCAAGGGCCGCCTCGCCCGCGACCGCGTTGCCGAACAGGCAGACTATCTCGCCCGCGGCGACATCGACGGCTTCGAGGAGAAGTTCGGCAAGCTGGGTTAGGGGCGGTCTCTGCCACGACACTATTTTCGTCATGCCAGCGAAGGCTGGCATCTCAGGCCGGAAAAGCGCGGCCCTTCCCGCTGAGACCCCAGCCTTCGCTGGGGTGACGGTTCATCTTATCGGGGCAAAGCCTAACCCCGTCCGCCCCGCGCCGTCCGGCAGCAGGGCGCGAGCGGGCAGGCGGCGCAGGCCGGCGCGCCGAACCGGCACAACGTCTGCCCGAGCCGCTTCATCTGCGCGAACAGCTCCAGCAGCCCGTCCGCGCCCAGCGCCTGCCCGGACGCCGTCACCAGCTCGCTCGCGAAGCGCGGCGTCGCCTTCGCCGAGATGATGCCGAGGCGGACCATGACGCGATGGACATGGCTGTCGACGATGAAGATCGGCCGCCGCAGCGTGCTCGCGTTCAGCGTGGCGGCGGCGACCTTCGGGCCGACGCCGGGATAACGCTCCAGCAGCGCGCGGGCCTGCTCGACCGGCGCGGCGGCCAGCGGCGCCAGCGCATAGTCCGGGAAGTCCGCGCCGATCATGGCGAGCGCGGCCGGCAGGTGGCGCGCCTTGGCGTCGGCGAAGGTCACGTCGGAAATGACGCGCTCGACCGCCGGCGCCTCGGCGCGCGCCAGATCGGCCGCGCGCGGCCAGCGGCGGCCGATCCGCCGATAGGCGCCGAGCGCCACTTCGTCCCGCGTGCGCCCGCCGATCATCGAGCGGACGAGCTGGCCGACCGGCGCGCGGCGCGACGGATCGATCAGCCGTCCGAAATGCCGGGAAAGGCGCGCATTCCATTCCGCGATCGCGTCCGAGTCGAAATCGAACATGCGCGGAAATTAGAACAAAAAGCGAACACCGGCAATCCCGGCGGGCGTCACTCCGCGCCGCGGCGGGCGCGCGTCGCCTGCGATGCGAGCAGCTTGTCGATCTTGCGCCCGTCCATATCGACGATCTCGAACCGCCAGCCGTCGACGCTGAAACGCTCACCCACTTCCGGCAGGTGCTTCAGCACGGACAGGGCGAAGCCGGCGGCGGTCGCATAGTCGCGATCCTCCGGCAGGCGCAGGCCGAGCCGGTCGGCCAGCATGTCGGCGGGGACCGAGCCGGACACCCACCAGCTCCCGTCGTCGCGCTCGACGAGCGGCGGATCGGTGTCCTCGTCGCGGTCGGACGCGAAGGCGCCGGCCAGCGCGACCAGCAGGTCGGCGGGCGTCACCAGCCCTTCGAAATGGCCGTATTCGTCGTGCACGAAGACCATCGGCACCTCGGCGGTGCGCAGCACGTCGAACGCGTCCATCGCGTCCATCTGGTCGGGCACGACCGCCGCCGGCCGCATCAGGCCGCGCAGGTCGAGCGGACGGCCTTCGATGAAGGCGGTCACGATGTCGCGCGCCTGGACGACACCGACCAGATTGTCGACCGATCCTTCCGCGACCGGGAGCCGGCTGTGCGCGGTCGCCAGCAGGGCGGCGCGCACCGCGTCCGCATCCGCGTCGGCGTCGATCCAGTCGACCTCGGTGCGCGGCGTCATCACCTCGCGGGTCGGCCGGTCGGCGAGCCGCACGACGCCGGAGATGATCGCCCGCTCGCTTTCGTCGAGCACGCCCGCATTGGTCGCCTCGGCGACGACCATGTGGAGATCCTCGGCGGTGACATGGTCCGCCGATTCGCGCTTCAGGCCGACCAGCCGGAAGACGAGCGCGGTGGTGCGGTCGAGCAGCCAGACGAACGGCGCCGTCGCCTTCGACAGATAGTGCATCGGCGGCGCGATCACGCAGGCGATCGGCTCGGGCGAGCGCAGCGCGAACTGCTTGGGCAC
>CAZTPD010000164.1:0-4814 GCA_964614625.1 uncultured Sphingosinicella sp. | reverse complement strand
GCGCTGTGGCCGGTGGCGACGAGGCGGGAGATGTCGAGATCATGGGCCGCCGCGTGGGTCCGCAGCGCGTCGGCGGCGGCGGCGGCGTCGAGGAAGGTGCCGGGATAGCCGCCGCCGTCGCGGTCCACGCCGCGATAGTCGATGTTCCACACGGCGAGGCCGCGCCGGCGCAGATCGTCGGCGATCCAGTTCATGATCCGCCGGTCGGCCACCTCGGTCTGCCAGCAGCCGCCGTGGACCATCAGCACGGTGGGATGAGGGCCGGGGCCTTCGGGGAGCCACAGGTCGACGACCTGGAGGGCATCATCGCCATAGGCGATGACGCGATCGGGCGCGTGCCGGGGGCGTTCGAGCAGGTCCGGCCAGACCATCAGGCCGTCCGCCCCGCGCGCCGCTCCGGTCTCGCCAGCTTCTCCCACCGAGAAAGCGGCTAGCGACAGGAACAGGGGCAGGGCAAGGACTTTCCGGCGCGGCGGCATTCCCGGGGGAATAGACCGCCGCGCCGGTCAGGCAAAGCCGGTCAGCGCCCGCACCGCTCCGGCGCGCGCCAGGGCGCGCTGAACCGGGTGCGGGCAAGATGTTCGAAGCCGGTCCCGAGATCGGCGAGTGTGCGGCGGAGCGCCGCCAGGCTTTGAGTGAACAGGGTCATGTCGGTCTCCTTTCGTCTTTCGTCGGGGGTTCAGGCGATCGTGGCGCCCAGCGTCAGCACGGTCACGCCGAAGGCGGCGACCAGCGAGATGAGCTGGCCGGGCAGGCGGATCGCCCGCGAGGCGCCGAGACGCAGCGCGCCGCCGATGACGCCGTCCATCGCCGGCGCGAAACGATCGTGGCCGTTATTCCACATCCGGGCATCCAGTTCATCGCGCATCGTCCGTCTCCTTCCGCTTTCGGGCCGCATCATCATGCTATCCATATGGCCGGTCGCGGCCTTTCGTGCCAACGAAAGACTCGACGCCGTTGATAAGTTGTGCTTATGATACCGGCCGATGCGCCGTCTTCCGCCCCTTGCCGCCGTTCGCGTCTTCGATGCCGCCGCGCGTCACGAGAATTTCACGAAGGCCGCCGCCGAGCTGGGAATGACGCAGGCGGCGGTCAGTTATCAAATCCGCTTGTTGGAAGAACGGGTCGGCCTGCCGCTGTTCGCGCGCGAGAAGCGGCGGGTGACGCTGACCGACGCCGGGCGGCGGCTGGCGATCGAGACGGGGCGCGCCTTCGACATGCTCGACGCCGCCTTCGCCGCGCTGCGCGCCGAGGACGAGGCGACGCTGACGATTACCTCGTCCTACACCTTCGCGAACACCTGGCTGGCCTGGCGGCTGGGCGCGTTCCAGATGGCCCATCCCGAAATGGCGGTGCGCGTCCTCACCGACGACAGGCTGGCCGATTTCGCCGCCAGCGAGGTCGATGTCGGCATCCGCACCGGCCATGGCGACTGGCCGGGGCTCGCGGCGGACCTGCTCTTCCGCATCAGCTTCACCCCGATGTGCAGCCCCGATTTCCTCGCCCGCCACGGCGGCGAGGCGCTGGCGCCGGCCGACCTACTCGATCTCCCCCGGATCGGCGACGACGATCCCTGGTGGGAGGTCTGGCTCAACGAGGCGGGGGTCGCGGTCCTGGAGAAGCTGCCCCAGCGGGGCATCCGCCTCGGCTTCCAGGCGCATGAGGGCCATGCCGCGATGGCGGGGCAGGGCATGGCGATGCTCACCCCCTTCTTCTGGCGCAACGACCTCGCCGAAGGGCGGCTGGTCAGGCCCTTCGCGCAGGTGTCGACGCGCGGCTGGGGCTATTGGCTGGTCTATGCGGAGCACCGCCGCAACGCGCCCAAGATCAAGCGCTTCCGCGAATGGCTGCTCGCCGAGGTGAAGCGCGACCTGGTGGCGCTGGACGAAGGCTGAGGCCGGTCCCCGCGCGTCAGTAGAGGTAGGTCAGCGCCACGCAGGTCGTCGTACCGACGACGAGGTTCATCGGTAGGCCGATCTTCACGAAATCGACGAAGCGGTAATTGCCGGCCGCATAGACCATGGTGTTGGTCTGGTAGCTGATCGGGGTCGCGAAGCTGGCCGAGGCGGCGAACATGACCGCGATCACCAGCGGCCTGGGATCGATGCCGAGGCCGGTCGCCAATCCGATGGCGATCGGCGTCATGATCACCGCGACCGCGTTGTTGCTGATCGCCTCGGTGAGCGCGCTCGAGCACAGATAGACGACGAAGAGCAGGGCGATGGGGCTGAGCCCCGCCATCCAGGGCGAAAGCGCGTCGACGATCAGCGAGACGCTGCCGGCATTCTGGAGCGCCGCGCCGACGGCGAGCATGGCGTAGATCAGCACCAGCACGTCGCCGTTCAGCGAGGCCCAGGCCTCGTCGGCGTCGATGCAGCGCGTCGCCAGCACCACGCCCATCGCCATCAGGCTGGAGATCATGATCGGCACGATGCCGAGCGCCGAGAGCAGGACGGCCGCGGCCAGCGCGCCGATCGCGACCGGCGCCTTGGTGGGGCGGAAGGCCCGCGTCTCGGTCTCCTCGACGCCGATCAGGTTGGGATTTTCGTGGAGCGCGCGGATGGCGTCGCGCGATCCCGCCACCAGCACGGTGTCCGCCGCCCGGATGCGGACCTCGGTGAGGCTCGGCCCGGGCAGGTGGCCGTGGCGGGTGATGCCGAGCAGTCGCAGGGGATTGGTGTTGAGGAAGGGGATTTCCCGGATCATCCGGCCGATGCTGGGATGGCTGGGGCCGATCGTCGCTTCCATGACGGTCTCCGAATCCTGCGCCAGATTGCCCATCATCGTCGCGCCGACCTCGGTGGTCTTCGCCTTGTGCAGCGTCATCAGCTCGGCGAGGGTGAGGCGCACGATCAGGCGGTCGCCCACCGCGAGCGGCCGCTCGGGCACCTCGCTGCGCTGCCCGGCGCGATTGAGGCCGATGATGCGCAGCCGCTTCAGTTCGGGGACGTCGGCGATGAATTCGCCGACGAAGGGGCTGTCCTTGCCGATCCTGACCTCGCTCAGGAAGGGCTCGTCGTCCGGGCTGTGATACGGATCGGTCTCGCCGGCGGGCAGCAGGAACGGGCCGAGGATGACGAGCGTGATCGTGCCGGCCAGCGCGACGAGCATCCCGATCGGCGTGATCTCGAAGATGCCGAACGGCGCCAGCCCCTGCTCGCGCGCGACGCCGTCCACGAGCAGGTTGGTGGAGGTGCCGACCAAAGTGAGCGTGCCGCTCAGCATGGCGAGGTAGGACAGCGGGATCAGCAGCTTCTTCGCCGACACGCTGATCGCCGCCGCCAGCCGCAGGACGATCGGGATCATGATCATCACCACCGGCGTGTTGTTGATGAACGCCGCCGCCGCGAAGGTGCCGAGCACCAGCTCGATCGTGGCGCGGATCGGATGCTCCTTCGCGCGCGCCACGATCCAGCGCCCCACCACGTCGAGCGTCCCGGTCCGCATCAGCGCGGCGGACAGGATGAACATCGCGCCGATCGTCAGCGGCGCCGGATTGGCGAACGACTGGAGCAGCGCATCGCCGTCCAGCAGGCCGGTCGCCAGGAACGCGCAGACGCCGAGCACGGCGACGATGGTGGGGGGATAACGCTCGCGCACGAAGGCGACGAACATCAAGGCGAGGATGAGCAGCCCCAGCTCGGCCCGCCAGTTCTCGGCGATCGCCGTGAGCACGTTCATTGTCAAAGAGTTATGCCCCCCGCCTTCATACCGGCCCGTGTCTGGCGGGAATCGTCCCGATCCGCAACCGCGCGCTTCACCGGCTCACCCCCAGCCGAGGATCAGCCCCGCCAGCATCAGCCCGCCGAGCGCGATGAACAAGGCGGCGGCGACGGCGTGGACCAGGCGGATCGGCACCTTCTTCAGCAGCGCGTCGCCCAGGAAGACGGCGGGGACGTTGGCGAGCATCATGCCGAGCGTGGTGCCGGCCGTGACCGCGATCACCGCTTCGTAGCGGGCGGCGAGCGCGATCGTCGCGACCTGCGTCTTGTCGCCGATCTCGACCAGGAAGAAGGCGATCGTGGTGGTGAGGAAGGCGCCGAAGCGGGCGGGCCTGGCCTCCGCCTCGTCCAGCTTGTCGGGGACCAGCAGCCACAGGCCCATCGCGATGAACGAGGCGGCGATAAGGTAACGGAACCAGCCGCCGTCGAGGATCGCGGCGGCCTGCGCGCCGGCGAAGGCGGCGATGGCGTGGTTGGCGAGGGTGGCGGCGAGGATGCCGAGGATGATCGGCACGGGCTTGCGGAAGCGCGCGGCGAGCACGATGGCGAGGAGCTGGGTCTTGTCGCCCATCTCGGCGAGCGCGACGACGAAGGTGGAGGCGAGGAAGGCTTCCAAGGGACGAACTCCGGCCGGGCGGCGTGATCCAACGACATCGCGACCCCCGCCCGGCAAGACGGGGTGCGACGCCATTGGTCTCGCCCGATCGGCATCCCGATCACTCCGCGCCACGGCCTCTCGGCCGAGCATGTTGACGCGGAGTTCCGCGCATCGGCGCGGCGGCTACTCCCCAAGTGACTGAGCGGGTGCCTAGACCGTTGCGCGGCCCGGCGCAAGCTCAGGCGGCGGTCGTGCCTCTGCATGAATGTCCGCTATGGGTGGTGGAAATCGGAAATCAGGGTGGATACGAAGTCAAAATGAGGTCTCGCACCATCCGCTTATCGGCCCTTTTCTCGTCTGCCGCGTGCATACTCTTGTTGGCTGTGGCCTCTGTATTTCACACCGCGATTTCCGAAAGCCAGATCGCAGTTTACGTTGTCCTCGGCTTGCTTTCGTCAGCGACTCTCGCGACGGCATATTTTTTGCCGAGAGCC
>CAZTPD010000163.1:0-4824 GCA_964614625.1 uncultured Sphingosinicella sp. | reverse complement strand
ACCGGGTCTTCGCCGCGCTCGACGACGATCAGGTGCAGCAGGTGCTCGATTGCGAGCATGGCGGGATCAACGAGAGCTTCGCGGAGCTGCACGCCCGCACCGGTGATCCGCGCTGGCTGCGCCTCGCTGAACGACTGCGCCACCGCCGCATCCTCGATCCGCTGAGCGAGGGGCGGGACGTGCTGCCCTGGATTCACGCCAACACCCAGATCCCCAAGCTGATCGGCCTCGCCCGCCTGCACGAGCTGACCGGCGATCCCGGCCATGCGGCCGCCGCGCGCTTCTTCTGGGAAATCGTGGTGCGCGACTACAGCTATGTGATCGGCGGCAATGCCGACCGGGAATATTTCCCCGCGCCGCGCACCGTCTCGCGCCACATCACCGAGCAGACCTGCGAGAGCTGCAACAGCTACAACATGCTGAAGCTGACCCGGCATCTCTACGGCTGGCGGCCGGAGGCGCGCCTGTTCGACTATTACGAGCGCGCCCATCTCAATCACATCATGGCGCACCAGGACCCGGCGACCGGCATGTTCGCCTATATGGTGCCGCTGATGTCGGGCACGCACCGCAGCTTCTCGCGGCCGTTCGACAGCTTCTGGTGCTGCGTCGGCAGCGGCATCGAGAGCCACGCCAAGCATGGCGATTCGATCTGGTGGGACGGCGAAAGCGGGCGCGGGGATGTGCTGATCGCCAATCTCTACATCCCCTCGGTCGCGAGCTGGGAACGGCGCGGGGCGCGGGTGTGGATGGAGACGGCCTATCCGTTCGGCGAGCGGGTGACGCTGACGTTGGAGCAACTGGCGCGGCCCGGCGCGTTCGCGCTGGCCTTGCGGGTGCCGGGCTGGTGCGCGGGCGCGCGGGTGGCGGTGAACGGCGCGGCGCGGGAGATCGCCGCGACGGACGGCTATTTCGTGCTGCGGCGGCGCTGGCGGCGGGGCGACACGGTGACGCTCGACCTGCCGATGCGGCTGCGCAGCGAGGCGACGGTGGACGATCCCTCGACGATCGCGCTGCTGCACGGCCCGGTCGTGCTCGCCGCCGATCTGGGGCCGACCGACCGGTCGTTCGAGGGACCGGCGCCGGCGCTCGTCGCGGCCGACCTGCTGTCCGGCTTCGTGCCCGTCGATGCGGCGCAAGGGCGGTTCCGCACCGAAGGGATCGGCCGTCCCGGCGATCTGGCCTTCGCGCCCTTCTTCGCGCAGCGCGACCGGCGCACCGCCGTCTATTTCCGCGCGTTCGACGCGGCGGGCTGGGAGCGCGAGCAGGCGGCGCTGGCCACCGCAGAGGCGCGCCGCCGCGCCCTCGCCGCGCGATCGGTGGACGTCATCCATCTCGGCGAGATGCAGCCGGAGCGCGACGCCGGCCTCACCGCCGACAATTCCTATCCCGTCACCTATCGCGGCCGCCACGGCCGCGACGCGCGCAACCACGGCTATTTCGAGTTCACCGCGCGCGTGCGCCCCGGCTCGCTCATCCTCCAGGCCACCTATTGGGGCGAGGAGCGGGCGAAGCTGTTCGACATCCTCATCGAGGGCGAACGGATCGCCACCCAGCGGCTCGACGGCGCGCGGCCGGGCGAGTTCTTCGAGGTCGATTACCCGATCCCCGAGGCGCTGACGCGCGGCAGGGAGCGCGTGACGATCCGTTTCCGCCCCGCCACCGACCGCGACCGCTGCGGTCCGGTCTTTGGCGTGCGGATTCTGGCGGCCGAGGCCGGGGAAATATAGATACGCAATCGTCACCCCGGCCTGCGCCGGGGTGACGGATTGGTCCAGACTCCAGATTCAGATCCCCGTCACCGGATGGTCCCGCCGCGCCAGGCTGTGCCAGCGGCTATAGGCGAAATAGATGCCCACGCCGATCAGGTTCCAGATCGCGAAACGCTGCAAGGTCAGCGCCGGCAGGCTGGACAGCAGATAGAGGCAGCCGACGATCGCCAGCGTGCCGACCAGCCAGGGCGCGGGGCATTTGAACACGCGCGGCAGGTCCGGCCGGGTGCGGCGCAGGATCATCATGCAGGCGGCGACCGCGATGAAGGCGGTGAGCGTGCCGGCATTGGCCAGCTCCGCGATCTCCGCCAGCGGGAAGAAGCCGGCGACGGCGGCGACGAACACGCCCGTCACCGCCGTGATGACGATCGGCGTCCCGGTGCGCGGCGAGACCTGGCTCAGGCGGCGCGGCAGCAGCCCGTCGCGCGCCATCACGAAGAAGATGCGGCTCTGCCCGTACATCATCACCAGGATGACGGAGGGGAGGGCGATCAGCGCGGCGAGGCCGATCAGCCAGGCCGCCATCGGCTGGTCCAGCGCGCGCAGCACGAAGGCGAGCGGCTCGGCCGAATCCGCCATGCCGCTATAATGGACCGCGCCGACCGCCGAGATCGCGACCAGCATGTAGATGGTGACGCACAGCGCCATCGATCCGATGATGCCGATCTTGAGGTCGCGGCCCGGATTCTTCGTCTCCTCCGCCGCCGTCGCGATCGCGTCGAAGCCGTAGAAGGCGAAGAAGACGATCGCGGCCGCCGCCATCACGCCGCGCGTCGCGCCGTCGGGGCTGACCGTGCTGCCGAACCCGTAGGGCATGAACGGCGTCATGTTGCCGGAATTGAAGGCGGGCAGGGCGATCAGCACGAAGGCGGCGAGCGCCGAGAGTTTGATGACGACCAGGACGATGTTGACCGTCGCGCTCTCGCGCGTGCCGGCGATCAGCAGCCCGGCGATGGCGAGCGCCACCAGCATTGCGGGCAGGTTGATGAGGCCGCCCGCGTGAGGTCCGGCGAGCAAGGCGGCGGGCAGGGCGATCCCCGCCGATTGCAGCCAGCCGACCAGATAGGCCGCCCAGCTCACCGCCACCGCGCTGCACGCCACCGAATATTCGAGGATGAGGCTCCAGCCGACGACCCAGGCGACCATCTCGCCGACCACCGAATAGGTGTAGGTATAGGCGCTGCCCGAAGTGGGGATGAGCGTCGCCAGCTCGGCGTAGGCGAGCGCCGCGCAGGCGCAGACCGCGCCGGCGATGGCGAAGGCGAGGATGACGGCGGGGCCGGCGCGCTCGGCGCCGACGCCGGTGAGCGCATAGATGCCGGTGCCGACGATCGCGCCGACGCCGAGCGCGACGAGATGCGGCCAGCTCAGCGTCTTGCGCAGCCGATGCTCCGCGTCGATGCCGCCGCCGGTTATGATCGGCTTGACCGGCCCCCAGAACGATCGCTCCATCCGCTGTCCTCCCCTTGGTGTGCTTTATGTGTCGAGCTGCCGCTCCAGATCGTCGTGGGTCTGGGCGATATGCGCGTGGAGCAGCGAAGCGACCTTTCCGCCGTCGCGCGCCAGCCAGGCGGCCAGCAGGTCGCGATGCTCGCGGTTCGCGCGGGTGTCGCGCCCGTGCGGCTCCAGATGCTTGCGCACATAGCGTTCGGACAGGATGTGCAGCCGCTCGACGATCTCCAGCGTGACGAGCTGCCGCCCCGGCCGGACCAGGGCGAGGTGGAAGGCGCGGTTGAGCGCGCCGGTGCCTTCGCCATGGGCGGCGATGGCGCGGTCGAGCGCGTCGAGCGCGGCCCGGGCGGCGATGCGGTCGGCCTCGTCGGCATGAGCGGCGGCCTCGGCGGCGGCGGCGGGCTCCAGCTTGAGGCGCAGCGCATAGACCTCGCGCGCCTCGCCGGCGCTGAGCTCGCGCACGAAATAGCCGCGATTGGCCTCGGAGCGCAGCAGCCCCTCCTGCTCCAGCCGCGCCATCGCCTCGCGCAGCGGGATCTTGCTCACCCCCAGCTCGGCGGCGAGCGCGTCCTGCCGGATCGGCGCGCCGGGCGCGGCCGCGCCGGAAAGGATACGCTCGCGCAGCCGCTCGGCGAGTTGGTCGGGCAGGCTGCGGGGGGTGAGCGCGGGCATGGGGCTCAGACCACCGTGAAGCCGGCGTGGAAGGGATCGTCGGTGTCGATCCAGATCGTGTTGAGCCCGGTCGCGACCGCCGCGCCCTCGATCGACGGGACGATCGCGGGGATGCCGCCGATGTCGGTTTCGGCCTCGACCCGGCCGGTGAAGCGGCTGCCGATATAGGATTCGTGGACGAAGCTCTCGCCGACCTTCAGCCGCCCGTTCGCGGCGAGGTGGGCGAGGCGGGCGGACGTGCCGGTGCCGCAGGGGCTGCGGTCGATCGCGCGCTCACCGTAGAAGACCGCGTTGCGCCCGTCCGCGCCTTCGCCCTTCGGCTTGTCCGCCCACAGGATATGGCTGACGCCCCGGATGGTGGGATCGAGCGGATGGACGGGCTCGTGCGCCTCGCGCAGCAATGCGCGCAGCGCCCGGCTCAGCTCGACGATCCGCGCCGCGCCGAGATCGTCGAGGCCGGCATAGGCGCCCTGCGGCTCGACGATCGCGTAGAAATTGCCGCCATAGGCGATGTCGACGGTGAGCGGGCCGAAGCCGGGCAGGTCGACTTCGATGTCCCGCGCCGCGACATAGGCCGGGACGTTGCGGATCTTGACGGACGTCACCTTCGCCCCCGCCCGGGCATAGTCGATCCCGATCGTCCCCGCCGGGACTTCGAGCGTCAGGTGCCCCGGCGTGCGCGGCGCGATCAGGCCATGCTCCAGCGCGAAGGTCACGATGCCGATCGTGCCGTGGCCGCACATCGGCAGGCAGCCGCTCGTCTCCATGAACAGGATGCCGGCATCGGCCTCCGGTGCGGCGGGCGGATAGAGGAAGCCGCCCGACATCATGTCATGCCCGCGCGGCTCGAACATCAGGCCGGTGCGGACCCAGTCGAACCGGGCGATGAAGTCCTGCCGCCGCTCGGCCATATTCGTGCCGTTCAGCA
>CAZTPD010000162.1:0-4830 GCA_964614625.1 uncultured Sphingosinicella sp. | reverse complement strand
TCGCTTATTCGGCGCTGCTGATGGCGGGCCTGGACGGCATCCAGAACCGCATCCATCCGGGCGACCCGATCGACAAGAACCTCTACGATCTGCCGCCGCAGGAGCTGGCCGAGGTGCCCACCGTGTGCGGCTCGCTGCGCGAAGCCCTGCTCGCGCTGCACCACGACCACGACTTCCTCACCAAGGGCGACGTGTTCAGCGCCGACCAGATCGAGGCCTATGCCGAACTGAAATGGGAAGAGCAGCTCCGCTGGGAGACGACGCCGAGCCCGGTCGAATATGACATGTACTACAGCTCGTGAGGAATGCGCCGCGCGCCGGGGCTTCTCCGGCGCGCGGCCTCCTCAATAATCCCGCGACACGCGCACGTTCGCGCTTTCCCGGCCGATCGTGGAGATGGACGACAGGAGCGAGAGCCAGCGGGTGATCTGGTATTCGATCGTCGTCGCCGAATAGCCGCGCCCGTCGGTCACCACCTCGACATAGACGCGCCGGCCGAAATATTTTCCGGCGGCGAGCTGGGTGCCGATGCCCTGGGTCACGTCGGCGGGCAGGACGCGCAGCCGGTCGAGGCCCACCGAGCGCCTGAGCGCGTTGATCGGGTCGAGCCCGCCGCCCGGATCGTTGAGGCTCGCCACGGCGGAGGCGAGTTGCACCGCCTCCGGCGCCGACAGGTTGGTGATCGAGGTGCCGAACAGGATGCGCGAGAGCAGTTCGTCCTGCGGCAACGCGGGGATGGAGGTGAAGGCGATTTCCGGCCGCTCGCTGCTCCCCGTCACCCGGATCTGCGCGTTCAGCCCGCGCTCGCGCACCTCGGCGGCGATGTCGAGGCGCGGGTTGATCGGGCTTTCGCCCTGGAACTCGATATTGCCCCGGATGAGATCGAAGCGCCGCCCGGCGAAATCGTAGGTGCCGCGCAGCAGCATCGCGTCGCCGGTGATGCGCGGCTCGGTGACGGTGCCGGCGACGCGCACCTCGGCGCGCCATTCGCTGTTCATGCCGAGGCCGGTCACCGCCATGTTGCGCGGCGCGCTGACGTCGAGCGCGAGCCGCCAGGGCGAGACGCGCCGCGCGACGGGGCCGAGGTCGTCCGCGCGGTTGATCTCCCGCACGTTGAGGCGCGGCACCTGCGCCGAGGCGGTGGCGCTGCCCAGCCGGAAGCGCCCCTCCGTCAGCCGCACCGCCCCGGAAATCTCACCCCCCTCGCCGTCCGAACGGATGGCGAGGTCGCCGGTCACGGCGGCGCGGATGTCGTCGCGGTCGAGCAGCCGCGCCCCGTCCGCCCGCACGTCGAAGCGCATCCCCACGCCCCGCGCCCCGGCGAAGTCGAGCGCGCCCGAGCCGGCCACCGTCCCGCCGCCCGCGCTGCGCCCGCTGAACCGCTCGATCCGCAGCTCCGATCCGTCGAACCGTCCCGCCGCCTCCAGATTGTCGATCACCATGCCGGTGACGGCGCTTTCCAGCCGCGCCCCGCGCGTCCGCACCGATCCGGCGATCACCGGACTTTCCAGCGTGCCGCGCATGTCGGCGGCGATCGCGGCGGGGCCGGAAAGGTCGAGCAATTCGATCCCGGTCAGCCGCCACAAGGTGTCGGCCGCCCCCGCATAGCGGACCTGCGCCCGCATCGGCGCGCGCGACAGCCGGTCGATGAGGTCGCCCGACGCGCCGATCGGGGAGAAGCGCGCCTGCGCCCGCCCGACCGTCCGCCCCTCGCTCACCGCCACCGCGCGCACCGCCGCATTGGCCCCCGCCAGTCGCGCATTGACGCCGATGTCCACCGGCCGCGACGAGAGCACCAGCCCGGCCCGCGTCAGCCCGCGTATCCTGAGATTCGCCTCCCCGCTCGGCGCCGCGCCGGGCGCGGGCGCGGCATAACGCAGCACGCCCGAGGCGACGCCGCCCAGCCCCAGATCGGGATAGAAGATGTCCATGACGGCGAGCGGCATCGCCTCCAGCCGCGCGTCGATCTCGGTCCGCTCGCCGAACAGCCCGGCCAGGCTCGCCTCGCCGCCGGCATAACGGAATTCGCTCCGCGCCAGCCGCCAGCCGCCCTCCGTGGCGGTCAGCTCCGCCGGGCTGGTCAGCTCCAGCGGCCGCCCGTCCAGCGTGCCGCGTCCGGTGACGCGATAGCGTCCCGGCGCCACGTCGGCGGCGAGATCGAGCGCGAAGTCGCGCCCGCGCGATCCGGCGATCCGCCCCTCGATCCGTCCCGTCCCACCGCGCAGGCTGGCCCGCGCGTCGAGATTGGCGATCTGCATCCCGCCCCGGCTCAGCCCGCGCAGCGACGCGGTGCCCTCGACCGAGGTGCCGGCCGGATCGAGCAGGATCACGCCGTCGATCCGCCCGCGCCGGACCGCGATCGGCGGCGGCCCGGCGAAGCTGGCATCGTCGGCGGCGAGGTTCACCGCGATGCGCTGGCGGCCGCCGACGGGGTTGAACTGGAGCCGCCCCGTCATCGCCCCGGTCACGTCGAGCAGCCCGGTGAACCCGCCCGGATCGGAGCGCAGCCCGCCCCGCGCCCGCGCGCCCGACACGTCGAGCGCCGCGACCCGGATCATCGCCGGCTGGCCGCGCGGCAGCAGGATCGCGCCGTTGCCGGTGAACGGCCCCAGCGCGGAAAGCCCTTCGGCGCGCCAGTCGAACCCGGCCTCGGTCGGCTCCAGATTCAGCAGCACGTCCCTGAGCCCGAGCGCGTCCACCGGCCGCTCCAGCGCGATCGCCAGACGCGGCCGGTCGATCTCGCCGTCCAGCGTCAGACGCAGCGGCCCGTAATCCTCATGACGCCCCGTCCCTTCGATCAGGAAGGTGCCGTCGCGCCGCCGCATCCCCTCCCCCGCCAGCGCGAGGTTGGGCGAGGCGATGCGCAGGTTCGTAAAGCGGATCACCCCGTCCGTGCCGCGCTCGAGCTGCGTGTCGAGCTGCGGCAGCCCGCCCGTCACCCAGCCGAGGAACGCATTGTCCATCCGCCGCACCCAGGCCCGCGCCTGCCCGCGCACGATCGTCCCGCGCCCGCCTGGCCCCGGCAAAGCGCGCAGCTCAGACAACACATCCACCACGCCGAAGCCCGGAATCTCGTAACGCTGCATCCCGCCATTGACGGTCACCGCATATTCGCCCGTCCGCAGGTCCACGCTGAGGCCCGCCAACCCGCGCAATTTGTCCGAGCTGAGCACGATCCGCTCGCCGCTCAGCCGCTCGGGCGTGAGCCGCAGCAACCCTTCCAGCCGCAGATTGGCGAGGATGCCCCCCGCCACGTCGCCCACGCCCGTCACCCGCCGCGCCGTCGCGAGCAGCGGGATCGTCACCGGCCAGCCGGTCAGCGTCCCCCGCCCGGTCGCCCGCACCTCCTCGAACCCGGTGTCGTCGAACGCGATGCGCGGCGCGGTCAGGCGATAGGTGAAGCCCGCCTGCCCGAAGCGTCCGTCGAGCAGGGCCGTCATCCGCACATCGCGCCCGGTCATGTTGGGGAACAAAGCCGGCGGGCGCAGCAAATCGGCGGCGATCTGCACGCCCTCGTAGCGGCTGGCGCCGAGATCGATCGTGCCGCGCGCGTCCAGCCGCAGCGCCGCCGAGCGCAGCGACAGCCGCCCGCCGAGCCGCCGGTTCGCCAGATTGCCGCGCCCCTCGACGAGGATGCGCGGGCTGGAAAGCCGCTGGAGCTTGCCGTTCAGGAACGGCGCGGGCGCGGCCCAGCCGCTCAGCCCCAGCGCGCCCCGGTCCATGGTGAGCCGCAGGTCGGCGGTGCGCCGCTCCGACACATCAAGCCGCGCCGCGCCCGCCCAGCGGGTCCACGTCCCCTCCCCGCTTATGTCGAGCGCGATCGGCCGCGCCGTGCCGATCAGCGCGCCGACCACGCTGTCCTCCGGCGCGCGGACATGCGCCTCGATGTCGAAGCGGTCGCGGTCCGGCTCGGCATCGATGCGCAGCCGCACCCGGTCGCCGCCGCCCCGGATCGCCGCGTCGAGCCCGATCAGCGCCCGCCCGCGCCTTATCTCCGCCTCGCCGGACAGGCTGCCGACCCGCTGCCGCCCCGTCACCGCCTCGCCGATGCGCAGCTGGCGCACGTCGAGCCGGCCGATATGGATATCGAAATCGGGCAGGATCGGCCTCGGCTCGGGCGACGGGATCAGCTCCGGCAACCGGTGGAGGATGACGAGATCGGACTCGAGGGCGTGGATGCGCAGGCTGTTCCACAGGAAATCGATCGGCCGCCAGTCCATGTCGATCGCCGCCGATTCCGCGAACAGGCCGTCGGGATCGTAGAGCCGCACGTCGCGCAGCTGGGTGCGCCGCCAGATCGACCCGTCGATCCGCCCGATCCGGATGCGCAGCCCCGAATCCGGCGACATCGCCGCGATCCGGTCGACGATGAAGCGGTGGCCCGGCCCGGTGTCGAGGAAGGCGATCAGCGCGGCGGCGGCGAGCAGCAGCGCGATCGCCGCGCCGACGAGGAACTTGGCCAGTGCGCCGAGCCAGTAGCGCGCGCCCCGGCGCGGCGCGGCGGGCGCGTCCTCCACCGGCTCCGCCTGGGGATCGAGCGCGGCCTCGGCCATCGTCAGAAGGCCTGCCCGAGCGAGACATAGACCGCCACGCGCGGATCGCCCGGCGCGGGGTTGATCGGCGTCGCCACGTCGAGCCGGATCGGCCCGAAGCGGGTGTGGTAGCGCACGCCGATCCCCGCGCCGAAGCGCAGATTGTCGAATTGCGGCAGCGAGGAGGTCGAGATGTTGCCGCCGTCGACGAAGGGCACGATCCCGAAATTGCCGGCCCGTACCCGCGCCTCCAGCGCGAACTCGGTCAGGCTGCGGCCGCCGATCGGATCGTCGAACA